>CAYGQZ010000007.1:14020-16176 GCA_964352055.1 uncultured Rhodobacterales bacterium
CCGCAGCAGCCATGGCCGTTGACACGTTGTCTTTGGATCATGGCCCCTCGCCTGACTTTGCGACCCATTATGCGTGGTTGCCAGCAGGCCGCTACGGCATCGAGAACCTTGCCGGTCTGGATCAGGTGCCCGCCGCCGGAGCCACCCTGGTGGTCGGTGCGCCCAACCATGTGGGTGGCACAGGCGGCCCGGCGCGCATCTTTGCGATGGTCTGATGGGGACCGTTCCGCTTATTTCCGACGCGGCGGCCAGCGCAGAGGTGCTGGCCGTTTACGCCGATATTCGCGCCACGCGGGGGGGCGACTTCATCAACAATTTCTGGCGCGCACTGGCCAATGATCCTGACCTGCTGGCTGCAACCTGGGCCAGGCTCAAGGAGGTCATGGGGCCTGGTGATCTTGATCCGCTGGTCAAGGAGATGATCTATATCGCCGTCTCTGTTGCCAATGGGTGCTCCTATTGCGTCCATTCCCACACAGCCGCCGCAGCCGCAAAAGGAATGAGCCCCGCGCAGCATGGCGAGTTGATGAGCGTTATTGGCATGGCGATGCAGACAAATGGCCCCTCGCCTGACTTTGCGACCCATTATGCGTGGTTGCCAGCAGGCCGCTACGGCATCGAGAACCTTGCCGGTCTGGATCAGGTGCCCGCCGCCGGAGCCACCCTGGTGGTCGGTGCGCCCAACCATGTGGGTGGCACAGGCGGCCCGGCGCGCATCTTTGCGATGGTCTGATGGGGACCGTTCCGCTTATTTCCGACGCGGCGGCCAGCGCAGAGGTGCTGGCCGTTTACGCCGATATTCGCGCCACGCGGGGGGGCGACTTCATCAACAATTTCTGGCGCGCACTGGCCAATGATCCTGACCTGCTGGCTGCAACCTGGGCCAGGCTCAAGGAGGTCATGGGGCCTGGTGATCTTGATCCGCTGGTCAAGGAGATGATCTATATCGCCGTCTCTGTTGCCAATGGGTGCTCCTATTGCGTCCATTCCCACACAGCCGCCGCAGCCGCAAAAGGAATGAGCCCCGCGCAGCATGGCGAGTTGATGAGCGTTATTGGCATGGCGATGCAGACAAACGGCCTTGTGACGGCCATGCAAGTGGAGGTCGACGATGCGTTTCGTGTTTAGTCTTGTTCTGTTTTTCTCGGCATCAGCCGCATTGGCCGCCTGTCCCGGTCAATCCCAGATGGAGATGAACGATTGCGCCGCAGCCGTCTATCAGCAGGCGGACGGCCAACTCAACGCCGTCTGGCCACAAGTCAAAGGCTATATGGATAGCTTGGGCGCAGGTGAATTGCTGTTGGATGCACAACGCAAGTGGCTGGCGTTTCGCGATGCGACGTGCAGCGCGGAAATCGCGCCGTTCGGGGGTGGCACGCTTCAGCCACTGATATGGTACGAGTGCCTCACCCGGGTTACGCAGATCCGTACTGCTGAATTGTATGGTCTGATGAACCCCTGAACGGGTGAGATAGGCGACGGCTGCTTTGCGGGGCAAGGGGCCCACCTACGCGTACGGTCGGCCTGAGCCAATCTATTGGCGCAAAGATAATGTCCAGCACCGCAACCGGATTGCGTCGGGGATTTTATATGAGCAGCGCATCAATCACATCCTCAGCCAGGATTTTAGTGCCGCCATCATAGGGCGTGTCCTTGATCACAAGGGTACCTTCGTCGCCAAAATCCAGAATGATACGATTGTTACGCTCTACCGCGTAGGTTTCATATACCTCCTCAGCGGTCATCTCAAAACCAAAACCGCGAAGATCTATATCGTCACTCACCCACCTATCACCTGTCCCCAGGTTTTTTATGACGTCCCGACCGTCGCCCGGGTTGAAGACGAACGTATCCTTATTCGCTGAATAGCCAATCATGATGTCGTTGCCCGCCCCACCATGCAGGGTGACATTTGCGCCGGGCCCGTATTTCCCGATGCCCAAATCAACTTCATCGTTGATCTTGTACCGGCGCTCGGAAAAAAGGCGATCATTGCCTGCGCCGCCAAATGCCGTGCCGCCACCGTAGCTCGACATCATTATAATATCGTCACCAGCTCCACCATAGGCATTGGCCCATCCGCCTGAACCGGCAATAAGCTTGTCATCTCCGGCATCGCCAAACATCCACCATGTCGCGCTTACTGCAAAAGGCCC
>CAYGQZ010000007.1:16276-29039 GCA_964352055.1 uncultured Rhodobacterales bacterium
ATCGTTACCATAAGTCATTCCTTGTTCGAAGTCGTGTCACACAAAGGACGCCTCGGCCCCCAGTGGTTCTGCGGTCACCACCGAAACTGTGCCACAGGTGCATATCTGGATCAAGTTTTGGGTATAGTTGGGTATGGTATCGTCACAGCGTCCGTGACCTGCCCCGCAACCTCCCGTTTTCATTGAAGGAGCCTCGGCGGGCAGCGCGCAGGCGATCTCCCCCGGCATTCCGGTCGACCGCAACCGCAGCAAAAACGTCGCAAAAAAGCAACTCGCTTCGTCCGCAAGCAGGCGGCTCAACGGGCAATCGTGCTGGATGACACAAGCACCAGAAGGAGAAGTGTCATGGGTGAACGAGCCTCACGTTTGGGCGGGCGTGCCAGCAGGCGGGCGATCCGCAGCGCACCGAACGTCGCAATGCTGCCCGGCCTCACGAACACCCTGCCGTGGTGCGAGATCATGGATGGGTCGCAAGTCGAACGCATTGACGCTGCATCTATGGATATCCTTGAGACTGTCGGCGTCGTGTTTCGGGATGATATTGCACTGGCCGACTGGAAGGCGGCAGGGGCCAAGGTTGTTGGCGAAACCGTGTATCTTGATCGCGGGCTGGTGCGCGACCTGATTGCCACGGTCCCTTCGGATTTCACCTATCACGCCCGCGACCCGCAAAAAAACGTACGGCTGGGCGGGCGGCACTGCATTTTTGTGCCGATGACAGGCGCGCCGTATCTGCGCGATCTTGAGGACAAACGCCGCAATCCGTTGCTGGCCGACCTCGCCATGTTCCACAAGCTGAGCCACATGATGCCCGCCCTGCATTCCAGCGCGCATCACATCGTAGAGCCCTACGATCATCCGATCAGTCAGCGACACCTGCGCATCACCTATTCGTCGATGAAACATTCAGACAAGACCTTCATGGGCATGACGACCAGTCCAAAGAATGCCGAAGACGTCATGGACATGTGCGCCATCCTGTTCGGCGAGGACTTCATGGAGCAGAACCCGGTGACCACGGGTAACTGCAACGGCAACTCTCCACTGGTCTGGGACGAGACGATGTTGGGGGCGATGCGGGCGTTCTGCAAACGCAATCAGCCCGTTCTGTGCTCGCCTTTTGTGCTGGGCGGGGCAAACACCCCTGCCTCAGTCGCGGCCTCGGTGGCCCAGTTGAACGCCGAAGCCTTGAGCGCACTGGCCTATACCCAAGTGATCCGACACGGCTGCCCCGCCATCTACGGCCACTATCTGTCGACCGTGTCGATGAAATCCGGCGCACCCATGGCGGGCACGCCGGAAATCTCGATGATGAATTTCATGATCGGGCAAATGGCACGGCATTACGGTGTACCGTGGCGGACGTCTGGCGGCCTTGGCGGGGCCAAGACCTTTGACGCGCAGGCCGGGTATGAAAGTGCCACCACCCTGTCGGCTGTCATGCACGCGGGCGCAAACTACATCTGGCATGCGGCCGGCTGGAACGAGGCGGGCATGCACTGTTCCGTCGCCAAATTCATGGTGGATGCCGAGCAATGCGCCATGGCCTACCGCATGGCCGAAGGTGTGCGGTGGGATGACTTTGACACAGCGCTGGCAGCTGTGCCCGACATCGGACCGGGCGGGCACTACCTTGGGCACCCGCACACGCAAGAGAACTTTCAAACCGCGTATTTCATGCCGGACCTGCTCGACAACAACTCAATTGAGCAATGGCAAGCGGAAGGCGCGCACGAGATCACGAAACGCGCGCTCGACCACGCCAAGACGCTGTTGGAGACTTACGAAGAACCAAAGCTGGACCCCGCCAAGGACGAAGCGCTGCGGGATTACATCGCGCGCCGCGAAAAAGAAATCCCGGCGGCGGATGCCTTGAACCAGGAGTACTAGCGGCGGCACCTGTGGGTGAGTAACGGCTTTCTATGGAAAAGCCGGAGCATGTTAAAAAAAACTCGGTGCCAACTGGTCTCACAAATCAGCGCATCGTGGTTGATTTTTCTGACTACTCCGACCCCGCGCGCCATTCTTTCCAGCGCAAGAATGCATTCGCACCCATGGTCGCAAAAGGTTGGGGCGGAAGACTTTTCAACTCTGCCTCTGCATCGAAGAAATCCGTGATGTCCGAGCGGTGACCGCAGGCGCGCTCCGCCGCCGCAATTCCTGTCAGCGTGCCGCGCGCCGTGCCCAAGCCATTTTGAACGCAGGCGCTAAAGACGCCCACTTCGACTTGGCGCGCGTGGGCCACGCCGTTCAGGCTCAGGCACAGGTGCCCTCCCCAAGCATATTGCTGGGCCACGCCGCTCAACTGGGGAAACCGCTCGGCGAATTTGGCACGGTGCATGCGCGCAGCCCGATCAAGGTCGCGGGCATGAGGCTTTAGTCCGGGCCGGACGACAGCGGCAGTGCGTGTGACAATCCTGTGGCCACCCTGGCCCGGATCAATGCGGCGCATCGTCGTCCCCATTGGATCTGACGGGGTAACACCCCAGCGTGGCGCGCCCCCCAATGCAGCCTGCGCTGCAGGTCCAAGGTCCTCGGTCATCGACGCAAAGAGGAACAGTTGAACCAGGCGGCCCCGCGCGATGCCAAAGCTTTCAAGGTGCCCATTGACCCCAAGAATGACGCGTCCTGCGGTGACGCCCCCCTTTGGCGTTTTCAGTTGCCATGTCCCGCCTTGCTTGCGCAACGACAGGACAGGCGTGTTTTCAAAGACGTCCGCGTCTTGCGCCAAACCTGCCGCAAAACCGCGCACATAGCCCGCGGGCTGCAACATGACCGTACCGGGAGTGTACAGACCGGACCGGTAGTGGCGCGAACCCGTCAGCGTTTCCATGTCCTGCGCGTCCAGCCAGTCTGACGTTTCACCAAGACTGTTCAAGTGTTCCGCATAGCTGCGATTGTGCGCGTCCCCTTTGGCCGATGCCGCGCCGTTCACCTTACCCGCCCGGTCAAAAAAATCCGGCCGGATGCCGTAGGCTTCCACGGCCTGCCCCGCAAATGCGATTGCCTGCCGATTGAGCGCGATGAGTGCACGATCATCGCCCGACCCCGCGTAGTCATCAGACGCAAGGTCGTGCGGCAGATCGATCATGAAGCCGGAGTTGCGCCCTGCGGCCCCACTCCCGATACGCCCGGCCTCCAGCACGACGACCCGCGCCTTTGGATCAAGTTGCAGAACGCGTCGCGCTGCGGAGAGACCGGCAAAACCTGCGCCGATCACTGCGACATCTGCGGTCATTTGATCTTGCAGCAAGGGATAGTGCCGCGGTTCCGGCAAAATCTCGGCCCAGGCCGCAGGCCCACGATGCGACGGAAGCCGTCGCGCCGTATAGCTCACTCCACCGCCTCATCGGCATCATCGCTCAGATCCAGCCAGATGGTCTTGATCTGCGTGTACTGGTCATGCGCGTGCAGCCCGTTGTCGCGCCCCCCAAAGCCTGATTGCTTCATGCCGCCGAAAGGGGTGGAGATGTCACCTTCGCCAAAGCTGTTCACGGTCACGGTACCTGCGCGCAGGCGACGCGCGCCGCGCATCGCGCGTTTGGCATTGGACGTAAAGATCGAAGCACACAGACCATAGGTCGTGTCATTGGCAACGTCTATCGCCTCATCGAAGGACCCGACCGTGGTGACGGCCAACACCGGTCCAAATATTTCGTCGCGCGCCAGTGGGTTGTCCCGCGACGTCTCCACGATCGTGGGCTCGACAAAGGGTCCGTTGGATGTCCCGCCCACAAACGGGTTTTGCACCTCGTCGAGATATCCGCAAACCTTCGCCATGTGATCGGAACTGACCAACGCGCCTTGCCTGTTCGCCGGATCCAACGGATCTCCGATGGGCCAATGCTTCAAATGCTGGGCGATCCGCTCCAACAGTGTGTCTTTGACATCCTGATGCACGATCAATCGCGAAATGGCCGAGCAGTTTTGGCCCATGTTCCAAAACGCGCCAGTCACCACGTGCTGCGCGACGCGGTCGATGTTTTCGGCATCGTCCATGACGATGCAGGGGTTTTTGCCACCCATCTCCAAAACGACTTCTTTTGCATTGGAATCAGCAGCATAACCCAGGAACTTCATGCCGGTTTGGGTGGATCCGGTAAAGCTGACCATATCGATGTCCATGTGCCGCCCGATTGGCGCACCAACGTCCGGGCCAAGGCCTGGGACGACATTCAGGACGGCCCGGGGCACGCCCGCCTCCATGGCCAGTTCAGCGACACGCAAGGCGGTCAGAGACGTTTCCTCCGCCGGTTTGACGATCACCGAACAGCCCGACGCCAAGGCAGGCCCGATTTTCCAGGCCAGCATCAGCAGCGGAAAATTCCAAGGCAGGATCAACCCGACCACACCAACGGGTTCCCGAACCACCAGCGCCATATGATCGCTGGATGCAGGTGAAACGGAATCGTATATCTTATCAATAGCTTCCGCGTGCCACTTGATGCAGTTGATCGCCTCTGGAATGTCAACAGTTTCGCAATCGTAAATTGTTTTGCCGCTGTCGATGCTTTCCAACACGGCCAGTTCGCGCGCATTCCGTGTCATCAGTTTTGCCAGCCGGATCAGCACATCCTTGCGCGCGGCGGGCGGAAGCCCGGACCACCGTCCGTCCTCAAACGCTTCGCGCGCTTTGATCACGGCCAGATCGACATCTTCGGCGCCACATGCGGCAACCTTGGCAATCACGTCGCCGGTCGCGGGGTTCACGCCGTCAAAGGTCTTGCCCGATATGGCAGGTCGGTAACCACCGTCTATGAACGCAGTGGTTGCAGGGGACAAGTCATCTGCGATGGCGCGATATTCCTCGGCGGTCAGCAAAGACATGGCTCAGCCCTCCTGTTCGATTGCGGCGATTGTGGTCTTGAGGACGCGAATGACGTGCTCCAATGCGCGCTTGTCATCCTTGTTCAACGCTTTGAGCGGTGGCCGGATGGCACCGGTATCAATGCCTTCAAACGTGACGCCGTGTTTGATGCATTGCACAAACTTGCCGCCCTGTTCCAGGACCCGCATCAGAGGCATCATGGCGGACATAATGCGGCGGCCCTTGTCGAAGTTGCCTTCGACAGCACAGGCCTTCCAAAGCGCGATGTGTTCCCTGGGCAGGAAATTCGACCCGCCACAGACCCAGCTTTGCGCGCCCCAGGCAAAGAACTCCAACGCCTGATCGTCCATGCCACACGACATCTGGATATGCGGGTAATCCCGGGCCAGAAGGTGCACCCGGTTGATATCACCAGAGCTTTCCTTGATCGCGCATATGTTGCGACTGCGCCCGACACGGTCGAGAAACTCCTCGCCCATGTTGACCCCCATCCGACCCGGATAATTGTAGAGCATCACCGGCAAATCCGCCGCACGGTCGATGGCCAGCGTATTGAGCGCGTTTTCACGTTCCGTCGGCACAGCGTAGGGCGGCGTTGCAACAAGCACCGCATCCGCGCCCATGTCTGCGGCGCCCGTGGCCAAAGCGATAGAGTCGGCAGGCAACATCGCGCCTGTGCCAATGATGACAGGCACACGGCCGCCGACCATTTTGACGGTCTGTCGTGCCACCTCCAACCGCTCGGCCACTGTCATGGCATAGTTCTCGCCGGTGGATCCGCCTGAGATGATACCGTGCACGCCGACTTCAATCAGATGATCAAGAACGCGGTACAATGCATTGAAATCTGGATTATAATCCGATAAAAACGGAGTAACGACCGGGGTGTAAATTCCACTGAAAGCCATACGGGGTGTCATATGCGGCTTTCCTTACACGGCTTTGCCCAGCGGCACATCAAGTGCCTGTGGCGTTACAAATTGTTCGATCTGGTGGCGCGACAATTGCCAGTGGTCCTCGGCCAACGCCCCTGCACGTGCCGCGTCGCGCTTTTCGATCGCGTCGATGATTGCGTCGTGCTGGCTGCGGGCCAATTCGATGTTTGCCGCCTGATCCGCATCCACAGGCCGGTAAAACGTCATCGAAATCCGCGCATGATCCAGAAGCAACCTGTTGAAGCTTGGGCTGAGGTAGATGTTATCGGCCATCTCGCCGGTGACGCGGTGGAACTGAATGTTGGCCAATGCCCGGTTCGCAGCACTGCCCTGTTCCAGTGCCGCGCAAAAGGTTGCTTGCGCCGCCCTCAAATCCTCCAACTGCCGGACCGATCTGTGGGCCGCCGCCAGCTGCAGGATCGCGCTGTAAACCATCGGTGCCGCCATGAAAAAAGCCCGCAACGAGGTATGCGACATCTCCGAGACCTGAGCGCCCCGGTTCTGTCGCAATGCAACGTAGCCTTCTCCGGCCAACTGGCGCAGCACTTCGCGCATCGGTGTGCGCGACAGGCCGAATTCAGCGCATAAGCGCGCCTCGTCCAGATTGGTGCCCGGTGCGAGTGCGAGGGTCAGAATTGCTGAGGTCAGCGCCTCATACGCGGTGGATTTGGACATACGATTCTCATTTGTACACATTTTGTATACAATATTAGCACAACTCTGTCGATGGACGGATGTGTAAGGCGCACCTGTCGGTGCGCCTTGGGCGGGGCATGGCACCGCCTTACGGGAGGGCTTTGACGTCGCGCGACAGGTTCAGACGAAATCGATGAACCTGTTCATGGGCATTTCCCGGATCCGCTGGCCTGTGGCTGCAAAGATCGCGTTGGACAACGCGGCAGCGGCTGGTGGCACCATAGGCTCGCCCATGCCCCGTACCTTGGAGTCATTCTCCAACCCGCGCACTTCGATTTGCGGTGCATGATAGTGCCGCATGCCTTCAAAGTCGTAATAGTTGCGTTGCTCAGCCATGCCGTCAGCATAGGTGATCTCGGAGTTCATCGCGTGCCCCAGCGCCCAGATGACACCGCCCTGCACCATGTTTTCAAAGTTGACCGGATCAATCACGCGCCCCACCTCTGCCGCCAGCCAGACGTGATCGATGCGAATGCCGCGTTGCGTTTTTGTGACCTCGATCACCTCTGCCGTGGGGACACCAAAGGACAAACAGAACGCGAGGCCCCGGCCCTGGTTCGCGGCCAGTGTGCTACCCCAGCCGGACATCTCTGCCACGGCTTCGAGCACCTTTCGAGACGGCGTGTGCCAGCAAAGCCGCAGGCGTTCTTCCATCGGGTCTGCTCCGGCGGCATGGATCAACTCATCCAGAAACACATCGTGAAAGAACCCGTTGGTCGATGCACCCACCGACCGCCAGGACGAAATCGGCGCGAGGTCTGGCGCGCGATATCCGGAAACGCGATAATGCGGGATGCGGAACGGCTGTTCCCATGCCCCTGCCACAATTTGCATGTCCGGCCCGGCCAAGGGGAACCCCTGTCGTCCCATCTGGCTGGCCATGATGGATGGCATGGCAATCCCCAAATCAAACGAATGGACTTTGCCGTCCCTGACTGTCCCCTGCCCGCGCGCCATGGCGATCTGGCGGGTGTCGTCATGGATTGTGTCTTCTTCTCGGCTGTAGGTCAGCTTGATAGGGACGCCCTGCCGTTGCATGGCAATCTCGGCGGCTTCCCTGACCACACGATCCTCGAGGCGATGCCCAAAGCTGCCTCCCATGATTTGGACATGAACATGGACCTTGTCAGCGTCAACGCCGGTGATGGCCGACACGGACCGCTGCACCAAACGCGGGATTTGGGTGCCGACCCAGACGTCCACCCGGTGCGGATTTACCCGGACAATGGCCGAAAGCGGTTCTAGCGGAGCATGGGCGAGATAAGGTGCACGGTACTCCGCCGTTATGACGTTACCGTTTGCAAGAGCAGCCTCCACATCCCCGTCATCGCGGCGGCGGCTGTCCAAGTGACCATCATTGAAACTGTCGGAAAGCGCTTGCCAGTGCGCGTCCATATCTGCCGGGTAAGGGGCTGGCCCCCAGGTGACTTCTATGGCATCGGCCGCCTGAAACGCGCGCCAGGTGTTGTCGGCTATGACCGCGACACCGCCCGTGATTTCGACCACATCAACCACACCGCGCATGCCCTTGGCCGTTTCGGCGTCAAACCCGATCATCTCACCGCCGCGGCGTGGATTGGTGCGCACAGTTGCGTGCAACATACCCGCGATCTCAAGATCAATTCCGTAGGTCGCGGTGCCGGTGGACTTCGCAACCATGTCCACGCGTTGAACCGACTTGCCAATCAAACGCCATTGGCTGGGGTCTCGCAGCTTTACATTCTCTACGGGCTTCAGAGTGGCCGCGATGGGCGCCAAGTCGATATAGCCGAGCGTTGTTCCGTCCGGCAGAATCACGGCCCCATTGGCCGTTCTGAGCGTTGCAATATCCTGACCGCTGTGCTGCGCCGCCGCCGCTTTGAGCGTTTCACGCGCAACAGCCCCGGCAACGCGCAGTTTTTCATAGCTGTCGGGTACGGTCGTGGAGCCCCCGGTGATCTGCATCCCGATCAACTTGATCATCGCATCCAGGACACCACGGGTCGCATTGGCGATCAATCCATCATCCGTTGGACGAAACGGGGCCGCCTCGGGCGCCAAGGCGGTGTTGTAATAGGCCGGGTCAGGGGTGCCCGGATCCACACGGATCTGGTCAAGCTCCACATCCAGTTCCTCGGCGATCAACATCGCCTGCACCGAATGACCGCCCTGCCCGAAATCTGCGTGCGGCGTGATGAGTGTGACGCCTGACGCGTCAATCTTGACATATGGCGTCAAAGCCGCCGCGCCGTCGGCAAGATTATTCAGCAGCGGGTTTTTTGCAGGTGTCTTGTAGGCATAGTACCCAAAGGCCACACCGCCCGCGATAGCGGCAGAGCCGATCAGGAAGCTGCGACGCGCTATGGTTCCGGCACGGCTCATCCTATGCGTCCTGCAAATTGGCGGCGGCTGATTTGATCGCGGCGCGCATCCGAAGATAGGTTCCACAGCGGCACAGGTTGCCGCTCATTGCATCGTCAATGTCGGTGTCGCCCGGATTAGGGATTTCGGAAAGCAGCGCTGCGGCCTGCATGATCTGACCGGATTGGCAGTACCCGCATTGTGCCACCTGATGCTCGATCCATGCTGCTTGCAGGGCGTGCAGAGCGTCGGGCGATCCGAGCCCTTCGATTGTGGTGATCGGGCCGTCGACATCTGCGGCAAGTATCTGGCAGGACCGGACGGCAACGCCATCCATATGGACCGTGCAAGCCCCGCATTGCGCAACACCACAGCCGTATTTCACGCCTTTGATGTTGAGTTCGTCTCGCAGAACCCAAAGCAAGGGCATATCGTCCTCGACATCCACGACATGTTCTGTCCCGTTGACGTTCAGTTTCACGGCGCACTCCCGGTCTGCATCCTTGGGGACCAAGATAAGACGCAGCAGCCATAAGATCACTGGCGCCCGCAGGCAGACGCTGCGTCAAGTCGCCTTCACGAGAAAAAGCCGACCGCTTTTGTCGCGACCGGCCATTTGTTCAGGCGTCAAATACCCATCGAAACAAGATCAGAATTCAACCACCGCACGGATGGATTTGCCTTGATGCATCAGATCGAAGCCATGATTGATCTCGTCCAGTGTCAGCTTGTGCGTGATCATCGGATCGATCTCGATCTTGCCGTTCATGTACCAATCGACGATCTTGGGCACGTCTGTGCGCCCCTTGGCTCCGCCAAAGGCTGTTCCGCGCCAGACCCGGCCCGTGACCAGCTGGAATGGTCGGGTCGAGATTTCCGCACCCGCCGGGGCCACGCCGATGATGATGCTTTCGCCCCATCCCTTGTGGGCCGCCTCAAGCGCTGTGCGCATGACGGACGTGTTGCCGGTTGCGTCAAAGGTGTAGTCGGCCCCGCCCCCGGTCAACTCGACCAGATGCGCGACCAGATCGCCTTCAACATTGGTTGGATTCACAAAGTCGGTCATGCCGAAATACTTGCCGACCTCGGCCTTGTCGTCATTCAGATCGACGCCAACGACCTGATCCGCGCCCGCCAGGCGCAAACCCTGGATCACGTTCAGACCGATGCCGCCCAGACCGAAGACAACGCAGCGCGCGCCGATCTCGACCTTGGCGGTGTTGATCACGGCGCCGATGCCCGTGGTCACACCGCACCCGATGTAACAGATCTTGTCAAACGGCGCGTCCTTGCGCACCTTGGCTAGCGCGATCTCGGGCACCACGGTGTGATTGGCAAAGGTCGAGCAGCCCATGTAGTGATGGATCGGTGTTCCATCGAGCATCGAAAACCGCGTTGTGCCGTCGGGCAGCAGGCCCTGACCTTGCGTGATGCGGATTTTCTGGCAGAGGTTGGTCTTGCCGGACAGGCAATATTCGCACTCGCGACATTCCGGCGTATAGAGCGGGATCACATGGTCGCCCGGCTCCAGAGTGGTGACGCCTTCGCCCACTTCCAGCACGATACCTGCCCCCTCATGGCCGAGAATGGCCGGGAAAATACCTTCGGGATCATCGCCCGAACGGGTGAACTCGTCCGTGTGACAAAGCCCGGTCGCCTTGATCTCTACCAGAACTTCGCCCTTGCGAGGACCGTCCAGATTGACCTCCATGATCTCCAGCGGCTTTCCGGCTTCTACAGCAACGGCTGCGCGAGTTTTCATCATGTTTCTGTCCTCCCTTGATGTTGCGGCCATCAAGGCCAGCAAAGCCCAAACTGTCAATGCAAAAGGGCCTTGCGCCCGGATTGAGCATTGGCTGCATCGGGCCAGATCGGACCGGTTTACACAGATCCGGGTGGCAGCGTGCCCCCCTGTTCGCAGCTGCCGAAAGTCATCGGACACCGTGAAAAGCGCGCAACGTTATCCGGGTTTGCAACGTCAATTCGGCATTGAACAACGCAACCTGCAAGGGCCGGTTGAGCGCACCGGCAAAATGGCTTGGCACTAGAAGACCACGACGACCCACACGATGACGATATACGTCCACTGGTGCAGGGCCTGATCCACGCCAAAGGCGCGCCAATACCCCGCCTGATCCGGCCCGTGACCCGTATGATCAGACCAGCGGCCTTTCGCCCAATCGACATGGAAATGGACAACCCACTCTGCCGCCGCAACCTTGAAGGCCAGACCGACCGGAACGCCGACAAGCACCATGGCAATCAGTGATCCGACCGCATGCAACCCGGCATGTTGCAAACGACCAAAGTGCACATACTTGCCGCGATCCCGCAGCATGCGAGGCGTTTGCAGAAAGAAATCAGCAAACAGGTGCTTCGTTTGGAGCAAAAACAACAGCGCAAGCGCAAATGTAATTGGGTCGTCCAACAGAGGATCCTAGGTAAGATACCATGCCACCGTAAGACGCATCTGCCCGCGCTGCAATCATCCTGCGCCAAGCATTGATTTTTCTTGACCGGATTTGGTAGATGTGAGCTGGGCCGTTGCGCCCGGATTTGAAGTTTGGATTGGTCCCATAGAACGTTCGCTCTTTGCATTTATCTGGACCCACTCGAAACGGGATCAGATGACCTTGCTGGTGGTCACGCTCACGCTGTTTCCCCTGTTGTATCTGACGTTGGAACTGCCCAAGCGTATCATCAACGATGCAATCGGGTCAGGAACCGCAACGATCGACGCATTCGGCATCGAGCTTACACAAATTCAATATCTGATGATGCTCTGCTTTGCTTTCCTGCTGGCAGTGCTGGTGCATGGCCTTATGAAAATGCGCATCAACACCATGAAGGGCGTGCTGTCCGAGCGGTTGTTGCGGCGGCTGCGCTACCAGCTGATCGCGCGCATCCTGCGCTTTCCGCAGCCCTATTTCGAACGCACTAGCCAAGGCGAACTGGTCAGCATGGTCACTGCCGAAAGTGAACCGATGGGCGGGCTGATGGGAGACGCCGTTGCCCAACCGGTCTTGCAGGCGGGCCAGATGCTGACGATCCTGGGCTTTTTGTTTTTCCAATCCGTCACATTCGGGCTGGCGGCCTGCGCCCTGATTCCGTTGCAGGCCTGGCTGATCCCGCGATTGCAAAGGCAGATCAACCTTCTGAACAAAAAACGCGTCATCCAGGTACGTGCCCTCGCGGCTGAAATCGGCGAAGGGGCCGCAGGGGCATCGGCCTTGCGGGTCAATGGCGGCTGGCGCTACCGGATGGCCATGATCGGCGACCGTTTGGGACGGTTGTTCTACATCCGGTTTGAGATCTTTCAGAAGAAATTCTTTATGAAGTTTATCAACAACTTCATAACCCAACTGACACCATTTTTCTTCTATGCCATCGGGGGTTATCTCGTCATCAAGGGTGAGGTGACGATCGGGGCGCTGGTGGCGGCGCTCGCGGCCTACAAGGACCTTTCAAGCCCCTGGAAAGAGCTGCTGGCCTATTACAACCAGTCCGCTGACATGGCTCTGCGGTGGGAAGTGATCACCGAACGCTTTGCGCCCGATGGCATGATCGAGGACGCGCTGATTTACGGACCGTCAGGAGAGATCCCCCGCCTCACCGGCGATGTGGTCCTGGATCAGGTGACCGTGCGCGACGGCGACGGCAACCCGGTGCTCGAAGACATCTCGGTCACTTTTCCTGCGGGCTCCACCATCGGCATAACAGCCCCGAATGACGAAGACCGCCGCGCTTTGGCCGAAGTGCTGACACGTGAGACCCTGCCGACCAGCGGCAGCGTGACCTTGTCCGGTCATGACATCAAAACACTGCACGAGGCTGTCATTGCCAAGCGGATTGGCCATGCCACATCGCGCCCGGTCATGTTTCAGGGGACATTCGGCAGCAATGTCCTGATGCCAGTCCGCTTTGCCCCAGTGCAAGAACGGGACGAGACGGATTTTACGCGCGA
>CAYGQZ010000007.1:29139-36691 GCA_964352055.1 uncultured Rhodobacterales bacterium
GAAAACCTGCTGTATGCCACCCCGCGCGCCACGATTACCCCCGAAGGGCTGGCGGCCAAAGTCGATTTCTTGCGCTTGCTGAACGATCTCAACCTGACGGACGACCTTGAAGCACTCTCGCGCAACGTCATCGATTTGCTGCGTCAGATCTTTGGCGCAAACGGCACCGATCACCCACTGTTTCGCAAGGTTGGCCTGGAGATCGCCGTTTACGACGCGGCCCTTGACCTGGTCACCCGCAAACCCGCTGGAACGAACATTTCAGATGAAGAACTTGCGCTGTTGCTGAGCGTGCCATCGCGCATCACCGCCGAACAAATCGGGCCTGCCTTTCCTGACGACATGCGCACGAAAGTGCTGGAAATGCGGCAGCATCATGCGACTGCACTGCAAAAACAGATGGAAGACCTTTATGCGCCGATCACGCCCGATGGGCACCTTGTTGGCCTGAGCGTTCTGGAAAATGCCCTGTGTGGCAAAGTTTCGGACAGTGCCGGGACGCGCGGCGACGATCTGCGCCGCGTGGTGTCCGAAGTGCTGGACGCAGAGGGTGTGAACCAGCTTGTGCTGGAACTTGTCTTTGACGTGCCAATTGCGCTGGGCGGTGCGAACCTGCCGGCCCTGTTTGCCGAACCACTGTCCATCAGCCGTGCCACGATCAAGCGGCCTGACCTGCTGATCATGGATCAGGTCATGGCAAGTTACGATGCCGATGCCCAGGAGGCGCTCTATGCCAATCTGCGCGGGCTGTTGCCCGAAACGACGCTGATATTCCTGAAAGAGGCGTTCGATGACGAAACCGTCTTTGATTACCACTTTGAGATCCAGCAAGGGCGTCTGGTCGGCGCCGAGGGCGAACGCGCCGCGGCCGACAGCGATGTAGGTGCAGACCTGGCGCGCAAAGTCGATGCGCTTAGCGCGACGCCGATGTTTTCTGGCCTGAAGCGCAAACAACTCCGGCTGTTGGCCTTTGGCGCGCGCTGGTACACCGCACAGCCTGGCGAATATGTGTTCCACAAGAACGACGATCCGACCGACGGTGCCTATATGGTCATCGACGGCGAAGCGGATCTGTTGCTGCCGGTGGACGGGCAGGAACCGAAATTGATCGCAACGGTTGGTTCGGGTGCACTTGTCGGTGAATTGGGTTTGATCAGGAGCGAGCCGCGCGCACTTGATATGCGTGCGAAGTCCGAACTCACCTGCCTGCGCATCAGCGAAGAAGACTTCATGGCTGTTGTGGAGAACGACGCAGCCACAGCATTCCGGTTGCTTCAAGTCGTTGCCGGATACGTCAAGACATGATGCCCGCCGTGCCACAGGGCTGTTTTATTGGCGCCTTCAAGCTTTCTTCCGGTGGCGGACTGGTGTAATCGGGTTGCAAAAGGGCAATAAAGCGAACGCGGGGCGGAGAGCAGTTCAATGAAAAGATCGACCTGCCGACTTTTGGCGGTTTTGACAGTAACAACCCTCGGATTTGGCCCGGCCAGCGCATTCGAGCTGGATGTTTCATCGCCAAACGAAAACCTGACTGAGCGCTTGCGCGAGGCATCCTTGCTCAACACGCTGCAGACTGGTGCAGAAGATGCCGAACCGCCCAGCACCATCGACATTCTGAGTGCTGCACAGGCGGAATATCGTCGCCTGATTGGACTGCTGTATGATTCCGGCTTTTTCGGGCCGGAAATCAGCATTTTGGTGGATGGAACAGAAGCCGCGCTGATTTCTCCGGTCTCTGCGCCCGCGCAGATCAACCGGGTGCAGATTTTCGTTGAGCCCGGCAAACGGTTCACGTTCGGCAAGGTTGGCATTGGGCCGAAATCCAGTTCGGCAGAACCTGTCGAAGGGTTCGTGTCGGGGGAAACAGCCCGTGTTTCCGCGATGCGCGCCGCGACCGCCGCACAAATCGAGGGATGGCGGCAGGATGGCCATGCAAAGGCCCAGGTCGCCGACCAAACGATCACGGCCCGTCATCCGACCAGTACGCTTGATGCCATCGTTACGCTGGACCCCGGGCCACGTCTGAGGTTGGGCAGGCTCAATATCGACGGGCAAAGCATTGTCCCCGAAAAGCGCATTCAGGAAATCGCAGGCTGGCCAAGCGGCGAAGTCTTTCACCCGGATACACTGCAAAAAGTGCAAAGGCGGTTGCGCCGTACGGGAACCTTCAGCACGTCGACCCTGACCGAGGCGGAAACCGCCAACGCGGATGGAACGCTGGATGTGACGGCAACGGTGAACGACCAACTGCCGCGCCGCTTTACCTTTGGCGCGGAATACGGCACCGAAGAGGGGCTGACCCTCGAGGGTGGCTGGATCCATCGCAACATTTTTGGCAATGCTGAACGGCTCGCGCTCGAAGCGTCCGTGGGCGGGCTTGGCGGCAACAACAGCAGCACAACAGGCATCGACTACTTGTTCTCCGCGCGCCTGTCGCGCCCGGCGACCTTTGCCACTGACCTCGAAGCCTATGGCCTGATCGAGTTCGAAAGTGTCGAGGAAGAATTCTACGAAGCGGACACAGGCCGGATTGAGGTTGGCGGCGTCTATTTCTATTCGGATTATACCGAGTATCGATTTGGCCTGGCCGTCAAGACGGCAAAAACCACCGATGATCTCGGCACTCGGAACTACACAATCCTGTCGCTGCCGCTGCAGGCCACATTTGATCGGCGCGACGATCCGCTTGATGCGACTTCGGGGTATTATGCCCAAATCGGACTCGAACCGTTCCTGAATCTTTCAGGCACAGAGAACGGACTTTTGTCCACGGCTGATCTGCGGACTTATCGCAAGGTTGGCGAGCGGATCACACTGGCGGTGCGCGGTCTCTTTGGGTCCATGGCCGGACCCACGCTCGAAAACGCACCCGCCGACATGCTGTTTTATTCCGGCGGTGGCGGCACCGTTCGCGGCCAGCCCTACCAGTCGCTGGGTGTGGAGCTGAGCGACGATGTCACTATCGGTGGACGCACGTTCGTGGGCCTGTCGGGCGAAGTGCGGGTCGCCACCGGCGGCAACCTTTCCGTGGTCGGGTTTTACGACGCCGGCTATATCGGCGCAGAGAGCTTTTATGATGGTTCCGGCGAATGGCACAGCGGTGCAGGTGCCGGTGTACGCTATAAGACCGGCATCGGCCCCATACGGGTGGACGTTGGATTTCCGGTCAGTGGACCGGACGACAACGACGGATTTGAAGTTTATATCGGAATTGGACAATCGTTTTGATACGCCTCATTGCCCTTGTGCTCTGCCTGATCTGGCCCCTTTCCCTTGCCGCTCAAGACGACGGCGAAGACCGCGGATTTCTGACGGGTTTGCTGGAAAGCAGCCTTGGGGGCGAAGGCCGCACAGTGCGCATTGAAGGTTTTGCCGGCGCGTTCAGCAGCGAGGCCACAATTGCACAGATCACCATCGCCGATGATGAGGGTGTCTGGCTGACCCTGAATGACGTTGTCATGGCATGGACCCGGTCGGCCCTACTGCGCGGTCGTATCGAAATTGACAAGCTGTCCGTTTCCGAAATCGACGTTGCGCGCAAACCGTTGCCTGCCCCCGGCACGCCCCCCGCGCCCGAGGCCACCCCATTCGCGCTGCCAGAACTGCCCGCGTCGCTGGTGATTCAGGAGTTGGACATCGCACGCGTGGCACTGGGCGAACCTGTTCTTGGCGAGGCACTGGCTGTCTCCCTTACCGGGTCCGCGCAATTGGCCAACGGTGCTGGCGATGTCACATTGCGCGCGGCCCGCATCGACGAAAAGCAGGCCCAATTCAATATCGCGGGCAGTTTCAATAATGAGACCCGCGAACTGATGCTGGATATGGACCTGACCGAAGCAGAGGGCGGGTTGCTGTCGGGTCTGATGAACGTTCCGGACCGCCCAAGTCTTGACTTGAAGGTCAATGGCTCCGGCCCCCTCAACAACTTGCAAGCCACTCTTGCCCTGCGGACAGATGACACGCCGCGCCTCGACGGCACTGTGACCACCACCAGCGAAGACGGCGGGCCGACAAACTTCGACGTTGATCTGAGCGGTGACGTCACCGCGCTGTTTCTGACCGAGTACGCCGAGTTCTTCGGCCCCGATGTCAGCCTTGTGGCAAAAGGCGTGCGCGACACCGACGGCGCGTTGCAACTGGACGACCTGACCCTGAACACCAAAGCCTTGACGCTCACCGGTCAGGTAGCACTGGACGCAGAATCCTGGCCCACCCTTCTGGATGTGTCCGGGACCATCGCTGACCCGGAAGGCGATGCCGTGTTGTTGCCCGGTTCAGGAGAGCCGGTCCGGATCGATCGCGCCGAAATCCGGCTGGATTTTGATGCCTCGGCCGGCGACGCCCTTAACGCGGAAATTCAGGTTTTGGGACTGGATACGTCTGCCGCCACCGTCGAAGAGACGATACTGAACGTCAGCGGAACCCTGCAGGGCAACGCAAGTGCAGTTGGCACATTGTCGGCGCTTGTATCCTTTGACGCAAACGGCCTCACGCTGAGCGATCCCAATGCCGCCAAAGCCTTTGGGTCCAAGATCGAGGGCGGCATGAATGTGGATTTCGTCAAGGAAGAACCGCTTCGATTGAGCGACATCAGCCTGACGGGTGGCGACTGGGCACTGGACGGCGATGTCGAGGTTGACACGGAAACGGGTGTCACATTCGACACAAGCCTGACTTCGCGTGATCTGTCTGCTTTTGCGGGCTTTGCGGGTGTTGATCTGACCGGCGCAGGGACCGTTGGCGTTTCGGGAACAGGATCTCTGGGTGGTTTCTTTGATATCAAGCTTGACGGCGAAACGCAGGACCTTGCCATCGGTATTGCCCAGGTCGATACGCTGCTTGCGGGTGCAACGACACTGGATGTGGCCGCGCGCCGCAACGAAGAGGGCACATTCGTCGATACGCTCGACCTTCGCAATGCAGCGCTGTCCGCGACCGGTACTGCGTCCCTGAAAAGCGATGGGTCACAGGCGCAGTTTGACGCGCAACTGACCGATGTCGGCATGATCTCAGAGGATATCTCGGGACCACTTACAATTGGCGGCACAGCGGAACAAAGCGATGAGACTTGGACGATCAAGACGTCGCTCAGCGGCCCGCTGGACGCCAGAGCGGATGTGCTGGCCGTGTTGGAAGCGGATCGCGCAAATGTGGATTTGACCGCCAGCCTGGCAGACATCTCCAGCGTGATCCCCCAGATCACCGGGGCGACGCAGATCGTCGCCAAGGCGGTACAAGAAGAAGGTATCTGGGATTTCAACGCATCGGTTGACGCCCCGCTGGAGGCCGAGGTGCGGCTCGACGGGCAATACGCGCAAAACAAGCTGAACGCGGATTACAGTCTGAACGTCCCCGATCTGTCCCCCATCGCACCGCAAGTCACTGGCCCGTTGGCCCTGTCGGGAAATGTGGCACAACTGGACACCGGCTGGAAAGTCGCGGCAGACCTGTCAGGCCCCTATGACAGCACCGGCGATCTGGCATTGCTGCTTGATGCGGCCAACACGCTTTCGGTTGATTACAACCTCAATCTGCCCGACTTGTCGCCCATTGTACCGCAGGTCTCGGGCCCGCTGTCGGCATCTGGGCAGGTCCTGCAGGTGGCGACCGGCTGGCAGGTCAACGCTGATGTCAGCGGCCCCTATCGCAGCACAGCCGAACTTGCCCTTGCTGTTGACGCGGCCAACACCATCGCATTGGACTACGCACTGAATGTCCCGAACCTTTCGCCTATCGTTCCGCAGGTTTCAGGACCTCTCGACGTCACTGGCAAGGTGGTACAGGTCGCGACAGGTTGGCAAGTCGACGCCGATATCGCAGGTCCGTACAACAGCACTGGCGACGTAGGCGTAACAGTCGACGCGTCGAACACAGTTGCCGTGAATTACCAGTTCAACGTTCCAAACGTGTCGCCCATTGTCCCACAGGTCTCCGGACCTCTCGGGGTGGGCGGACAGGTGTTGCAGATCGCCAACGGCTGGCAGGTGAACGCTGACATAACCGGGCCCAACCAGAGCACGGGCGACATTGATGCCAGGCTTGAGAATGGCCTGGTTGGAGCAACCTACAGCTTTAACGTGCCGAATATCGGCAGCATCGTCCCGCAACTGTCCGGTTCCACCGCGATTGACGGGACGGCGCAACAAACGGCCAACGGGTTTGACGTGAACGTCAACATCGACGGACCATCGGGCACGCAGGGCGTGATCGGCGGCAACGTTGGTACGGACGGCCTGCTTGATCTGGCGGTCAACCTGCAAACGCAACTGGGTCTGGCAAATCCGTTCATCCAGCCCCGTACGATCATCGGAACAGCCAATGTCGATTTGACCGTTCAAGGCCCGCCGGCCTTGTCCTCCGTAAGCGGCACAATCACAACGAACGGCGCCAAGCTGGCGACCCCGAATCTGCCCATTTCATTTGACGACATCAGTGGCTCGATCAACCTCGACGGGTCGCAGGCCGTTGTCGCGATGCGCGCTGGCGTAACCGAAGGCGGCGCCATCCAGATTGACGGTCCTATTGGTTTGAGCGGCAATTTCGCGTCGAACCTGTCGATCACACTGGACAATCTGACGGTAACCGACACGCAATTGTATACCACGACATTGGATGGCACCATTACGGTGGATGGTCCGCTTCAGAATGGAGCGCGGATCGGAGGAACCATTAATGTCGGCGAAACAAACGTGCAGATCCCCTCGGGCAGTCTTACAAGTTCAGGACCAATACCGGACATCAATCATATCGGTGCGACACGGCCGGTCATGCGCACAAAGGAATTCGCGGGCCTGGTCGCACAGCCGGAAACAGATCGAGGTGCCGGACCGGTTTTCCCGATCGACGTCACTGTAAACGCGCCTTCCCGGATTTTTGTACGGGGTCGCGGTTTGAACGCGGAACTGGGTGGCAACCTGAGGCTGTCGGGCACAACGGCCGACCTGATTTCAACCGGCGAATTCAACCTGATCCGTGGCCGCATGGACGTGCTCACGGAACGGTTCGATCTGACGGAAGGATCGATCAGCCTGCAAGGGCGCTTTGAGATATTCATGCTGTTTGTGGCAACGACAGATACGTCAAACGGAACCGCCACAATCAGCATCGAAGGCCCTGCAGACGACCCGAAAGTGACGTTTGCATCCGACCCCGAAGCGCCGGAAGACGAAGTGCTTGCCCAGATTTTCTTTGGCCGCAGTGTCAGCGAGCTCTCGGCTTTCCAGGCTCTGCAATTGGCCAGTGCAATCGCTGTCCTTGCTGGGCGCGGCGGCGAAGGGATCATGTCAAAATTGCGCAACTCGGTCGGCCTTGATGATCTAGATCTGACAACCGACGCAGATGGTGCCACCAATTTGCGTGCCGGCAAATACCTGTCAGAGAACATTTATTCCGACGTCGTCGTGGGTGGCGCGGACGGGCCCGAAGTCTCTCTCAACATCGACCTGACGCCAAAGATCACTGTTCGCGGCAGCGTCGAAACGGAATCGAGCAACACAACAATCGGGCTCTTCTACAGAACCGATTATTGACGCATTCAGGCCGTTTTCCGCGC
>CAYGQZ010000007.1:36791-42058 GCA_964352055.1 uncultured Rhodobacterales bacterium
GGCACATTCGAGCCTGCGCTGGCCACGACATGGGCACCAAAAGACGGCGATCCGAACGTCTGGGTCTTCAACCTGCGCCAAGGCGTGAAATTCCATGGCGGCGAAGACTTTACCGCCGAGGATGTCGTTTTCAGCTTTGAACGCGCCAAACAGCCCAATTCGGACATGAAAGAGCTGATCGGCTCAATCACCGAAGTGCGCGCCGTCGATGACTACACCGTTGAAATCATCACGGATGGTCCCAACCCCATCCTGCCCAGCAACCTGACGAACCTGTTCATCATGGACAAGGGTTGGTCCGAGGCGAACGATACCGTAAACGTACAGGACTTTGAGGGCGGAGAGATCACCTTTGCCACCACCAACGCGAACGGCACCGGCCCCTATGTCCTGACCAGTCGCGAGCCTGACATCAAAACTGTCATGACCAAGAACGAAAACTATTGGGGCATCAACGATTTCCCGCTGGAAGTGACCGAGATCGTCTATACCCCGATCCAGAACGCCGCGACCCGCGTGGCGGCTCTGCTCTCGGGCGAGGTGAACTTCCTTCAGGACATGCCGGTGCAGGATCTTGAGCGCGTCAACGCAAGCGACGGTCTCGTGGTCAAGCAGGCTCCGCAGAACCGCGTGATCTTTTTCGGGATGAACCAGGGCGCGGATGACATCGAGGCGGACAACATCGACGGCAAGAACCCGTTGGCGGACGTGCGTGTGCGCAAGGCCATGTCGATGGCGATGAACCGCGATGCCATCAAACAGGTCGTGATGCGTGGCCAGTCCGAGCCTGCGGGCATGATCGCCCCGCCTTTCGTGAATGGCTGGACCGCCGAAATGGACGCCGAGTCGACCACCGATATCGAAGGCGCCAAGGCCCTGATGGCTGAGGCGGGCTATGGCGACGGGTTCTCGATCCGTCTGGACTGCCCGAATGACCGCTACATCAACGATGAGGCGATTTGCCAGGCCGCCGTGGGCATGCTGGGCCAGATCGGCGTCAGCGTGAACCTCGACGCCAAACCCAAGGCGCAGCACTTCCCGCTGATCACCAACGGCGAGACGGACTTCTACATGCTGGGCTGGGGCGTACCGACTTACGATTCCGAGTATATCTTCAACTTCCTTGTGCACACGCGCGGGGCGGAGATCGGCACGTGGAATGGCACGGGTTTCTCGAACGCGGACCTCGACGCCAAGATCATTTCGCTGGCCTCGAACACCGACCTTGAAGAGCGCAACGGCGATATCGCCGACATCTGGCGGACGGTCCAGGACGAAGCGCTGTATATCCCGCTGCACCACCAGGTCCTGAACTGGGGGATGAGCGACGGCGTCGGGATCGAGGTTGATCCCGAAGACCAGCCCAAAGTCAAATACATGACAATGAACTGATCCGGTTTGGGCCGCTGCGACACCCGCAGCGGCCCGTTCTCTTTTCACGAAAACGTCAGGCGCAAAACAGGTGCCAGATCTTGTATGGTTTCTCCGCTCGAACCCAAATCACATCCGAGGACTGCTGCCATGATCCGCACCACTTTGCTTGCGACCACACTGCTTGCCGCCCCTGCCTTCGCCGAAGACTTCCGCTGGGCCGAAACCACCGACCCGCAGACAATGGACCCGCATGCGGTCAACTCCTCGCCGGTGCTGGGCTTTCTGAACAACGTCTATGAGGGGCTGGTGCGCCGGGGAAAGGACATGACCATTGAACCCGCCCTTGCCACCGCATGGGAGCCGATTGGCGACGGGATGGGCTGGCGTTTTACCCTGCGCCAAGGCGTGACGTTCCACGACGGGTCAGACTTCAACGCCGAGGACGTGCTGTTTTCCTACCAACGCGCCAGCGACGAGGCGTCCGATACGCGCAGCTGGTTTGCGCCTGTGTCGGGCGTGACGGTTGTTGACGACTACACCGTCGACATCCTGACCTCCGCCCCCGACCCGATCTTTCCCGACAGCATCGCCAACTGGATGATGATGGACAGCGGCTGGGCCGAGGCCAACAATGCCACCCTGCCCGATAAAGAGGCTGGCAACTTCGCCACCCTCAACACCAATGGCACTGGTGCTTTCCGGGTGACCGCGCGCGAGCCGGGCCTGCGCACCGTGCTGGAACCCTTTGACAACTGGTGGGACACGGCAGAGCACAACATCACGCGCGCCGAACTGACCGCGATCCAGAACCCGGCCACTGCCGTGGCGGCGCTGCTCTCGGGCGATGTGGATCTGATCAACCCGGTCCCCATTCAGGATGCCGCACGCCTCGCCGCCAATGACGCGGTCAAGGTCATTCAGGGTATCGAGGCGCGCGTGATCATGCTGGGCTTTCCGCATGAGGCCGAGGCGCTGAAATACGCTGGCGGCACCACAGACACGAACCCCTTCGCCGATGTCCGTGTGCGACAGGCCGTGGCCCATGCGGTCAACGTACCTGCCATCCTGCAAACGATCATGCGCGGCAATGCCGAACCCGCCAGCCAGTTGGTCAGCCCTGCGATGCGCGGCTACTCCACAGCGCTTGCCGACCGCCCCGCCTTTGATGTCGCGGCCGCCAAAGCGCTGCTGGCCGAGGCGGGCTATGCCGATGGCTTCTCCTTCGGGCTCAAATGCCCCAATGACCGCTATCTGAATGACGAGGCCGTCTGCCAGGCCGTCACAGGCATGCTGGCGCAGGTGGGGATTACCGCGGTGCTGGACGCCATGCCGGTTCAGAACTACTGGCCGGAACTGCGAGCCGACAATTACGACATGTACCTTCTGGGCTGGTCACCCGGCACCTTTGACGCAGAACACCCAATCCGCTTTCTCGCCGCCACACCCGATGAAGAGAAAAAGCTGGGAAGCTGGAACTTCGGTGGGTACTCCAATGCGCGCGTGGACGAGTTGTTGCCCATGATCCAGTCCGAGATCGACGATACCAAACGTCAGGCCATGCTCGACGAGGTCACCAAGATCCTTCAGGACGACGTGGCCTACGTGCCCATGTACGTGCAGCCACTGGTCTGGGGTGCCAAGTCGAATATTGCTTTGACACAACGCCCCGATAACTTCTTCCTGCTGCGCTGGGTCACGGTGGAATAAGAAGCCCTGTGCACATGCTCGGGGTCGTCATGCGCTGCTTGACGGCCTCCAAGCACTCCGCGCAGGCAAGGCGTTGAACCGCCCACTGCCTTGCCCGAGGCTCTGACCCCGTCGTCACGAGGCGGCCTGATGGCAAAGACGACAAACACGTGCTCACAAGAAGGACACCAACGCGCCGTGCGGATGGCGCAGGTCGGCTTGCGCGCCGTTGGGCGGCAATTGGCGGACAGCTTCGAAGATCGTAGTCACAGCGACACTTGAACACATCCACCCAAAACAAAAAAAGGGCCCCGACCTATGTCGGAGCCCTTTGTTCTGATGGCATTGAGCCTGTCTGCTTCTCAGGCTCAGGAACCTGTCTCCTGGAAATTGCTTCCAAGCCCACACCTCAGTGCGGGCCTGTTGCTAATGATGAGATTTGTCCCATTCTTCCTGCTTTGGCAGGATTTCGAATGTGTGCTCTGGTGGAGGGCTTGGCAGTGTCCACTCCAGCGTATCTGCATACTCATTCCATGGGTTCGCCTCGGTCGATTTGGCACCACGCAAAAGCGACCACGCCATGACACCGAAGAAGAACAGGAACGACGCAAAGCTCAGGAAAGCACCCCAGGACGACCATTCGTTCCAGTAAGCGAACGCTTCGGGATAGTCGATGTAACGCCGTGGCATACCCTGACGACCCAGGAAGTGTTGAGGGAAGAAGGTCAGGTTGGCCCCGATGAACATCGTCCAGAAGTGCAGCTTGCCTGCCCATTCAGGATACATGCGACCCGTCATCTTGGGGAAGTAGAAATAGACCCCCGCAAAGATCGCAAACACCGCACCCAGCGACATCACGTAGTGGAAGTGCGCCACAACATAATATGTGTCGTGATAGTAGCGGTCCACGGCGGCCTGGCTGAGCACGATGCCTGTCACGCCACCGACGGTGAACAGGAACAGAAAGCCAAAGGCCCAAAGCATGGGTGTCTTCAGCTCAACCGAACCGCCCCACATGGTGGCAATCCAGCTGAACACCTTCACCCCGGTCGGGACCGCAATAACCATCGTCGCCAGCATGAAGTAGGCTTGCTGGTTCAGCGACATACCAACCGTGTACATGTGGTGTGCCCATACGACAAAGCCCAGAACACCGATTGCGATGATCGCCCAGACCATTGGCAGATAGCCAAAGATCGGCTTGCGCGAGAAGGTCGCAATCACGTGGCTGATGATCCCGAAGCCCGGCAGGATGATGATGTAAACCTCCGGGTGACCAAAGAACCACAGAATGTGCTGATAAAGCACCGGGTCCCCGCCACCGGCCGGATCAAAGAAGGTAAAGCCAAAGTTCCGGTCCATCAGCAGCATGGTGATCGCGCCCGCCAGAACCGGCAGCGACAACAGGATCAGCCAGCTTGTGACAAAGATCGACCAGCTGAACAGTGGCACTTTGAACAAGGTCATGCCCGGGGCACGCATGTTCAGGAAAGTGGTGATCATGTTGATCGCGCCCAGAATGGACGAGGCACCAGAGACGTGGACCGCAAAGATTGCCAAGTCCATGGACATGCCTGCCTCATTGGTGGACAGCGGCGGATAAAGCACCCAACCCACACCAGAGCCCAGCTGACCATTGCCACCCGGTGCCAGCACCGAACAGATCGCCAGAGTGGTGCCTGCGACATACATCCAGAAGGACAGGTTGTTCATCCGCGGGAACGCCATATCCGGCGCGCCGATCTGCAACGGCATGAAATAGTTGCCAAATCCGCCGAACAGGGCGGGAATGACCACAAAGAACATCATGAGAATACCGTGACCAGTGATCAAAACATTCCAAAGGTGCCCATTGGGGGTACATTCGCCCGCGGCTGCGGGTGTCAGGCGTGCGCCTTCCATGCACATGAACTGGACGCCGGGGTCCATAAGCTCAAGCCGCATGTAAACGGTGAAGGCCACCGATACAAAACCGACCAGGGCCGAAACGACGAGGTACAGAATACCAATGTCTTTGTGGTTTGTGGACATGAACCAGCGGGTGAAAAACCCGCGATCATCTTCGTGCTCGTGCCCGTGAATGGCTGCGTCTGCCATGCGGTGCCTCCTGCGTTGGTGTTTTAAAACGCGCAAGGGGTTCCCATCCTCGCGCGGATTCTCGAATTCTTGTAAAGACTTGGCTCGGCTGCATCAATGGAAGATCTGTG
>CAYGQZ010000008.1:0-2350 GCA_964352055.1 uncultured Rhodobacterales bacterium
TGGCCCGCGACTGCAACGGGACCGTTCAGCGCATCGACAAAGGCCGCAAACCGGTCCGTGTAGTCTGGCAGGGTTTTTGTATCATCAAGCGGCGATGCGCCATGCCCCGGCATATCCACAGCAAAGACGGTACAGTTTGACGCCATCAAAGGCACCATCGCGCCCCAGGCTTCGGCGCGCAGACCGACGCCGTGGATCAAAACCAACGCAGGGCCCTTGCCTTCGGACCAGTAATGCAGGCCCCCCGGCCCCTCAGATCGCGGCCGGATTGTCCAGGTCATTGCCCAAATCCTTGAGGTCCTGATAGCGGTCGCCGATGCGGTGATGCGGGCGGCCAGAGGTGGCGGCACCAAGCGCGATCACGACTTCGTCGGCGCGGGGCGCATCCGGGATTGCGAATTGGATCGTCAGATAATGCGAGCGTCGCCCGGCATCATGCTTGTCCATCAGCGGGATCTGGATCGGCGCATTGGCCGGACCCCGGATATTGGTGAACGCCAGATAGGACGTGGCCTGCACCGCCTCGCGAAAGTGATTTCCAAACCGTAGCGTATGGATGAGGCCAGAGGCGTGCTCGATCTCTCCATCCAGCCCCACGATCGCGGCTTTGCCAAAGGCTTCGATCTGATCACCGCCGCCGCACATTGAGGTGATACGCTCCGTCAACAGTGCGCCCAGTGCGGGGCCATAGGCCATGATCTCGGGCTTGAGGTCCGGGACATAGCGCCCGGCCCAGGGGTTGGTGATCACCGCCGCCGCCGCACTCATGCGCCATGGTTCTTGCGTGGGTTTGAACCCTTCGATCAGGACGTCTTCCTGATAGGTTACGATCTTGCGGATTTCGGGTGTCATCTGGCCTCCTGCGTTGCGCGAGGATACCGCCTGCATGCGGTGCGACCTAACGATAGAAAAGACCATGGAGGCATTAGACAAATTTATGATAAGAATGAGGCATGTCCAAAAGCCTGCCGCCTCTCACCTGGTTTCGCGCCTTTGATGCCGCCGCCCGGCATCTGAGTTTCACCGCTGCCGCGAACGAGTTGGGCTTTACCCAATCCGCGATCAGCCAGCACGTGCGCGCCTTGGAAGACCGACTGGGCGCGCCCTTGTTTGTCCGGGGCAAGCGGGCGCTGATCCTGACCGAGGCCGGGCGCGGGCTGGTGCCGGATGTGGCGGCAGCCATGGCGCAACTGGCCACGGCCACAGAACGGTTCGTGCCGTCGCAAACCGTGCCGAAACTGACCATCGCCACCAGCGCAAGCGTGTCGCAATGGGTGTTGGCACCCGGGTTGCACCACTTTCACGCAGCCCATCCGGACATTGCGTTGCACCTGATTTCGACCATCTGGCCGGATGATTTCACTGCGACGCGCGCCGACATCGACATCCGGTTCGGTGCCCGCGCGGTGGTTGGGCGCAATGCGACGTTGATCGAACCGTCCAGGCTATGCGCGGTGGTGGCGCCTGCGGTGGCATCAACCTGGGACACAGCGATCAAACGGCCCATGATCCAGCCTGTGGGCCTGTCGACCGGTTGGCGCGACATCGGGCTGGCATTGGGACACAAGGATTGGCCCGCCCCCCTGATCGAGGTTGACACGCACGGGCTGGCCGTTGATCTGGCCGTGGCTGGGGCAGGTGTCGCCCTGACCCACAGCCTGATTGCGCAGCGCGCCATTGCGGATGGACGATTGCACGCGCTTGATATGCCCGAAACGCCCGCTTTGGAGGGGTACTATCTGGCCCGCAATGCAACGGACTTACCCACGGCACAGCAGATCTTTGTCGATTGGTTCATGGACTGGGTGAACCGCTGAATCTTCGAAATTTTCAACGGTGGCGCGATGCCACTTGCACAGCCCATGGGCAAGATGCTTGGGTGTCCCGAATGGCACTTGTGCAAAGCATGAAGGATAAACCGCATGAAACTTGGCTGTATCGGAGATGATTTTACCGGCTCCAGCGATCTGGCCAACACATTGGCCAAAGGGGGCATGCGGGTCACTCAATATACGGGCGTGCCGGACGGGCCTGCAAATCCTTCGGTCGAGGCGGGGGTTGTCGCGCTGAAATCCCGTTCGATTGATCCGGGCGAAGCCGTTGCCAAATCGCTTGAGGCATTGGCCTGGTTGCAGGCGCAGGGCTGTACCCAGTTCTTTTTCAAATATTGCTCGACCTTTGACAGCACGGCTGAGGGCAACATCGGCCCGGTCGCGGACGCGCTGGCCGAGGCGCTGGACGCTAACAAGGTCATCGTATGTCCGGCCTTTCCCGGCACGGGGCGGTCTGTCTATCAGGGCCATCTTTTTGTGAATGATGTGTTGCTGAACGAAAGCGGCATGCAAAACCA
>CAYGQZ010000008.1:2450-9390 GCA_964352055.1 uncultured Rhodobacterales bacterium
AGGGCCATCTTTTTGTGAATGATGTGTTGCTGAACGAAAGCGGCATGCAAAACCACCCTTTGACGCCGATGACAGACCCGGACTTGCGACGCTGCATGGCGGCGCAGTCGCGGTTTTCGGTGGGCCATGTTGGCGCGCAGGCCGTGTTTGGCGGCGCTGCGGACATTTCCGCGGCGCTGGATGCCCAACACGCAGCAGGTCATCGGCACATCGTCGTCGATGCGATCCGCGACGCGGACCTGCGCCAGATCGGCGCAGCCGCGCGCGACTTGCCTCTGATCACCGGGGGCTCGGGTGTGGCGCTGGGGTTGCCCGCGAATTTCGGATGCGTTGCAGGAGATGTGAACTGGCAGGGGCAAGAGGGCAGGGCGGTTGCGCTCTCCGGGTCTTGTTCCAATGCGACGCGGGCGCAAGTTGCGCGCCACGCGGCCACGAACCCCGCGCGCGAGATTGTTGCGGCCGATGTGATCGAGGGGCGGGTGAAGGCAAGTGACATGGCAGACTGGTTGCTCGCTCAAGACGGTCTGCCGCTGGCTTACAGCTCTGCCGATCCGGTGGTTGTGCGCGCGGTTCAGGAAGCATACGGACGCGAACGGTCAGCAACCGCACTTGAGGCATTTTTTGCAGATGTCGCCCGCCTCTGCCGGGACGGCGGGGCCACACGGATCATCACGGCAGGGGGGGAAACCTCGGGTGCGGTGATCGAAGGGCTGGGCCTTGATCAATTGGAGATCGGCCCGGAGATCGACCCAGGCGTGCCCGCCTTGCGCACCGGACCCAATCTTGTGGTTGCTCTGAAATCAGGGAATTTCGGAACCGAGGATTTCTTTGAAAAAGCGAACAGGGTGCTGGCAGGCGCATGAGCACAGAAACCGCCCTTCGTGACCAGATTTGCATGCTGGCCAAGTCGCTGTTTGACCGCGGGCTGACCCATGGCAGCACTGGTAATATCTCGGCCCGGACCAACGATGGCGGGCTGCTGGTGTCGCCCACTGGCACAAGCTTTGGGCGGCTCGATCCCGCGCGGCTCAGCCGCTTTGATGCCTCCGGTCAGTTTCTGGATGGCGATCCCCCGACCAAGGAAATGCCCCTGCACACGGCCTTCTATGACACACGCAGCACAGCGGGCGCAGTTGTGCATCTGCACAGCTGCCATTCCGTGGCCTTGTCGATGATGCCGGATGCGGATGCCGACAATTTCCTGCCGCCGCTGACCCCTTATGGGATCATGAAACTGGGCAAGGTGACGTTGCTGCCGTTTTTCCTGCCCGGGGACCCGGCCATGGGTGCGGCAGTGCGCGGTTTGGCGGGCAAGCGCAGCGCAGTCATGCTGGCAAATCACGGCCCCGTTGTCGCGGGCAAGGACGTCGAGGCGGCCTGCAACGCCATAGAAGAGCTTGAGGACACTGCCCGGCTCGCACTGATGACACGGGGATTGTCTCCGCAGGCGTTGACCGATGCGCAAGTCCAGGCGGTGGTCACGACATTCGGCGTGCAATGGGACGATTGACCGGGCCCGCCCTGCCAAGGGCTCCGGACGCAGGTTCCAGATCAATACAGCCAGCAACGCCCTCTCGGAAATAGCTGTCGAACGCTATTGCGCGCCAAGGATCAGATCGGACGCCTTTTCGCCAATCATGATGGCGGGCGCGTTGGTGTTGCCGCTCACGATTTCGGGCATGATCGAGCAATCTGCGACGCGCAGTCCCTGAATACCGTGCACCCGCAGCTTCTCATCCACCACGGCCGTCTTGCCCTGACCCATCTTGCAGGTGCCGGTCGGATGATAGATCGAAGCGGTGTTGTTGCGCGCCCAGTCCAGCGTGGCGTCATAATCGTCCATCGGCAAATCCGCATGCGGTCTGAACTCTTCGGAAATCTTCGAAGACAGCGGCGCATGTTGCGCAATCTTGCGCGCGATCTTGACCCCTTCGACAACCGTACGGCAGTCGGTTTCGGTGCTCAGATAGTTGGGAATGATCTTGGGATAGGTGCGGCCATCGGCACTGGCCAGCCGAATCTCTCCCTTTGATTCGGGGCGCAACTGGCACACCGACATGGTGAAGGCCGAGAATTTATCGGCCCCTTTTCCGGGGTTTTCGGCCGACAGAGGTTGCACATGAAACTGGATGTCAGGGGTTTCCATGTCGGGTCGGGTTTTCATGAATCCGGTGGCAAGACTTGCGGCCATGGTCATGGGGCCGGCCCGGAACATCAGATATTTCAGGCCAATCCTGGCTTGCCCGACAAGGGTTGAAACCTCGTCATTCAGCGTCGGCTCATTGCACTTGTAAACGAGGCGCGCCTGCAGGTGATCCTGCATGTTTTTCCCGACGCCGGGCAGGTTCGCGATCACCTCGATCCCGTGTTCCGCCAATTGCTCGGCTTCGCCGATGCCCGACAGCATCAGCAGCTGCGGGGAGTTGATCGAGCCGCCCGACAAGACGATCTCCTGGGTCGCCGTAACGGTGTGCAGCGCCCCCCCTTTGTCACGGTAGCTGACGCCGGTGGCGCGTTTGTCCTTGATGTTGATTTTTTCAACATGCGCGTGGGTGATGATCCTCAGATTGTCGCGGTCTTTCACCGGGTTCAGGAAGGCAACGGCGGAAGAACACCGGCGCCCGTTTCGTGAAGTTAACTGAAAGAATCCAACACCTTCCTGCGCTGCGCCGTTGTAGTCAGAATTGAACTTGTAACCCGCGGCCTGCGCGGCTGCGACCCATGCATCGGTGATGGGGCGCTGGATGCGCATGTTGGACACCGAAAGGTTGCCCTGATCGCCGTGAAAGTCGTCTGCACCGCGTTCATTGCGTTCTGACCGTTTGAACAGCGGCAGCACGTCTTCCCAGGACCAGCCGCGATTGCCCATCTGCGCCCAGCGGTCGTAATCCTGCGGTTGTCCCCGCACGTAAAGAAGCCCGTTCAACGACGACGAGCCGCCCAGTACCTTGCCACGGGGCCATTCGATGGATCGGCCATTCAACCCCGGATCAGGTTCGGTTTTATAGCACCAATCCACGTTCGGGTTGTGGATGGTCTTGAAATACCCGACCGGAATATGGATCCATGGGTTCAGGTCACGGCCGCCCGCTTCGAGCAGAATGACCTTTTTCGTCGGGTCTGCACTCAGGCGATTTGCCAGCACGCAGCCGGATGATCCGGCCCCAATGACGATGTAATCGGCTTCCAAAATTCATCTCCCACCCACTTAATTCAAAAAAAGACTATGCAGATTGTCCTTCGTGCGCTAGCCTTTTCTGAGATAAAACGTCTCAATAATGTGTATCAGGGAGGATATCATGGGATTAGGGAATAAGCTCAGTGGCATTTCACGCCGCGATTTATTCAAGATTGCCGGCCGCTACGGGATGAGTTCAACACTCATGGCCGCAGGCAGCTTTGGTGGGGCGATGAGCCTTGCAAGCCTGGCCTCTGCGGCACAATCGACATATGAAAAACGCTTTGAGAAAGAGCCGAAGTTCACGCTGAAATTCGGTGCGGCTGGCTTCAACGAGCGCAACCTGCTGATCGAGCGCGCGGGCGCTCTGGAATTTGCCCGCGACCTCGAAAGCCGCACGGACGGAGAGATTCGCGTCGAGTTTATTGGCGACAACCAGATCTGCGGTCAGGTGTCCTGTGTCGAGAAAGCCCAGCAGGGCATCGTCGACATCTTTGCGGCATCCACGCAGAACTCGGCTGGTGGCGCGCCATTCCTGAACGTTCTGGACTACGCCTTCATGTTCCGGAATCGCGCCGACCAGTACCATTTCCTGTATTCGCCCGCGTCACAGCGCCTTCTGCGTGAACCCTACGAGCAGCGGCATGGTCTGAAATTCCTGTTCAGCCACGCGGAACTGCGCGGCATCCAGTTGGGTCTGTCATGGGAAGACAAGCCAACCGTGACATCGGTTGAACAGCTTTTTGGCACCAAGAACCGCGTCACGGGCACACAGCTTGGCCGGATCGCGATGCAGGCGCTCAACCTCAACCCGGTGCCGGTGGCATGGGAAGAAACGCTTGATGGTCTCAAGCAAGGCCTGATCGATGGTGCGGAAACATGGGCCTCAGCCGTGGCGTACGCCAATATGGCACCGGTTGTATCGCAGTCTGTCCACCTCGATTTCTTCTGCGGCACAGAGCATACGGCGATGAACGCAGGTGTCTTCGACAGCCTCGGTGGCGAATTGCAGGACGAAGTTCTGGAATCCGCGTACTGGTCTCAGGTCCACGTGCAGGCAGCAAACGAAGCGGCGCTGGTCAAGACCGTAGGTCTGTCCGAGCCGCAATTGCCGGGCACGATCTTTGCGCAAAACAACGTGCGCAACGCGTTCCTGTCTGTGGAAGAGCGCCGCAAAGCCGAGGAAATGTGCTCGCCCGAGTTCCAACCGCAGCTGTGGGAAGAATGGCGTGAGCGGATCAACGGCTGGGCCGGTGGTCTCGACACGTATCAGGAAATCTTTGACGAAGTTCGCACAATCGATGAGAACACGTTGCCTGAAAACGTTGAGCCGCGCCGCTGGTGGAAAGCTTGACCCCAGTCTGAGCGATCAGAGCCGACCCCGGAAAACGCGGGGTCGGCTTTTTAGTCACTGTGCGTGAACGTGCTGCATAGTCGACGGACAAGAATCAAAGGGAGGGGCGCCAGATGTCAATCTGGGCGGATATGTCGACCATCGTCACTGCGACGTTGAGCGGAGACATCAACTTTAAAGTCGTTCAAGCTTACCGATCGGATGCAGCGTGGTTCGTATTTGGACCCATTACCATCATCGGCGCTTTTCTGGTTCATTATCTGTACAAGGCGATCCCATGGCTCGACCGGCATCTTGAGCGGGCGATCGTTGTGTATTCCTATATCATCATAGCCACGATCATCTTCGTGGGTGTGATCCAACGCTTTGTCTTTTCCCACGGGTTTCCGTGGTCCACCACGATCCCGCCGCTCTTGTTCATGATCATGGCATGGTTCGGCTGTTCCTATAACGTCAAGCTGCGCACGCACCTGAGCTTTTCCGAGTTCCGCAGCAACATGTCTCCCAAGGGGCAGTTCACCTTTTTGATGCTGGACAACCTCTTGTGGATGATCTTCTGCATAATCGTCGTGACCACCACGGCCCGTGTGACCGTGAACACCTATGATAACTTCGCCATTGTTCTGGGCACAGACAACGTCATGCGCTGGTGGTTCATTGTGACCATGCCCGTCTGCTTTACCATGATGGCGGGTCGTGTTGTCGGCAATACAATCGAAGACATAACGAATTTCCGCAGCGGCGAGCCGCTGATCAAGCAAGCTGTCATCGGGGGGGATGTGTAATGTCTGACGGTACGTGGATTACCATCATCTCACTGGCTGTGACGTTCCTGTTCATGATGGGAACACCGGTCATCCTGATCATCTTCTACTGGGTTGTCGGGTGCAGTTTCGTGCTTGACCTCACGCTCGACAACACGGGCGCAGAGATGCTGAACGTGTTCAAGGACGGCTTCGCGCTTCTGGCCATGCCGCTGTTTATCCTGACCGGTGACCTGATCAACAAATCGGGGATTGCCAAACGATTGTCCGATTATGCCTATGCCTGTCTGGGGTGGCTCCGGGGCGGGCTTGCCATGGCGTCCATCGGGGCTTGCGGTCTCTTTGCCGCGATCTCGGGCTCGAACTCGGCGACCACGGCCACAATCGGATCGATGTTGCACCCTGAAATGGTCAAGGGCGGCTATGACGAACGGTTCTCGGCGGCGACCGCCGCGGCGGGCGGCACAGTCGGGATCATCATCCCGCCCTCGATCATCTTTATCGTCTATGGCTTCCTGATGAACCTTGAGGTCGGGCAATTGTTCCTTGCGGGTATCATCCCGGGCGTTCTGATGGTTCTGGCCATGATGCTGGTTTGCTTTGTTGTGTGCACCATCAACAAGTGGGGCATTCTGACCAATCTGAGCATCGCGCGGATGACCAAGACCGGCATTGGCGCCTGGCTCGGCTTTTTTGCCATAGGTCTGGTGCTGTGGGGGATCTATACGGGCAAGTTCTCACCCACCGAGGCGGCAGGCGTGACCGTTGGATTTGGCATCATCGTTGGCCTGATCTGCTATCCGCTGAACAAGATGATGGGGAACGACAACACGACTCCAATCGATGAAAAGTCGATGGCATCCATGGTCGTTGTCGAAGGGTTCAAACTGCAGGAAATTCCGTCCATCGTTGTGCGTTCCGCGCAGATTTCCGGGATTCTCGCGCCGCTGATTGCCGTTTCGGTTGTGATGCAGCAGATCCTGTCCCTGCTCGGGGCGCAGGAAACCATTGGCGGGCTGGTGACCAGCATGGGCGGTTACTATCCGGTGCTGTTTACCGCGATGGCAATGGTGTTCGTCGCCGGTATGATCCTCGAAAGTTTGCCGGTCACGATTATCATGGCGCCCATTCTGGCACCGATTGCCGCATCTGTGGGCGTTGATCCGATCCACTTTGCAGTTGTCTTCCTCGTGGGCGCATCTATCGGCTTTATCACGCCACCTTATGGATTGAACCTTTATGTTGCTTCTGGTGTGACGGGCGTTCCTTATTTCCGCTTGTTGCGCTACTCCACCATGTATCTGGGGGCGCTGATCGCGGTCTGGATCCTTGTTGCGCTGGTTCCCGGTTTGGCTCTGGCGCTGCTACCAAGTTAGAGGAACAAGATGCCTGACGACCACCGTCCCCGCAAAGACCACCCAATCCCCACCAATCTGCGTTTGCTGATGGTGATGGAAGAAGTGGCCAAGCGTGGGGTGGCCGTAAAGCCGACGGATCTGATTGATGCACTGGGGCTGCCAAAGCCCACAGTGCATCGTCTTTTGCAGACCGCCGAGGCGGAAGGGTTCCTGCAACGGGATCTCGATGGTCGGTCCTTTGGTCCGGGCCGCAGGTTGCGGGCCCTGGCCGTAAGCACCATGTCTT
>CAYGQZ010000008.1:9490-24837 GCA_964352055.1 uncultured Rhodobacterales bacterium
CGGTCCTTTGGTCCGGGCCGCAGGTTGCGGGCCCTGGCCGTAAGCACCATGTCTTCGGAGCATTTGCGCACGGCCCGGCTGACCATCATGCAAGGGCTGGCCGACCAGATCGGAGAGACCTGCAATCTGGCAACGCCCGACCGCGAGGGGATGACCTATCTCGACCGTGTCGAGACGGAATGGCCGCTGCGCATCCAGCTTCCCATTGGCACGCAGGTCCCGTTTCACTGCACCGCAAGCGGCAAGATGTACCTGTCCACTCTGCGCCCGCATATCCTGCGCTCGGTCCTGACCGGGCGGCCACTGGAACAGCGGACGGAACGGACGATGACGGAAATCGACGCGCTTCACGCTGAATTGGAGCTGACCCGATTGCGTGGATACGCGACGGATAACGAGGAATTCATGACGGGCATGGCGGCCCTTGCGGTGCCGGTCAAGGATGACCAGGGCAAGCTGCTGGCGACGTTGTCAGTGCACGCCCCGGTCCAGCGCAACGCGCTTGTCGACATGATGCAATGGTTGCCGGCCCTGCGCAAATGCTCGGCTGAACTGACGCGATTGCATTCCGAATAAGCGGGACGTGAAGGGCGCTTGCGGAAGTCGTATTTCGCGTCACCCTAGCGGGACTGATGCTTGGCCGGATCAAAGGGCGCAAGATCGATATTGGGCCGCACCCCGGAGATCAGATCAGCGATCAACCGACCCGTCTTGGGTCCACCTGTCAGGCCGACATGCTGATGCCCGAACGCGCTGTAACTCAGACCCATGGGATCGTTCGCACCGATGACCGGCAGGCTGTCGGCCGGGGCGGGGCGGTGGCCCATCCATTCATCGACGCGCTCATACGTGACGTCTGGCAGAATAGCGGCCACCTGACGTTTCAGCAGAGCAAAGGGGGCGGGGCTGGGGCCGTTCTTCAACCCGCCAAGCTCGACCACGCCCGCGGCGCGTATGCGCCCGTCCATCGGGGTGATGACGAACTTGCCCGCCGCCACCATCATCGGTGTCCGCGGCATCGCCGAGGGATTGACCAGCTCGATGTGATATCCCCGTTCGCTCTCAAGCGGGACCTTCACCCCCAGCTTGTGCGCGATTGTGCGCGACCAGGGCCCAAGCGCAAAAACAATGGCATCGGCACGCATCGGCCCGTCATCGGTCTCAAGTGCCGCGATCCGGCCATTCTCCATCTGAATGTCGTTGATGGCGGTGATGTGCAGCGTGCCGCCTTGCTCGACGAAGTGATCTGCCAGCGCTTTGACATAGGCACCGGGGTCCGAGATGCGCCCGTGATCCTTGCATCTGACGACGGTCTCGAATGCATCGCCAAAAATCGGGTCGAACCTCGCATGGTCCGCGCCGCTGAAGACCTCGTATTTCACACCCACCGCGTCCCGTTTGCCCCAGCCGTAACGATCCGCCTCAAAGGCGGCACGGGTGGCGTAGCCAAAGCAATAATCGTCGTCGCAGACATAGCGTTCGGCACCTGTCCCATCGGCCAGAGCGTGGTGTTGCGCGGCACTGTCGGCCAGCAGCGTGCTCATCGCGTGACTGTAATGATCGACATGGGCGTCGGTGGCATAGCTCAGATATTTCGCCAGGAAGGGCAGCAGCCTGGGCAGGTAGGACCAGCGCAGAAACAGCGGCGCGTCAGGGTCCAGCAACATGCCCGGCGCCTTGGCCATCAGCCCCGGCACAGTAACCGGCACCAAGGCACCGGCGGCCAGAACCCCTGCGTTGCCATAGCTGGTGCCAGAGGCGGGTCCCGCCCGGTCCACAACGGTGACGGTGTGACCCGCGCGCTGCAGCCAGATCGCGCAGGAGATGCCAACGATGCCCGCACCGGCCACCAGAATGTGTTTTTGCGTCATGCGGCAAACCAACGCCATTTTCGCAGGCTCCGCAAGGGCCGTCAAAGCCCGTGAAACTGGTGCTTTTCCAACAGGGCCACAAGCATATCCCGCGCATGGGTGCGGTGGGCGTGGTGTATGTCGTGGGCGGTCGTTGCATCACCGGCCGCAATCGCCTGATAGACGGCGCGGTGATCGTCGTTGGACTGTACCGGTTTCGGGCGGATATAAAGCGTCGTGGACCGGGCCCGGCGCACCTGATCGCGCATCACCGATACGATCATCGACAGCCTTGCATTGCCGCCCAATCGGACGAGTTCGCGGTGAAAGCGGTCGTCCGCCTGTGCCCAGGCCCGCAGGTCATCTGCGCGCAGGGCTTTGTCCATGTCGTTGATGGCGGCCGCCAGTGTGGCAAGGTCCGCGCGCGAATAATTGGCTTCGGCGGCACGTGCCGCGGCGAGGCTCTCAAGCTCGGTCAGGATGTCATAAATATCGCGCATGTCCTGAGCCGAGACCGGCGCGATCCGCAAGCCCCGTCTGGGCCGCAACTCCACCAGTCCCTGCGCGCGCAGTGTCAGCGCCGCCTCGCGCACCGGCGTCCGCGACATGCCAAGGCGCTCCGCCAGTTCGGTTTCCAGATGATCCGACCCCGGTGGCAGTTCGCCGGAAAAGATCATCTGCCGCAGCTCTGATGTGGCCCGGTCCACGCTCGAGATTGCTTGTTCCATCATTCCACCTCCAGACTGATCTTGCGCCCCTCCTTGGCGGAGGCATAGATAGCATCCTTGACCGCGATCACATCAAGGTAATCGCTTGCCTCATTTTCGGGCGACGTGCCGTCTTGCAGTGCGGCGATGACATGCGATTGCAGGGCGTGCACGCAGTCCCCGCCAAAGCCATCCCACGTGTCCGGCGGCAGAACCTCGCTGCTTGCCGTTTGCCCGAAATCGCGCCGCGCGACAGAGCCGTCGCCATGCAGGGTCAGCACGCCTTTGGTCCCTTCGATTTGTGCCTCGCCCATGGTGCGCCGCAGGTTGTCGGCCAGATGGTCCAGATGCCGGTTGCCGTCAAACAGGGCGCGCACCGGTCCGTGATCGAATATGACATATCCTGCATCCTCGCCCGCAATGGCCGGGTTGATCCGTCGCAGATCGGCATAAACCGCCTGTGTCGGCCCAAAGAGGTACCTGAACGTATCAATCCAGTGCACTGCCGTCTCATGCACCAGAAAGCGGGGCATTTGCTGAAAATACGGTTGCCTGTCCAGATAGGCGCGGGGCCCTTGCCCATCGCCCGGGCGCAACCGGAATGTCGCGTTCAGGACCTCTCCGATGCTGCGGGCGTTCAGTTCGGCCTTGATGGCCCGGTACCAGGGTTGAAAGCGGAAGTTTTCGTGGACGACCAGTGTGGTTTCTACGGCTTTTGCTTCGGCGACGATCTGCCCGGCCTCTGCAATGTCCATGCAGAACGGTTTTTGGCAGATGATCCATTTGATCCCCGCTGCCAGGGCTGCTCGAATGGCCGTGGCATGGGCAGGCGGTGGCAGGATGATGTCCAGAAGGTCGGGTTTGGCTTGGGCCAGCATGTCTTCCAGGTCGTCGAAAGCGGGCAGGCCCGTTGCCTCGGCGCGGGTCAGGTCGGTGTCGCAAGCCCCGACAAGGGTGACGCCATCGATCCGCGCCCAACTGCCATAGTGGAACTGGCTGAAATATCCCGCCCCGACACATGCGACCCGAACTGTCATGCCAAGGCTGCCCGGATGGCCGCCGCCACCTCTGCCGTGCCCGCCGTGCCGCCCAGATCGCGGGTCAGGGTCTCGCCCTTGGCCACAACCGTATCGACAGCGGTGCGCAGCCGGTCTGCATCCGCTTTCATGTGCGCCTGCCCGTGATTGTCGCCCAGCCAGTCCAGCATCATTGCTGCCGAAAGGATCATCGCCATCGGGTTGGCCACGCCTTGGCCCGCAATGTCGGGCGCCGACCCATGGCACGGCTGGAACACCGCGTGATCATGCCCGATATCGGCAGACGGGGCGAGGCCAAGCCCCCCCATCAGGCCCGCGCCCAGATCGGACAGAATGTCGCCGAACATGTTTTCGGTCACCATCACGTCAAAGCTCCACGGTTTTTCGACCATCCAGAGGGCCGTTGCGTCGACATAGGCGTGGTTGGCTTCGATGTCGGGATGCTTGGCCGCTTCGGCGTCGAACATCCCGCGAAAAAAGGCAAAGGCGCGAAAGACGTTGGCCTTGTCGACGCAGGTGACCTTGCCGGGGCCGCGCCCGTCGGCCTTGCGGGATTTGGCCAGCTCGAAGGCAAAGCGGAACAGCGGCTCGGATATGGCGCGGGTGATGCGCAGCGTCTCGCGGGCCTCATCGGCCTCAACCTCGCCGCGCCCTTGAGTATAGAACAGCCCTTCGGTGCTTTCGCGGATCAGGACAAAGTCGATGGACTGGCCACCCGCCAAAGCGAGTGGCGTGGGCTGACCCGGCCGCACGGTGACGGGCCGGACGCCCGCAAACAGCGTAAGCGCTTTGCGCAGGTCGATCTGGGGCGAGATTTCGGTGCCATCGGGATAGCGCACGTTCGGCAGACCCATGGCCGACAGCAGAATGGCATCGGCGGCTTTTGCGGTGACCATGGAGCTTTCGGGAAAGCTTTCTCCGGTTTTGGCATAGTGTGCCGCACCCGCCGGCGCATCGACGAAGCTCAGGCCATAGCCGCCTGCTGCGGACAGTTCGCGCAGGATATCCAGCGTCGGGGCCATGATCTCGGGCCCGATCCCGTCGCCCTGAAAGACAGCGATTTCAAATGAGTTTTGCATGGCGAAGGCCCCCTTTGGCCGTACAGTAAGTCAAAGCGACTCGCTTTCCGTATTCGTTTATGTATACGTTAACGCATGCGTTTGTAAATTCCCCAGCGTATTTGTGCGTGCGGGACCAAAGGAGAGACCAAAAATGCCATATGCCGTGACAGTCGTGTTCGACATCAAACCGGGCCAGATGGAGGCGTTCATGCCCCTTATCCTGAACAATGCGCGCTGTTCCGTGCGTGATGAGCCGGGCTGCCGCCAGTTTGATGTCTGCACCGATCCGGACCACCCGAACACAGTCTTTCTGTACGAGCTTTATGATGATCTGGCCGCCTTTGAAGCGCACCAGACCATGCCGCATTACAAGGCCACGGGCCCCAAGGTTGCTGATCTGGTGGCAAACAAGACGCTGCGCACGTTCTCTCAGGTCGACAGATGAGCGACTGGGAAATCTACGCGATCAAATACGCGGATCGCGATGCGCGGACCCGGCGCGACAGCTTTATCTTTGACGACAACCATGATGCCCCGCATGCGATGGACTATTTCATGTGGCTGATCCGGGGGCACGGGCGGGTGATCCTTGTGGACACCGGCTATGATGCCGGGGAAGGGGCCGCGCGGGCGCGGCCCATCCGCCTTGATCCGGTCGAGGCCCTGAAGCCATTTGGTCTGGCACCTGATGACGTGACCGAGATCATCGTGACCCACCTGCATTACGACCATGCGGGCGGATTGCATTTGTTTCCCAATGCTTTGCTGCATCTGCAAGCGGCCGAAATGGCCTATGCCACCGGCCCGTGCATGTGCCACGACACGTTGCGGATGCCGTTCACGGCAGGCCATGTCTGCGAGGCGATCAAGCGGCTTTATTCCGGCAAGGTGACCTTTCACGATGGCGACGCAGAGATTGCCGACGGGATCACGGTGCATTGCATTGGTGGGCACAGCCGCGGATTGCAGGCGGTGCGGGTACGCACACAGGCGGGCTGGATGGTTCTGGCCTCGGATGCGTCGCACTATTACGAAAATTTCATGGCCCGAAAGCCATTTCCGATTGTGGTCGACCTTCAGAACATGCTGGACGGGTTCGATACGTTACAGCGTCTGGCAAGTGCTTCGGACCTGATCATTCCGGGCCACGATCCGCTGGTGCGAACCTGTTTCGAGCGCGCGATGGCCGATCACATCTTTCGGCTTGATACCGGACCTGTGCGCGACATCCCGACCTGAGGCGCGTCCCGTCATCGGACCGACGACCAGAGAAGTGCGCATTTTGGCGGCAAAACTGTGCATTTCTGCGGTGGACCTGCGGACAGGGCTTGCCGCCTTCGGCCCACATCCCATGATTGCAAACCAAAGCGTTGATATTCAACCGCCGGTCCGCGCATAACAGGGACAGCGACCCCATCGGGATCATAGGAAGGCAGACGATGTCCAGAACACATGGCCGTGCGCCACGCCACGAGAAATCGGTCAACCTTGCCCTGCAAGGGGGCGGCTCGCACGGGGCGTTCACCTGGGGTGTGCTGGACCGGATGTTCCAGGAAGACAAGCTTTGGATCGAGGCCATCAGTGGGACCTCTGCGGGGGCGATGAATGCTGTCGTTGCCGCGCAAGGCATGTATGATGACGGGGCACAGGGTGCGCGCGACGCATTGGAGGCGTTCTGGCGTGCCGTGAGCCGTGCCGGGCAGGCCAGCCCGATCAAGCGGACCCCGCTGGACGTGTTGCTTGGGACCTGGTCGCTGGACCGGTCGCCCGGCTATGCCATGATGGACATCGTGAGCCGCATGGCCTCGCCCTATGATCTGAACCCGCTCAACCTCAATCCGCTGCGCGATGTGGTCGACGACTTCATCGACTTTGAAAAGGTGCGCAATTGCGTTGATCTGGGGCTGTTCATTGCGGCCACCAATGTCGAAACGGGCCGCGCGCGTGTGTTCAAGCGCGCGGATATCACGCTGGATGTGGTGATGGCATCGGCCTGTCTGCCGAACATGTTCAAGGCGGTCGAGATTGACGGCGTGCCCTATTGGGATGGCGGGTACATGGGCAATCCGGTCCTTTTTCCCTTTATCGACTATTCGCCATCCTCTGATATCGTCATCGTCCAGATCAACCCGCTGGAGCGGCCCGGCACACCGCGCACAGCCCGCGACATCCAGAACCGTCTGGGCGAGATCACGTTCAACGCGTCACTGTTCCGGGATCTGCGAACCATCGACTTGATCCATGGGCTGATCGAGGACGGGGCGCTGTCGGACAACGAATACCGGGTCATGAACATGCACATGATTGACGGATGCATGGATATGCTTGCCCTCGATGCGTCCTCGAAGGTGAATTCGGAATGGGCATTCCTGATCCACCTGCGCGACTTGGGCCGCGAACATGCCGAACGCTGGCTGACCGCCAATTTCGACAAGATCGAGGTGGAAAGCACACTGGACCTGCGCGCCCTTTTTGCCGAGATCGACGATGGGGATCAGGGCGAGGCTGTCGAGCTGAGATCGCGCAAGGCCTGAGCTTTCGGTTGCCCGGCCAACGCCGGGCATCCCTTGCGCATCCCCAGACCCCCGCATGGCGGCGGACCCGGGTTCAGCCTGTCGGACCGGAGATGTGCATCCCGTGACAGGTGACCCCTGACGGACGGACATCGCGGCCGTTAGCTTGCCTCCTGCAAATCGGGCGCGCGCTTGATGTCTGCGGGCATTGCCGTCCATTCCAGATCCCCTGCATAACGCCAGGCCATTTGTCCCTGCTCATCCAGCGCAAAAAGATGCAGCCAGCGATTGTCAAAGAGGGCGCGGACGCCGTCGTGGCGTTTCAGGATATCGGACATGGCCGCGCGCGGTGCTTCGATACAGACCGACAGGCGCAGCGGTTCGTGGGCATAGCCTTCGCCCTCATGCACCGACTGCCATGGCAGGCCTGCGCGCAATGTGCCGCCATTGCCTTCGACCACGCCGATCCCGCCTGTCACGTTGTGCAAGAGCTTGTTGCCGGACCCGAATGTGTCGGGTGCGACGGTGGATCCGTAATATTGCAGACTGATCCAGCTGGCGACGACCACGGGGGCCGTCAGGATCAGCTCAAGCACACCGAAGTCGGTGTCTTTCTTCCAGTCGTAATCATGCAGAAAGGCCCGCCCCGCGAGGCTTTTGCCCGACGTGCGTCTGCGCGGTGCGGCCACGAAGGCCTTGCATCCGGCCAGCGCCCATTCGGGCCGGGTTTCGGCCCAGTCACGGCTGCGCAGGTCGATGTCACTCTCGCCCGCGGCGCGCGGCAGGCGCATTGCCCGTTCGGACCGGGTCACGATGCCGGCTTGTGCGAACCAGTCCTTGGCCTGTTTCGTTTCGGTTTCATGGGCGGCTGACGGATGATCTGCGTCGAAGACCGTGATCGCATCCGTGGTGGTGTCATGCAGGGCGCCCAGAAACAGGGTATCGTCGGGGATGGTGATGCCGCGATCTTGCAGACCCGCACGGACCTCTGCCGCGTTCAGCAGACCCGCCAGAAGGCGCGCGTTGACATCCCCCGCATAGCCGCCACAGGCGCCGCAGTGCAAGCCGCTGGCAAAGGGGTTGTTGACCACATTGGCCCCGTGCCCCGCCAGCACCACCAGCCGCGCAAAACCTGTCGTCAGGGACATCGCCCGCAGAATGGTCTCAGCGGCGTCGATCTGTGCGGCAAGCGGCAACGGCGGATCAAGCCGCGGCGCGGGGCCAAAGCCTTGTGCCCCGGGTGCCATGTTCAGCGCGTCCTTGACCAGTTTGCCCGCATAGATCGGCCCCGTAGCCTCGACAAAGGCAAAAGAGGACACCGCGGCCAGTTTGAACCGGCCCCAGGCGCGCGTGGCCCGCGCCTTGAACCGGGCGGTTTGCTCTGTGCTGGCATTGTCCCCTTCCGAGGTCGAGGTGACGCCGGGGTTGAGCAGAACGGGCAGCCGCAATTCGTCCACATCGGATGCAAAGCCCTTGTGGGATGCGGTCAGCCCGAAGAAACCGGCAAAGCCGAGGGTCTGAATGCCGGGGTTCACCGCCTCCAGGGCGCGGCGAAAGACTTCGGAGCGCACGTCGATACAGAAGGCGGCCTGAAGCGCCGGGCGGTCTGGTTGCTGCGCGGGTGCAGGTGCGGCAAAGGTCTGCGCCTGATCGCGCTGGGCGGCGCGCTCCCATGCCTCTTGCAGGATTGCGTTGATCGTCATGTCCCGGTCCGGCACGACAGGCTGTGCATGAGCTGCTTTGACTTGTTCCCACGGGTCGCCGATATGCGCGCTGTACTGACGAAACAGTGCTTCTTCCCAAAGGAGGCGAATGGTCAGCACATCGGTAATCGTGTCATCCGTGCCCCCGGCGAGTTCCGCCTGCCAAAGATGATACCGCGCCACCTGTGCCCAGCCACCCAGCGTAAAGAGGAGTTGGTGCAGATAGGTCTCCAGCATCTCTTCGGTCAGGCCAAGGGTGCTGATGGCGCGTGCGCGGGCCTCGGTGGCGGTATCCGGCGTTTCGCTGACGAATTGCGCAAATCCCCGAAGGCCCGCGATCTCGGGTGTCAGGTCGTGGGTCGCGGTCTGCCGCCATGCGTCATAGGCGCCTCGCCTGCGCGGGGCCGCCCAAAGTGCCTGCCCTTGGTCAAAGTACCCGGCGGCCCAGTGGCCGAACCGTTCTGCAAGGATGCCGGGCCAGTCGGTTTCGGATGCCGCAGCGGCCAGATCCGCAAGAGTTGGTTGCGCCGCCGGTGGATTGGCCGGGATGGCGACACTGCGCGTGATCTCGGGCAATGTGGGCAGATCACCCGTAGGCTGGGCGTCGATTGCAGCCGTCAGGTCCGCGTCGGTGATGGTGCCCTTGGCGATCAGGTCGGCGTAGTGGCTGCGTGGCAGGGTCACGGGCCCGCCACCGATCCGCCCCAGCCGTGCGGCCACCTGCGCCAGACTTTCCGAGGTCTGGCCAAGGTAGGGGTTTACAGCGACAGATGAGGCCAGCGGCCAGACCGGCGGAATGGCCCGTGCTGCCGCGTCGCTGGCGGTGATGATCGTGGCGGTCGAAAGCTTGGACGTGGATGTCATGGGTTGGATCCTTTCCCGGGTTCAGGCGCTGTGCTTGGTCGACCAACCGCGCAGCAGTTTGTCGAAAATGGCATTGGCATAAAGACCGTTGGACAGGTGCACGCGCAGGCCCGCCGCAGCCGGATGGTACGCCCAGAGCGGGAACATCGCCTGTGCGATGGCCACCAACCCAAAGCTGAGCAGGGCCAGAACGATCAGCGCCCATTCCAGCGGACCCGGCGGTGGCGTGACGGGCAACGTGCCTGCCATCATCCATTCCGCGCCGGTTTGCAGGGCGAAATACCCCGTGGCAGCCGCAACCGAATAGGCTGCGGTGCGCTGCGTCAGCACGCGTGGGGCCGCGTCGGCCAGACCTTGCGCCAAAAGGTAAGCGACGCCAAAGATCAGGATTGCCCCCAGTGCGATGGCCTGCGGCGACTTGCCCGCCAGCCCAAAGGCAAAGCCCACGGCTGCATAGATCACCAATGCGATCAGAAAGGCGCGGCCCACGGCAATCCCGTCGGGAATGGCCACGGGACCGGGGCGCCGGATTGCCGCCACTCCGTCCACGGCGCTGCCGGAGGCCAGAAAGGCGTGCGCCTTGTACAGCGAATGTGCCACAATATGCAGAAGGGCCAGCGGAAACAGAGCCAGACCGCATTGCAGGATCATGAAGCCCATTTGAGCCACTGTCGACCATGCCAACGAAGTCTTGACCGCCGATTGCGTCAGCATGACCAGCCCGCCGAACAGTGCGGTAAATCCACCGATCATGACAAGCACGGCCAGAACTGCGGGTGACAACAGCATCACATCGGCAAAGCGGATCAGAAGGAAACCGCCCGCGTTGATCACACCTGCATGCAGCAGGGCGGACACCGGCGTCGGGGTTTCCATGACTTCGGTCAGCCAGCCATGCATCGGGAACTGCGCGGACTTCAGGATGGCGGCGATGGCCAGAGCGGCTGCGATCCATGTGGCAAGCTCTGATCCTTGCCCGGACCGCGCGGCCTCCAGAATGGTGGCCAGATCGCCAGTTCCGAAGCTGATGAACAGCAGAACCATCGCCACAAGCATTGCGGCGTCGCCCAGACGGGCGGTGATCCACTTCTTGTGTGCCGCGCGCTGTGCCGCGACACGTTCTGGATAGTGCAGGAGGAGTTTGTGCAGGGACATGCTGGTCGCAATCCACGCAACGGCGAATTGCATGATGTTGCCCGAGGCCACCAGAAACAGGACCGACGCAAGGGTAAGGCACAACCAGCCTGTGAAGGGCCCTTGTTCCGCTTCTCCGTCCATGTAGGTTGCGGCGTACCGCACCACGACCCAGCCGACGAAAGCGACCAGCGTCAGCATCACCGCACTGACCGCATCCAGCCGGACGGAAAAGCCCAGTCCGTTCAGCCCGATCAGCGGACTGGTTGCCGCACCCGTGAAGATCAGCGCAAGAGCCGAGAGCACGGCAATCGCCAGAACAGCGAGGGCGCCGACCTCGACCTGCCGAAGCATGGCGATGGGCCGCATTTTTGGCCCGCGAAACGCGATGATGGCGAGCAGGATGAAAACGGCAGGAGCGAAGAAAGGCAGAAACGTAATGAACACGGGCTGGTATCCTTTTGGCCGGAACGCATGTCGGCATTGGATAGCAGCGGGGTTAATTGTATAAAAATACATAGTTTGCTGATATTCGTTCTGTTTTATCGAACGAATAAGCGTCCCAATTCGGGGACGCCGGGTCGACCCGTGCCTGCGGGTGGGCCTGGCTCTAGTGCTGGTGGTCGTCGTCCAGTGATCCGTGGATGGCGAACTGGTCAAGTCCTGCGTCGCGCGGTTCCACGATCCGGTAGCTTTCCTTGACGCCTGCCTCTGTCAGTTCGCGTGACACCAGAAGCAGGGTGTTGGGGTGCTGGCCATCGCAAATGTCGATCATGTGCATCAGTTCTTCGCCGGCCACATGGGTTGCATCCTCGATGGACGGCGCGCCGTACATGTCAACGAAGTGTTGGGCGAGGGCCGTGGTCAATGCGTCCAACTCCACCTGTTCGATCTGTGTAACCGCCACGACCGACACCCGGCCAAAGGTTTCGATCCCGAGCCAGCCGTTTGAAAAGGCTTGCCGGGCCTTGCCGGTCAGATCCGCCTCTGACCAGTTGGAGAATTCAAAGCCCCCCGACAGGCACCATTCCCCGGTGCGCGCGGGCGCATGGAAAATGTTCATGTCGCTTTCGTCGAAATGGATTGCACGCGCCAGCATCATGATTTCAGCCCTCCAGCACTTCGGTCAGCGGGATCAGATGCGTGGTGCTTTTGTCGCGCAGCAGCATCCCGAATTTTTCGTCTATGCCCAGAAGGGTACCGGTTTTTCCCGTCATCTCGGCATCTTCCCCTATCCCGTGGGCCAGACCGCGCCATTCCTTGTGCAGCGGGCCTGCGCCGGTGTCCTGCCAGGTGTTGATCCAGACCAGCGTGTGTTTGACCCAGGCCTCCAGCAACTCTGCCGGGTTCACATCGGCGCATCCCTCGGCATAGAGCGCGGTCTGGTCCGGCGTCATCCCGGTCTCTTCCGAGGCAGGCCAGAGCGACAGTTCGAGCCCGATGACCAGCCAGTCAGGCTCCGCCTTTGGATCGGTGGATGAGGCGGCGGCGCGCAACCGGCCCGAGGTCGCGCCGTTGATGCGCAGCCCGCCGTTCCAGTCCAGATGCACTGCCACTTCGGGTGGGGCCAGCGCACCCAGCGCGTTCTGAAACCCAACCCCGCACAGCGGCAGCATCGCCATCGCATCCGCGAGCGTCACGTCGGGTGCAAAGACCATGGCGGCCCGCAACGTATCTGCGCCCAGATTGTAGACCACGAGCCCTGCATCGCAGCCCTTCACCGCCTCATCGCGGGCCTTTTCGAACGGGTCGATCTGACCCGCGACGGCCAAGCCGCTGAAAAGAGGAGAGAAGGTGGGTGCCGTCATGCCTTGCCAGCCGCGATCAAGGCCCTGGCGACCGAACGGAAGGCCTGCGCTTGGGTGGAGTCCGGTTTGGACACCACGATCGGTGCGCCCCCGTCCGCCGCGACCCGGATATCCAGATGCAGCGGAATCTCCGCCAGCAGCGGGACGCCCAGTTTTGCGGCTTCGGCCTTGACGCCGCCGTGACCAAAGACGTGCTCCTCATGTCCGCAATTGGAGCAGATATGTGTGCTCATGTTCTCGATCATGCCAAGAACGGGCGTGCCCATCTGGTTGAACATGTCGATGCCCTTGCGCGCATCCAGCAAGGCCACGTCCTGCGGGGTCGAGACGATGATGGCCCCGTCCAGATGCGCCTTTTGCGCCAGCGTCATCTGTACGTCGCCGGTGCCGGGCGGCAGATCGACAATCAGGACATCCAGCGCGCCCCATTGGACCTGTCCCAGCATCTGTTGCAGCGCACCCATCAGCATCGGACCACGCCAGACCACCGCCTGATCCTCGTTTGTCATCAGCCCGATGGACATCATCGTGACCCCGTAATTGCGCAAGGGCAGGATGATCTTGCCATCTGGGCTTTGGGGTCTGCCGGAGACACCCAGCATCCGGGGCTGCGAGGGCCCGTAGACATCCGCGTCCAGCATGCCGACGCGCCGTCCTTCGGCCGCCAGCGCGCAGGCCAGATTGGACGCAACCGTGGACTTGCCCACACCGCCCTTGCCCGACGCCACCGCGATGATCCGGTCGATGCCCGGCACTTTTTGCGGGCCCTTGGGTTCGGCGGCCCGGTTCGGTTTCAAATCGGGCGGCGGTGCCTTCTGGCTGTGCGCGGTCATGATGATCGACACGGTCGTTGCGCCAAGGGCATTCAGCTTGGCCTCGGCTTCGGCCTTGGCCGGCAGGAAGGGATCTGGTTGATCGACCTCCATCACAAAGCGCACCGCGCCGTTCTCGACGTTGAGCGCGCGAACCAGCCCGGCTTCGACCAGATCAACGCCCGAGGGCGCTTTGACCTCTTTCAGACAGGCGAGAACCGCCTCGCGGGAAACAGACACTTATGCCCCTTCGATCTTGCCGGTCACGACATGTTCAAGGTCGATCCCGTTCACCGTCAGCACCACTTTGGCCTCAAAACTCTTGCCGGCGGTGTCGCCCGCGTTGCGCATCGCCTCTTCGATCGCCTGTTGCGAGGTCACCCCCACTTGCTTGAGAAATTTGCGCATCGACATGTTGAAGTCTTCGCTCATGGTGACGTCCTTCGGGTTGCTGGAAATGTTGACGCAAGCACCCTAGCGCCCCTAGGCTGACGTGCAACCTGACAAACGACGCTGAAGGGCTTGTAATGCTGAGAAAAATGGCCGTTCTGGCGCTGCTGCTGGCCAATCCCGCCTTCGCACAGGACAAGGCGTTTGCCTTGCAGGCTCCGGATACATTGGTTGCGACCGGCTTTCTGAAGCACCTGTTGCCCCGGTTTTCGCTGAAGACCGGCATAAGAATTTCGGTGTCCGGGCAGGATGGTGACGCGGCCTTTGGGGCCGAGGGCACGCCGGTCTTCCGGCAGGGCGAGACGGTGTGGCACTTTGCCAGACGCGCGGATGCGGATGCGGAAGCCTTTGAGGCGTGGTTGCTGTCGGACGTGGGCAAGCGCACCATCGAAGCCTATGCGCCCGACGGCGCGGCGCTGTTCAGCGCGGATGTGGCTGCGGCGGCTGTTGCCGAAACCGCAAAGCTGAGTGGTGATCTGGCCTTGGGTGAAGCGACCAGCCTTCGGCAATGTGGCCGCTGCCATGTGGTGAACGAGAGCAACCGGATGAACGCCATCGGCTCGACCCCGTCCTTTGCCCTGATGCGGACCTTTCCGGACTGGCAGGCGCGGTTCGAGACGTTTTTCGTGCTCAAGCCGCATCCCGCCTTTACCCAGGTGGCCGACGTCACCGCACCGTTCCCCGAGACCCTGCCATCGCCCATCGCCCCCGTTGAAGTCACGCTGGAAGAGATCGAGGCAATCACAGCCTATGTCGGTTCGATTGCGCCTGCGGACCTTGGATCGCCGATCCAAATTCAGTGATCCTTGCGCTTGCTGAAATAGTCGTCGCTGGTGCGCACGCGCGGCCGTTCGCCCCCCTGAAACGGATTATCCGTCGAATGGAACTGCGCCTGAATCCTACAGTTTTCGCACATCTGGATCATTTTGGCCGCCTCGGACGTGGCAAACATGGAATGCTTGCCGGCCAGCTTTTCGGTAATCTTGGCGATGGTGGATTTTGATCCAAAGAGGCTGCCGCATTCGATGCACGCGAAGGGTTCTTCTTCGTTCAGGATCCGCTGGTTCAGGGCCCCATCGGTCAGGTCCATCTGCGGTTTCAGGGTGATGGCGTCCTCGGGGCAGATGTTGCTGCAGAGCCCGCATTGCAGGCAGGCATCTTCCTGAAATCGCAATTGTGGCAGATCCGAATTGTCGCCCAAAGCGCCGGATGGGCAGAGCGAGACACAGGACAGGCACAGCGTGCAGGCATCGGTATCAACCAGAATGGCCCCGTATGGGGCGCCCGCGGGCAGATCCATGATCGTGGCATCCGGTTGAAGTGCCTTGGCCGCAAGCCGCGTGACCTGACGCCGCGATCCCATCGGCAGGATGGGGGCGCAATCGACCTGTGCTGCGAGCGGTTCATA
>CAYGQZ010000008.1:24937-26221 GCA_964352055.1 uncultured Rhodobacterales bacterium
GACGGGCAGACCGCCGAACACGCGCCGCACCCCGCACAGATCATCGGATCCACAGCCACATGTTCGCCTGCCGATGTGATGGCACCGGTCGGGCACACGTTCAGGCAGTTCGAACAGGCGGGCTGTTCCGCGCGGCTATGGGCACAGAGCGACGGCTCCAGCCGGACATAGAGCGGTTTTTCGAAGGTCCCGACCAGATGCGATGCCTCGAACACGGCCGTGGCGATGGAGGGTGGGTGCTTGGGGTCCGCGCGCAGGTAGCCTTCGCGCTTGTGCGGGGCCGGGACCAGTGCAGTCCGCCCGCTGAGGTCGAGGATGATGTCGCAGTTGGATACGGCCCCGTCTTGCGGTGGGCCCAGAGTAAACGCCCCGCGTCCGCCCGGCTGGATTTGCTGCAAGGCCTGGAACCGGACGGTGAAGCCGCCAAGCGCGCCGTCGATTGTGCGTATGGTGCCCATCACACAATCAAAGCGGCGATCGGTCGGGATCAGGTCCGCGTCATCGACCAGAACCGTCACAGCCAGCGTGTCGCACAGCACAGCGGCAGCCTCGATGGCTGCTGATCCTCCGATGATCAGGCAAGTGCCTTCGGACACCACATCGACGGATTTTCCAAGGGGCAGGGTCAGCGCGGCTTCGGCGGCAAGCGCGCTCATTTTCGCGGTCGGATCGCCTTCGCCCCATCCGGCACGGTCGCGCAGGTCGACAAATCCGGGGGCGTCCGCGCCGATTTCGTCTGCAAGATCCTCGAACACCTGCCGTTCCTGTTGGCATGCGATGATTGCGTCGCCCTGCGCCAGTTCCTTGGCCGCCGCCTCGATCTGGGTTGTGCACAAGCTGTTGTAAACGCGGGAACATTCCAATCCGCAGGCTTTTGATATGGTGTCTGGATCAATGCTTTGGCTGCCTGCGCAGTCACATACTATCAGTCTTCTTGCCATATTCGTCCCCAAATCACCGACCGAAACCGGCGGTGCGACAGGAAGCTAGACGGGTTTTGCGCCGATGGTAAACCAGATTTATTGCGGCAAAAGCCGAGGTGGCACAATCTTGCATAGCGAAACAATGGATTTCTTTCAGCAAGCGCGCGTCAAATCAAACGGCGCGAACGCTAGTTTGCACTGGTAAAAAGGCAAGCCATTCCTGCATTTCAGGTGCGATTTTTTTGCATGCGAGTGCATACCTGCAAAAAAGTTCTTTGAGAACGTGAATGAATCAGAGCACAATCGCGTCAGCCAAAAGACCAAAGCCAAAAGACCGGGAACACATTTGAGTATCCGAGAC
>CAYGQZ010000008.1:26321-33809 GCA_964352055.1 uncultured Rhodobacterales bacterium
GAGGCACAGGATTACGCCGACTCGGGTGAGGAGCTGATTGAAAAGGTTCCGATGCCTGAAGGCCTGATCGCGTGGATCGGGGACTATGTCGAGGCCCATCACGAGGATGAAGCGTTCATCAAGCGCCGTCGTGACAAGGCCCGCGTCGATCGCAAGGAAGATGGCATTGGCGACGCCCGCATTCGTCAGGTGGCCGATGTCTACCGTGCCCCCGGTGCCAAGGAGAACGTGCATTGAACGCGCGCGGGGATTTCTGGGCCCGTCGCAGGGCCGGTGTTGCAGCCGAAGCGAAGGCCGAACAGGCCGCCCTTGAAGCGCAGGCACTTCGGGATGAACAGGCGGCTTTCGAAGAGATGGACGAGGCCGAGATGCTTGCAGCGCTCGACTTGCCGGACCCCGATACCTTGAAACAGGGCGATGATTTCTCGGTCTTCATGGCCAAAGCGGTGCCGGACCAGATCCGCCGCCGTGCCTTGCGCACCCTGTGGCGGTCCAATCCGGTGCTCGCCAATGTGGATATGCTGGTCGATTATGGCGAGGACTACAGCGATGCGGCCATGGCCGTTGAAAACATCCAGACCGCTTATCAGGTCGGCAAGGGCATGTTGAAACATGTCGAGGAGATGGCCCGTCAGGCCGAAGCGCGCGCCAATCCGCCGGTGATCCATGAGCCGATCGAGGACACCGAGCCAGAGCTTGTTGTTTCCGAAGTGCCGGATGTGCCCCCTGCCGTTTCGTCCGAGAAGGCGGTCACCGTCGAGATCGCAGAGCCGGCGCAGGACTACGCGACCGTCTCGCCGCGCCGCATGACATTCAGAACCGAGGAGCCCGCGTGAACGCTGCTGAAGATATCACCGTTGCCTCCGAGGACCGCCTGCGCGCGGACCTCTACAACTTTCTGGGATTGATGCTGTCCGGGCCACCGGACCAGATGCTTCTGGATCAATGTGCCGGGCTTTCGGGCGATGACAGCGAGATGGGCAAGGCCATAACCGGGCTGGCCCGCGTGGCCAAAGCCACCAAACCGCGCAGCGTGGAAAGCGAGTTCAATGCGCTGTTCATCGGTCTGGGCCGTGGCGAATTGCTGCCCTATGCGAGCTACTATCTGACCGGCTTTCTGAACGAAAAGCCGCTGGCTGCCTTGCGCGCAGATATGGCGGCCCGGACGATGACGCGGGCCCCCAATGTCTATGAGCCCGAAGACAACATCGCCTCGCTCATGGAGATGATGGCGGGCATGATCGTGGGCCGCTTTGGTCGGCCCGCCTCTCTCAACGACCAGAAACTGTTCTTCAACAAACATATCGCGCCCTGGGCGGGACATTTCTTTTCCGATCTGGAAGCGGCCAGGAATTCGATCCTTTACGCCTCGCTGGGTGCGGTGGGCCGGGAATTCATGAACATCGAACGCGAAGCATTTCGAATGACCGCCAGCTAGGGCGGTTGCGACATCACCGGTGAGCCTGCTCACCATAACAAGGAGGGAGAAATCCCATGACCAAGAAAACGGAAGGCGCCAACCGCCGCGATTTTCTGAAACTGGCCGGCACGACCGCGCCGGTTGCTGCCGTGGTGCTTGCCACTGGCGCCACACAGGCTGAAGCGCAGCCTGTCGACCTGACATCCGACAAGATGCAGGACACCGCACATACGCGTGCCTACCTCGACAGCGCCCGCTTCTAGGACGCTTTTTGACCGAACCAAGGACGACGGGTTGCGTGACGCCCCATTGTCCCTGACTGGAAAACAACCAAGCAAGCGGGGAGCGTGTCCTGCGCAAGCAAGGGAGAAACGAACATGCTGAAGAAAAAGACCAACGGGGTTGCCCGACGCTCCCAGCGGACCGGCATCCTATCCGACATTGCTGAGAAATCCGTAGACCGCCGTGCCTTCCTGCGCGGCTCCGGCCTTGCCATTGGCGGCTTGGCCGCAATTTCCGCAACCGGTGGCACAGTCACACAGGCCACGGCGGCAACGGCTGCCAGCGGTGCTGTGGAGCTTGTCAAATCCGTCTGCACCCACTGCTCGGTCGGCTGTACTGTCGTGGCAGAGGTCAGCAACGGCGTCTGGACCGGGCAGGAGCCCGGCTGGGACAGCCCGTTCAACCTGGGCGCCCACTGTGCCAAAGGTGCGGCCGTGCGCGAGCACGCCCATGGGGAACGCCGCCTCAAGTACCCGATGAAGAAAGAGGGTGGCGAGTGGAAGCGCATCACGTGGGATCAGGCGATCAACGAGATCGGCGACGGCATGATGAAAATCCGCGAGGAAAGCGGACCGGATTCCGTCTACTGGCTGGGCTCGGCCAAGCATAACAACGAACAGGCGTATCTCTTCCGCAAGTTCGCGGCCTATTGGGGCACGAACAACGTGGATCACCAGGCGCGGATCTGTCACTCGACCACGGTTGCGGGTGTGGCCAACACATGGGGCTACGGCGCCATGACCAACAGCTACAATGACATCCACAATTCCAAGGCGATCTTCATCATCGGCGGCAACCCGGCCGAGGCGCATCCCGTTTCGCTGCTGCACCTGCTGAAAGCCAAGGAACAGAACAACGCGCCCGTCATCGTCTGTGACCCGCGCTTTACCCGGACCGCGGCCCATGCCGACGAATATGTGCGCTTCCGTCCCGGTTCCGACGTGGCGCTGGTCTGGGGCATTCTGTATCACATCTTTGAAAACGGTTGGGAGGACAAGGAGTTCATCCGCACCCGTGTGTGGGGCATGGACCAGATCAAGGAAGAGGTCGCCCGCTGGACACCCGAGGAAGTGGAGCGCGTCACCGGTGCGCCGGGTTCGCAACTCAAGCGCGTGGCGCGCACGCTGGCCAACAACCGCCCCGGCACCGTGATCTGGTGCATGGGTGGCACGCAGCACACCAACGGCAACAACAACACCCGTGCCTACTGCATCCTGCAACTGGCACTGGGGAACATGGGCACCGCCGGTGGCGGCACCAACATCTTCCGCGGGCACGACAACGTGCAGGGCGCCACGGACCTTGGCGTTCTGGCCGATACGCTGCCGGGCTATTACGGTCTGTCCGCCGGATCATGGGCTCATTGGGCGCGCGTCTGGGAAGAAGACCTTGATTACCTCAAGAGCCGCTTTGCCGATGTGTCCTATGGCGATACGCCGATCATGAACCTGAACGGGATCACGGTCAGCCGCTGGATCGATGGGGTTCTGGAAGACAAGGAAAACATCGACCAGCCCGACAACACCCGTGCCATGGTCCTTTGGGGCCACGCGCCAAACTCCCAGACCCGTCAGAAAGAGATGAAGACGGCGATGGAGAAACTGGACATGCTGGTGGTGGTGGATCCCTATCCCACCGTGTCGGCCATTCTGCATGACCGGACCGATGGCGTCTATCTGCTGCCCGCCTGTACGCAGTTCGAAACGCGCGGGTCGGTCACGGCCTCCAACCGTTCGCTGCAATGGCGCGACAAGGTGGTCGAGCCGTTGTTTGAATCGCTGCCCGATCACACGATCATCGCAAAGTTTGCCGAAAAGTTCGGGTTCCACGACAAGATTTTCCGCAACATTGCCATCGACGAGGGCGGTGAGCCGAACATCGAAGACATCACCCGCGAGTTCAACCGCGGCATGTGGACCATCGGATATACCGGGCAAAGCCCTGAGCGTCTGAAGATGCACATGGCCAACCAGCACACCTTTGACCGCACAACCTTGCGGGCGAACGGCGGACCGGCCGACGGCGATTTCTATGGTCTGCCTTGGCCAAGCTGGGGCACACCCGAGATGAACCACCCCGGCACGGCGAACCTTTATGACATGTCCCTGCCGGTCGCCGAAGGCGGCCTGACCTTCCGCGCCCGTTTCGGCGTGGAATACGAGGGCGACAACATGTTGGCCGAGGGCGTCTATTCCGTCGGTTCGGAAATTCAGGATGGATACCCTGAATTCACCATGCAGATGCTGATCGATCTGGGCTGGGACGGAGACCTGACCGCAGAAGAACGCGCGTCAATCGAGAAGGTTGCGGGCGCTGCGGACAAGGTCGGCGGCGTGAACTGGAAAACCGACCTGTCGGGCGGCATTCAGCGGGTGGCGATCAAGCATGGCTGCGCACCCTTTGGCAACGCCAAAGCCCGCGCGGTTGTCTGGACCTTCCCGGATCCGGTCCCGATTCACCGCGAGCCGCTTTATACCAGCCGCCGCGACCTTGTGGCCGACTATCCAACCTATGAGGACCGCAAGTTCTGGCGGGTGCCGACCATGTATGCCTCGATCCAGCAGAACGACTTTTCCAAGGATTACCCGATCATTCTGACGTCCGGTCGTCTGGTGGAATACGAGGGTGGCGGCGACGAAACCCGGTCCAACCCATGGCTGGCCGAGCTTCAGCAGGACATGTTTGTCGAGATCAACACCCGTGACGCCAACAATCTGGGCGTCCGCGACGGGGCACAGGTCTGGGTGGAAGGCCCCGAAGGCGGCAAGGTCAAGGTGATGGCCATGGTCACCGAACGGGTCGGCGAAGGCGTCGCCTTCATGCCGTTCCACTTTGGCGGTCACATGGAGGGCGAGGATCTGCGGCACAAATATCCCGACGGCGCAGACCCCTATGTGCTGGGTGAATCCACCAACACCGCACAGACCTATGGCTATGATTCAGTGACGCAGATGCAAGAGACCAAAGCCACTCTTTGCAAAATCTGGACAGCATAAGGAGACCTGAGAAATGGCAAGAGCAAAGTTTCTCGTAGACGCCGAACGCTGCATTGAGTGCAATGCCTGTGTCACGGCCTGTAAGAACGAGCACGAAGTGCCCTGGGGCATCAACCGCCGCAAAGTCGTCACGATCAATGACGGCTCACCGGGGGAACGGTCGATTTCGGTGGCGTGCATGCATTGTTCCGATGCACCGTGTATGGCGGTCTGCCCGACAGACTGTTTTTACCAGAACGAGGAAGGGGTGGTTCTGCACTCCAAGGACCTCTGCATTGGCTGCGGTTACTGCTTTTATGCGTGCCCGTTCGGCGCGCCGCAGTTCCCGCAGGCGGGCAACTTCGGATCGCGTGGCAAGATGGACAAATGTACCTTCTGCGCCGGTGGCCCCGAAGAGAACCATTCCACCGCCGAGTTCGCCAAATACGGCCGCAACCGGATCGCGGAAGGCAAATTGCCGATCTGCGCCGAAATGTGCGCCACCAAAGCCTTGCTGGCCGGTGACGGTGACGTTGTCTCGGGGATTTACCGCGAACGCGTTGTGGCCCGCGGTTTCGGCTCAGGCGCCTGGGGCTGGGGTTCGGCTTACGGCCAGCGGGACGGCTGATGCGCGTCCATAACCTTGCAGCGGCCCGCCAAGGCGGGTCGTTGCGCTTTGTCAGGTGAGGTGTGGTGAGTGTCGGACTCTGATCTATCCCCGCTTGAACAACTGGCGGTGCGAAAAGAAGTCGAAGGCGTTCTGTTCAAGATCGCAGCGCTTTTCGGGATTGTAAACTTTGCAGTCGCCGGTGCCGCCATTTGGGCAATGTGGAGCACAGTGACATCGACAGCGGACGCGACCCTTTCAAGAGAAATCCGGGATGTGCGCGACGAATTCGACGATGCGCTCAAGGATGCCCGTGAAATTCTGGGTCGGCTGAAAACCCGCTCGGAAGATCTGGCTTTGGTCGAAAAGGACATCCGGCAGCTTGAAAAACACATGGCAAATGTCGTGTCCAGCACCGCCATCCCGCAAATGTCTGAACTGCTGACGGAGATTCAGAATACACCCGAGATGGCGAGCACTCTTGCCCAAGTACCCGCGCTTGTGAGCAGACGCGACGTCGATGATGCCCTTGTTGATACTGTGCACGGCTGCGCCGAAACCAAACTGTTCACCGGCCAAACACCGACAGCCAACACAGACTGGCAAAGGTACAAGGACTGGAAGAACGGCATCTTTACCGAAGTCGACATCCCCGCGGGCCAATTTTCAAACACGCCGGTTGTTTTTACAAGTCTCGGCGGGAATGGCGGTCATTGGTCTGTCGCAGGTCCGACCAGCATCTACTCGCCCACTTCGGACAGTTTCAGCGTCTATATACGTTGGAGCAACGAGTCGGAAAAATCCGATCTTTTGCCTTATGCGCAAGAGAGAAACTGGTATCTCAACTGGCTCGCAGTTGGGTGCTGACATGACATCAGGGGATTCATAATGCGGCGCGCGCTTATCTTTTTACTTGTGGCATTTTCACTGCTCACTTCCGCGCATGCCCAGGAAGCGGCAGCACCAGCGCCTGATCGTTCCGCCACGGGCGGGGCGCAAACCCTCGAAGATATCATGGCCCGGCAACGGGGCGAAAAGGTCGACAACAGCTTCCGCTCCAGCGAAACGGGCGATCCGGACAGTGCCGCCGCAATGGCGAACCAGCTTGGCACGCTGGGCGGAGCGTCCGATCCCGAGTTGTGGCGCGCGCTGCGCTTTGGGTCTGCCAACATCACCACGACGTACAAGGGACCGACCGGCACGACGCTGGTGCAGGATGGCGGCATGCGTTGGCTGACGTGGCGCGAGGGCCCGCTGTCGAAATACGGGGCGTATCTGTTGGGCGGCACGCTGGCCCTGCTGGTCCTGTTCTACCTGATCCGGGGGCGCATCAGGATCGATGGCCGGAAAACGGGCCGGAAGATCGAGCGGTTCAAAGCCATCGAGCGCTTTGGCCACTGGTTGCTGGCCGGGTCCTTCATTCTGCTGGGGATCACGGGGATGATCACCCTCTTTGGGCGCAAGTTTCTGATCCCCACCTTTGGGCACGAGGCATTCTCGACCGTCGCTGTGGCATCGAAATGGGTGCACAACAACGTCTCGTGGGCCTTTATGCTGGCACTGGTGATGATCTTTGTGATGTGGGTCATCCACAACCTGCCGGACCGGACAGACATCAACTGGATCCTCAAGGGCGGTGGTATCTTTTCCAAAGGACACCCGCCCGCCAAGAAATTCAATGCGGGTCAAAAGCTGATCTTCTGGTCGGTGATTGTCTTTGGCACGTCGATCTCGATCACCGGACTGGCGTTGCTGTTTCCGTTCGAGATCAACATGTTTGCCGCCACCTTCGAAAAGCTCAACAGTTTCGGGATTTCGCAGGCGGTTGGTCTGGGCGAGTTGCGCACCACCCTCGCGCCGCATGAAGAGATGCAATATGCCCAGCTGTGGCACGCCATTGTCAGCTTCGTGCTGATGGCCATCGTTCTGGCCCATATCTACATCGGGTCGGTCGGGATGGAAGGCGCCTATGACGCCATGGGCTCGGGCGAGGTCGAGGAGCAATGGGCGCGCGAGCACCATTCGCTCTGGGTGGAAGAGGTCAAGGCCAAGGAGAAAAAGGCCCGGTCCGGACGTGCAACCCCTGCCGAATAGATGCTGCGGGCGCTGGTCATAGTCACCCTGTGGGCGTCGCCCTTGGCGGCGCAGGAGTTCCATACCCTCAAGGGTCACGGCGGGCCGATCATGGATATTGCCGTGTCGCC
>CAYGQZ010000008.1:33909-40184 GCA_964352055.1 uncultured Rhodobacterales bacterium
AGTTCCATACCCTCAAGGGTCACGGCGGGCCGATCATGGATATTGCCGTGTCGCCGTCTGGGCAGGTCGCAACGGCCAGCTTTGACAATGCCGTGGGCGTCTGGAGCCCGGACGGCCCGCTCTGGCTCGAGGGGCACCGGGCCGCTGTGAACACTGTCGGGTTCTTGAACGATCACGTGGTGGCCTCGGGCGGGGATGATTTCAAGCTTTGGGTCTGGTCGGCGACCAGCGGCACAGGCCGTCTGGCTGCGGCCCATACCGCCAAGATTGCAGATGTCGTCGCAGCCCCCGATGGCCAGACCATAGCGAGCGCGTCCTGGGACAGCACCATCGGCCTGACCCCGGCCTCGGGTCTGAACGGATCGGCGGACAACTGGCACTTTGGCGATACCGTGCATTTGTCCGGCCACCGGGCGGGCGTAAATGCGGTTGCGTTCACTCAGGACGGTCAGACGCTGTATTCCGCGTCCGTCGATGGCACGATCCGGTCGTGGCGAACAAACGATCCCGGGGCCGTCTCGACCGTGGTGGTCAAACACGGGTTTGGGGTGAACCGGCTGATCGTGAATGACGCGGAAGGGTGGCTCGCCTATGGTGCGGCAGACGGGGGCACCCGGATGATCAATCTTGAAACCGGTGACAGCATTGCAGATTTCACCCTTGGTCGGCGGCCGATCCTGTCGATGGCTTATGATCCCGTGGCCAAATCGCTCGCGGTGGGGGACGGGCAGGGCTACATCATGTTCATCGACACGACCACGCGCCGGATCGTGAACGACTTCAAGGCGTCGCTGGGTGGTCCGATCTGGGCACTGGCCTTTTCGCCCGACGGGCAAAACATCCATGCAGGCGGGATCGAGGATATCGTCTATTCCTGGCCTGTCGCGATGACCGGCGAACAGGTGCCCATGGCCGGTGGCACACGCAGCTTTCTCGAAGACCCGGACACGCTGCCCAACGGCGAGCGGCAGTTCAAACGCAAATGCTCGATCTGCCACACGTTGACCGAAAGCAGCGCGCGCAAGGCCGGTCCGACCCTTTATCAGCTTTTTGGGCGCAAGGCGGGCACGGTCGCTGATTACACCTATTCTGATACGCTTGACGGGTCTGGTATCATCTGGTCAGCCGAGACGATAAATGCTCTGTTCGATCTGGGGCCGGATCACTATATTCCCGGAACCAAGATGCCGATGCAGCGGATCGTCGAGAAACGCGACCGTGACGATCTGATAGACTATTTGCGCACCAACACGGTGCAGGGAGAGAACTGACATGAAAGCCATGCTGGCAGCCTTTGTGGCCATTGCCGTCATCTCCGTCGGCTCGAATTTCGTCTTGAAACAGGCAGGCTTCTCGACCCAGGAACGGGCATCGGGTGCCGCCGTTCGGCTGGATGACTGACGCGTCATTCAGGGTAGGACAGCGCCGCAATGAATGACATCTGGGCCGGTATCGTTGCGGCATTCCGGCTGATTGTGGCGCTGGATGCGGATCTGGTGGAGATCACGCTGCGGTCGTTGCAGGTCAGCCTTTCGGCACTGGTCATTGCCTGCATGATTGCGCTGCCGCTGGGGACCTGGCTGGCCATACGCCGGTTTCGGTTTCGGCGGGCCACGATTGCCACGTTGAACGCGTTCATGGGCCTGCCGCCGGTTGTGGTCGGGCTGATCGTCTATCTGCTTTTGTCCCGGTCTGGTCCGTTTGGGGTGCTGGGTCTGCTTTTTACCCCCACCGCGATGATCATTGCGCAAGTGATCATCATCACGCCGCTGATTGCGTCGTTGACCCATCAGGCGATGCGCGAACTTTGGGCCGAATACCATGACCTTCTGATCTCGCTCAACACCACCAGCCGTCAGCGCATCGCAACGTTGATCTGGGATGGGCGACGGGCCTTGCTGACCGGCGCGCTGGCCGGGTTTGGCCGTGCCATCGGCGAGGTGGGCGCGATCATGATCGTGGGCGGCAACATCGACCACGCCACCCGCGTGCTGACCACCGCCATCGCGCTTGAAACGGGCAAGGGCGACTTTGCGCTGGCCCTTGGCCTTGGCTTTGTCCTGATCGCGCTGGCCTTGCTGGTGAATTTTGCCATCCACACCCTGTCGCGGACCGAGCAGGAGGGGACATGGTAGGCAGTCCTCCGTCAGCGACGCTTCGCGATATCTGTGTCAAACGGCGCGGCAAGACTATCCTTGGGCCCGTCAACCTCGATCTTTCTGCGGATGGGTTTACCATTGTGCTTGGGCCGAACGGGGCCGGCAAGACTACCTTGCTCAAGGTGTTGCACGGGGTAGAGCGGATCTCTTCGGGTACGGTGAACTGGTCGGTTCCGGCTGCGGTCGCACGTCAAACGCAGGCTTATGTGTTTCAACGGCCCGTCATGTTGCGCCGCACCGTGCGCCAAAACCTGGCCTATCCGCTTACGCTTGTCGGTGCGCCCGCGGCAGAGATCGAAGATCGCGTGCGCCACTGGGCGGGGCAGACGGGACTGACCGATATGCTGGACAGGCCTGCAACGCGCCTGTCTGGCGGGGAAAAGCAAAAGCTGGCCCTTGGCCGCGCGTTGATACGAACACCTAAAGTGCTGTTTCTGGATGAACCTTGTGCCAATCTCGATGGCCGCTCTACCCGCGAGATCGAGACGGTCCTGCAACGGGCGAACGCGGACGGCACCCGGATCATCATGACGACGCATAACCTTGGACAAGCCCGCCGTCTTGCCAGCGATATCGTCTTTCTGTTGAATGGGAAAATACACGAACAGGGGCAGGCCACAGACGTGTTGAGCGCCCCACAAACTGCCGAAGCCACAGCTTTTTTCAAAGGAGAGATTGTCGAATGATCCGTGCGTTTGTTTTTGTGATGTCCCTGTTTGCGACGATGGCTTCTGCCGAGACGATGAAACTTGCGGTGACCACCAGTTTTCACAATTCCGGTCTGTCGGATGTGTTGCTGCCTGTCATTCTCGAAGAGACGGGGCTGGACGTGCAGTTGCTTGTCGTGGGCACGGGTCAGGCCCTGCGTTTGGGTGAGGCGGGGGATGTCGATGCGATTCTGGTCCATTCACGCGCCGCAGAAGAGGAGTTCGTCGCCAAGGGCTTTGCGCCCTATCGGCGCGAGATCATGTACAATGATTTTGTTCTGATCGGACCGCAAACGGATGAAGCCGGGATCGCCGATGCATCTGACGCGGCAGAGGCTCTGACCCGGATCGCTGCGGCCGAAGCCCCCTTTGTCAGCCGCGGCGACGAGAGCGGCACCCACAAGAAAGAGCTGTCGCTTTGGCGCGCCGCAGCACTTGATCCCACCGGTTTCGGGACGTGGTACAAGGCGGTCGGAGCGGGGATGGGGGCCAGCCTGAACACCGCGTCGGGCCTGAACGCCTACATTCTTGCAGATCGGGCAAGCTGGCTCAACTTTGCCAACAAGGGGACGCTGTCCCTGTTGTTTGCAGGCGATCCGGTTCTTTTCAACCAATACGCTTATCTGCCGATTGATCCCGTGCGTCATCCGCACGTCAAATCAGAGGCCCAGCGCACGCTCGAAGATTGGTTGACCAGCCTGCGGGCCGAAGCGCTGATCAATGGGTACATGATCAACGGTACAGCGCTTTTTGTGTTCAACGCAGAAAGGTAGATTGCCCCTGCGCCGCTTGTCGATATGCCGAATGCTTGCCACGTGAACCGGTTTCCGATGGCGGCGCTGCGAACGAGAATGAACGGCCGCAAAACTATTCAGAAAACAGCACGCTTCCGGCACGACGCAGATCTGACTGCGACTTGAGATTTGTCACTCCGAAGGCCAGCACGGGTGCGTCATAGCCATCAATGCAGACCGCCAATTTGCCCGAAGTGATCCCGCGCGAATGTCAAAGCCGTGTGTTCCGGCGATGGGAACAGGATGAACGCGGCTTGCACATCGGCACTTGCAGTTCCGGGCGTTACCAATGACGTAACTTCGATGGTCACCGCGTCAGATACATGACATCCGGCATCGCGATTGACGGAAAATCCAGTGTTAACGATTTAATTCGTTTTTGTAGATCACGCCGTCTTTCATGATCAGGTCGAAATTGTCTTCGGGGTTTCCCACCAGATCGATATCCTCCAGCGGATTTCCAGAAACGAGGATCACGTCCGCATAAGCGCCTTCCTCGATCACGCCCAGTGCGCCATCCGGATAAGGCGTCAGCGGGCCCGACAGTTTGAGCAACTCCGCATTGTCACAGGTCGCCATCTTCAGTGCCTCAAACGGCGTGAACCACTTTTGCAACTTGGCAAGCTGCGCGCCTTGCCGCTGGGCAAGGTCGGGGCTGAACAGCGTGTCGGTGCCGAAGGCAATCTTGACGCCAAGTTCCTTGGCCGTCCGGTAAACAAAATCTGTGCCATCGGTCACGAACTTGTACTTGACGCTCTGTGCTTCGTTCAATGCGGGCGCATCTTCATCATCTAGGAATGGTTGTATGCTCAGCCATGCGCCGTCTTCCAGCATCCTTTCGAGGGTTTCGCGGGTGGCCATATGGCCATGCTCGATGCTCTTTACACCCGCGTCGAGTGAGTGGATGACGGCCTCGTTGTTGATTGCATGGGTCATCACATAGGTGCCCCAGTTTTCCGCCGCTTCCACAGCTGCTTCCAGTTCCGCATCTCCAAACTGGACCGTGTGGATCGGATCATACGAGGATGTGACACCACCTCCGGCCATCAATTTGATTTGAGTGGCCCCCTGCATCAGGTTTTCACGGACACGTTTGATCACCTCAGGCACGCCATCCGCAATATAGAAACCGTTGTTCCTTTCGAGGCTATGCAGATTGTCAGGGGTTGCGGGCACATCATGGGTGAAGCGGAAATCCATATGCCCGGACGTCTGCGAGATCGCCGGGCCAGATGGGAATATCCGCGGGCCTACGATCATGCCCTCGTCGGTCGCGCGTGCGATGTCGAACATCGGTCCGGCCGCCTCGCGGACAGTGGTAAAGCCGCGATAGAGCGCGTTTTCCTGTGCACGGGCCGCGACAAGGTTCCAGTATCCTTCTCCGGTTGTCAGGATCTGCGGAATTGTCGCCTCGGCATAGACGCCGTGCCAATGCGCGTCGATCAGACCGGGGATCATGGTGTACCCATCGGCCATGATCTCGTATGCCCCCTCGGGCGCTTCCAGATCGGCACCAATTGCGGCGATCATTTTGTCAGTCACCAGTACGTCAGCCGACACCAGTTCCTCGGTACAACCGTTGAAAACCCGCGCCCCGCGTATGACGATATTGTCGTATGCGACAGCAGGGCCATAGGCGTGCCCGTGAACGATCTCTCCACCGGTGGTTTCAAGCGCTATCGGGTCATGCGCCAGTGTTGCAACAGGTACACCGGCAATTGTTGTTGTGAGCAATAATCTGATGAGGGTGTTGTGCATGGCGTCATTCCTTACTCTCTGGGGTCTGCTGTGTGTTCGAGTTTTGGCTGTTACTTACATTGTTTGCAGAAACAGGTTCATTGTAACAAGTTCGGAACAGTTTTTGAAACGGGTCCACTCCTTTGAAAGTGTTGCTACATTCATATCTGCGACCCTGCAGAGCCTGACCGTGCAAAGGCGATACGGTAAGTCTCAACAGCGTTGTTGAATGGATCGCGTTGATTGCGGACCCACAAGTCGCTTTAGGTTCTATTCCGCGAAATGGCAGGCCACCCGCGCGCCGCGTATGTCACGCAAGTCCGGCCGTGTTGTCCGGCACAGGTCCGTCGCCAGCGGGCAGCGCGGATTGTACGCACAGCCGGGCGGCGGATTGATCGGGTCGGGGATTTCGCCGGTGGGCGGCGGCACGTCGCGGCCAAAGGACCCCAGTTGCGGGGCGGCGGCCAGCAGCATCTGGGTGTAGGGGTGTTTGGGATCGTCAAAGAGCGCATCGGGCTCCGCCTCTTCGACCAGCCGCCCCAGATAGAGCACGCCGATCCGGTCCGCCATATGCTGCACCACCGTCAGGTCGTGGCTGATGAAGAGATAGGTCAGGCCAAACTCGTCCTTGAGATCGCTCATCAGGTTGAGCACCTGCGCCTGTACGGACACGTCCAGCGCGCTGGTGGGTTCATCACAGACGATCAATTTAGGCTCGGATGCCAAAGCACGGGCGATGCAGATCCGCTGCCGCTGGCCCCCGGAAAACTCGTGCGGGAACTTGCCCGCGTCCCGTGCCGACAGGCCCACCTGCTCCAGCAGTTTTTCGGCCATCCCGGCTGTTTCTCCGCCCCGTGCGGCGACCGGCTCCACGATAA
>CAYGQZ010000009.1:0-2554 GCA_964352055.1 uncultured Rhodobacterales bacterium
GAAATCCCTCTGATCGTGGATAACACCACCGCTACACCTTACCTGTGCCGCCCGATTGAGCATGGTGCGACACTGGTTGTGCATTCTACCACCAAGTACCTCACCGGCAATGGCACCGTAACAGGCGGCTGCGTAGTGGATTCGGGCAAGTTTGACTGGTCCGGCAACGACAAGTTCCCATCGCTTTCAGCGCCGGAGCCCGCCTATCACGGCATGAAATTCCACGAGACCTTTGGCCCGTTGGCCTACACCTTCCACGGTATTGCAATCGGTCTGCGCGATCTGGGCATGACGATGAACCCGCAAGCGGCCCACTACACCCTGATGGGCACCGAAACGCTGTCGCTGCGGATGGAGCGGCACGTGGAGAACGCGACGAAAATCGCCAAATGGCTCGAAGCGGATGACCGCGTCGACTATGTCACCTATGCCGGGTTGGAAAGCTCGCCCTATTACGAGCGCGTGGCCAAGATCTGTCCGCGGGGCGCTGGCGGGTTGTTCACATTTGCCGTCAAGGGCGGTTACGACGCCTGCGTCAAGCTGGTGAATGCGCTTGAGATTTTCAGCCATGTGGCCAATCTGGGTGATGCAAGGTCGCTGATCATCCACTCGGCCTCAACCACGCACCGTCAGCTGACGGCAGAGCAGCAGCGCGCCGCAGGGGCCGCACCAGAGGTCGTCCGGCTGTCTATCGGCATTGAGGACGTCAACGACCTGATCGCGGACCTGGATCAGGCGCTGTCCAAAGCCGTCGGATGATGCACCCGGCCTGAGCAAAGGCGGGGGACACCCCCGCCTTACGGGATCAGGTCAAAGGTCATCGAAACCGAAGCGCTGATCGCGACCTCGCCCGTGGCGATTGCCATGTCTTCACTGCGGGCAGCGGCCATCATCATCGGTTGGCCGCGCCCGTTCTGTTCCGTCAGTGTCAAAACCGGGCCAAGGGTTACACCCGCGGCCTCTGCCAGTTCCGTAGCCCGTGCAAGCGCGTCCTTGACGGCGGCCTGGCGCGCCTGCGCTTCAAGCGGTGCGGGGTCCTGCATCGTAAAACGCAGTCCATTGAAGTCATTTGACCCCGCAGAAAGTGCCGCATCCATCACGACGCCAAGCCTTGGCAGGTCCCGCACGCGTACGGAGACAGAGTTTCGGGCCTCATATCCGATGATGCTCCGCGTCTGGTTGTTGCTGTCCCAGATCGGCGAGACACTGAACTGGTCCGTCTGAACATCGCGCGGGGCGACGTCCAGAGCCGCCAGCGCTTCGAGCAGGGCCGCGGCACCCGCATTTACCATGTCCATCGCGGCTCGGGCGGTCTTGGCCTGATGCGTCACGCCCAGAGATATGACAGCCATATCCGGCTCTGCCGCCACCTGCCCCACACCCACGACAGAGACGACGCGCATCGGCGTGTCCGCGGTACCTTGCGTGACCAAACCCAAGACCAATACGGCACTCAACATCATCCAACGCATTTCAGTATCCCATTCCATGTTCTGCCCGGCACGATAATGCGGCGGTGTCCTGCCTCTCTCGTGGCAAAACACGGCCTTTTGCTTTTCATGGGCAATGTCCTGCTCTATTCTTTGCGCTAAACCGCCCCGCGTGTCCATCGCACGTTCAACAGCTAAAGGCCGGATATGAAGCCAGATTTCGCGCTATCCTTGTCCAGTGATGGGATACGTTTGCTGCGTCGCGCAGCGGGCGGCTGGCGGCTTGTGGGTTCCGTAGACCTGGCTGATCCGGACCTAGGCCAGGCTTTGGCGGCGTTGCGCAAACAGGCCGAAGCCCACAATCCCGAGGGTTTTTACTGCAAACTCATCATACCGGATGAGCAGATTCGCTATTTGAGCGTCGAGACAGGACCGCTTGATCACGCAGGCCGACAGAACGCGGCCCGCGACGCTTTGAAAGGTGCCACGCCGTATCCGGTGGATGCGCTGGTATTCGACATTTCAGCGGAGGGAAATACCACCCATGTTGCAGCTGTCGCACGTGAGACATTGGCCGAAGCGGAGGCTTTCGCCACAGAGCATGCGTTTGCCCCTGTAAGTCTTGTTGCGGCCCCCACAGATGCGGGTTTTCTCGGTGAGCCGTATTTTGGCGCAACATCCATATCAGCGACCCTGTTGCAGGATGGCGCAGGTGTGGAGCCTGATGACGTGCCTGTGGTCGAAGTGGACGATGTACCACACCCGCCCGCCCAGGACGATGCGGCTGAGGATATATCCGAACCGGTTGACCCTGAGAAAATGGCACCGGAGACGCATGTCAGCGCGGCCGAAGCGGTTGCGGATCCTGAAGTCGAGGCAGTCAATGAACCGACTGCGCGCATCACGGTCGAACCGGCAGCGACCATGCCGTCTGAACCGGTCGAAAACGCGTCAGCCTTAGGCGAGTCAGCCCAAAGAATCGATCAGGCACCGCAGCCGCCAGTTGACCAGACGCAGCGTCGAAGGCCTGCCACTGGCCCGAAATCCGCCGGGGTGGATGAGCGCGCAAGACCCGCAGTGTCGGAACCAAAGCCGATCAACCGCGGCATCAATGAGCCGCACGT
>CAYGQZ010000009.1:2654-11565 GCA_964352055.1 uncultured Rhodobacterales bacterium
TTCAGAACCGGCACCGCCGTTGCACGCTCCCGATACCAGAAAGGACAAAGCCGCTGGCTTCATGTCGCGGCGCAAAGCGCCCAAGGGTGCCGTCAAGGCTGTCAAAAAAGACCCATCCAAAGCTGTCGCATCTGCAGAGGTGATCGAAGCGCGGCGGATGACGGTCTTTGGCGCACGCGACAATGTGAAGGTCGGCGGCAAGCCGCGCTATCTCGGGCTCATCCTGATGGCCGCACTGCTGGTCTTTCTTGCCGGTGTGGCCGCATGGGCGACGGTCTTTCTGGATGATGGCATTGCGCGCCTTTTTCAGGGCCGCGAAAGAACACTGGCCTCGACCCTGCCCGAGGAAACGCAATCGGTGCGCGCAAACGAGGTGGGCGCAACATTTGACGCACCGGACGAAGCCAGTGCGGATGCGGTCGAACTCGCGTCCCTGAACGAAGATGTCAGCACCGGATTGACCTCCGAGGATGCGGCCGTTCTGGACGCGTTGCGCGCCCCGCGCCCTGAACCGCAGGATGACACACCCGAGGCCCTGGATGGGGCAGCGCTGGAGGCGCGCTATGCCGTCACGGGGATCTGGCCGAAAGCACCGGATAATTTTGAACCTGCGCCCCTGATCGAACTCGAAGATCTGTATGTGACCAGTATTGACCCGGTGAGCCCTGCGCTGGACGCTGTGGCCTTGCCGGCGGCTCTTTCCTTTCAAACCGACAATCCGCTGGCTGTCGTGACTTCGCCTGTGGCGGCGGGAACCAGTTTTGCGCTGGGGGCCGACGGACGCGTGATTGCGAGCATCGAGGGCGCGCTCAGCCCTGACGGGCATCTGGTGTTTCTGGGCCGCCCCGCCGTCGTTCCGCCCGCAACACCTGTGCGTTTTGCCACGGACCCGACCGAAACCGGGACGTTGCAAACATCAACACAGGTCAGACCAAGAGCGAGGCCAACCGATCTTATCGAGCAAAACGAACGCGCCACCCTGGGCGGCTTGTCTCGATCAGAACTGGCCGGGTTGCGCCCGCGCCTGCGCCCACAGGCGTTGCAACAGCAAGAGGAAGAACAGCAAAGGGCCAATACGCCAGCCGACGCGCCACCAAGTGCTTTGGCGACCGCACAATCGCTGCGTCCAAAACCGCGACCCGGCAATTTTGCGCGCACCGTGGCGCGGGCAACGCCCAGCCAGGCATCGACGGCCGCCGTGGCGACCGCCCCGGCCAGCGTTGCACCGCGCACGGTCAAGCCCTCGATTCCGTCGTCTGCGTCCGTGTCGCGCGAGGCAACCACGCGCAATGCGATCAATCTGCGAACGGTGAACCTGATTGGAGTTTACGGAACACCATCTGACAGGCGCGCATTGATCCGCCTGTCGAATGGACGTTACCAAAAAGTGCAAGTCGGAGACCGCCTTGATGGCGGTCGCGTATCGGCCATAGGTGACAGTGAGTTGCGCTACCAGAAAGGATCGCGCAACCTGATCCTGAAAATGCCAAAGGGATAGCGGAAACCGAAACGGTTTCCGGCGGCTTTTCGATACGAAAAGCTGGGCACGCTTTGACGAACTGACATCGCGCGAGCCAATGGATTTCGGACCGAAATCCAGCCTGTTTCCGTATCGGAAACTGGTCAGCTTGCTTTCAACTCACCGCGATTGATCTGTTCTTGCTCGATGCTTTCGAACAGCGCCTTGAAGTTGCCTTCGCCAAATCCATCGTCGCCTTTGCGTTGAATGAACTCGAAGAAAATGGGGCCGATAACCGTCTTGGAAAAGATCTGAAGCAGGATTTTGGTCTCCGCACCGTCCACAACCCCTTCGCCATCGATCAAGATACCATGTTTCCTCATCCGCTCGATCGGCTCATCATGGCCAACGACACGCGTTTTGCTAAGCTCGTAGTAGCTGTCTGGCGGCCCGGGCATGAACTTCATTCCATTCTCGGCGATCGCATCCGTGCTGTCGTAAAGGTTATCCGAACCTACCGCGATATGCTGAATGCCCTCCCCTTTGTACTTGCGCAGATAGGCCACGATCTGGCCGGTTTCGCCACGGTCTTCGTTGATTGGAATACGGATGCGGCCGCAAGGAGACGTGAGCGCACGACTCAAAAGGCCGGTAAACTTGCCTTCGATGTCAAAAAACCGGATTTCCTTGAAGTTGAACAGGTCCCCGTAAAACCTGAACCACGTATCCATATTGCCCTTGTGGACATTGTGGGTCAGGTGATCGAGGTAGAAAAAGCCGACTCCGCGTGGCTTGGACTGCTTCAGCCAGTCATATTCATCGTTATAGGGCGACGTCTCATAGTACTGATCCACAAAGTAGATCAGACTACCGCCGATCCCGTAAATCGCGGGAACGTCAAGCACTTTGCCGACCGCCTCGTACGGCGTCGCACCCAGCGAAACAGCGCGTTCAAAAGCCAATTGCGCGTCCACAACGCGCCACCCCATCGACGGGGCGCACGGGCCGTGTTCGGCCGCAAACCGTGCACCAAAACTTTCCGTTTCCGCGTTCAGCACGTAAGTCACATCGCCCTGTTGCCAAAGCTCAATGTCCATAACTTTGTGTTTGGCCACTTTCTCATAGCCCATCCGCGCAAAAACGGTACGCAGTGCTTCGGGCTCGGGATGTGCAAACTCGACGAACTCGAAGCCGTCCGTGCCCGCCGGGTTCGCTTGGGTGATTGTGGATTTCGGCGCGTGGTGCGGGAACGGTCCCATCGGTGCTCTCCTTTGATCTTTGCGCAAACATAAGGCACCACAGGTGCATTTTCCGCGCAAAGTGCGACAGGATACTTGGATTATCCGCGTGAATGCCGCACAATATCAGCAATTTCCGCATTTGAGGCGCAAATGCTTGATACCACTGACACCAGACTGCTGGCCGCATTGCAAAAAAACGCACATTTGACGGCTCAGGAACTCAGCGAAATGCTGCACCTGTCCGCCAGCCAGATCGGGCGGCGTCGGCAACGGCTGGAAGCGGAAGGCTACATTCAAGGCTATGTCGCCAGGTTGAACGCCACCAAGTTGGGGCTTGCGGTCCAAGGCTTTGTGCAGGTGCATCTGGGCACACATGGCCCCGAACACTCCACCAGCTTTGCCCGTCTGATCAATGGCAGAACAGAGATCACCAGTGCATGGACAATGACAGGCGATGCTGATTACTTGCTCAGGGTGTACTGCCCTGACTTATCTGCGCTGAATTCGCTCATTCACGAAGTCCTGTTACCGCATCCCTCTGTTGCGCGCGTACACAGCCAGATCGTAATGGACCAACTCAAACGGGATGGGCCACTGCCCACATGACACCTCCGGAGACGTGACCTATGGAAAGCTTCCTGTATCAGGCCTCGATCTATCTGGCTGCCGCAGTCATTGCGGTGCCCATCGCAGCGCGATTGGGCCTGGGGTCGGTGCTGGGGTATCTGGCGGCTGGGATCATGATCGGCCCGTTGCTTGGCCTTGTTGGTTCCGAAACAGAAGATCTGCAGCACTTTGCGGAATTCGGCGTGGTCATGATGCTGTTCCTGATCGGACTTGAGCTTGAACCCCGAACCCTGTGGGACATGCGCCACAAGCTTGTCGGATTGGGTGGGCTGCAAATTCTGTTGTCTACACTGGCGATCATGGGACTGGCGATGGCTTACGGTCAGCCTTGGGGCGTTGCCCTTGCCATCGGCCTGACGGTTGCGCTCTCGTCCACTGCGATTGTTCTTCAGACGCTGTCTGAAAAGGGCTTGATGCAAACCGGCGGCGGGCGGTCTGTGTTTTCTGTACTGCTCACGCAGGATATCGCGGTTATCCCGATCCTGGCATTTCTGCCCTTGCTGGTGATCGCCCTTCCGGCGCAGATCAGCGCGGATGGCTCCATTTCCCTCAGTCAGAACCTCGGGCATGGCGACGATCATGGCGCAACCATGAGCCTTGTCGAAGGATTGCCTGCCTGGGGCGTCACTCTGGTGACCATCGCGGCGATTGCAGCGGTCATATTGGCCGGTGTATTTCTCACCCGACCGGTCTTCCGTTTCATTCACGCCAGCCGATTGCGTGAAATGTACACGGCACTGGCCTTGCTGATCGTGGTTTCGATCTCTTTCCTGATGATGTTGGTCGGCATGTCCCCGGCGCTCGGAGCTTTCCTCGCGGGCGTCGTGCTGGCCAGTTCGGAATTCCGCCATGAACTGGAAACTGACCTTGAACCGTTCAAAGGGCTGTTGCTCGGACTGTTTTTCATCACCGTCGGCGCCGGGATCAACTTCACGCTCTTGTTTGACGATTGGCTGGCGTTGATCACAATGGCCCTGCTTATCATCATCGTCAAAGGCATTGTTCTTTACGGTCTTGCGGTTGCCTTTGGGATCCGGGGCCGCGACAGGTGGCTCTTCACGCTTGGTTTGGCGCAGGCCGGCGAATTCGGTTTTGTACTGATTGCCTTTTCCGTGGGTCAGGGCGTTATCCCCACCTTGGTGGCAGAGACATTGCTTGTTGTCATTGCTCTGACCATGCTGATCACCCCCCTGCTGTTTATCCTCTATGAACAGATTCCACATCCAGGTGGCGAAGCTTCAGGTGAAGTCGAAGCAGATGAGATCGACTCCCAGGGTCCGGTTATCATTGCGGGCATCGGGCGATTTGGCCAGATCGTGAACCGCCTTGTGCAGGGTACCGGCTTCAAGGCTGTCGTGCTCGATCATGACATGGAAATGATCTCCCTCATGCGGCGGTTTGGCTTCAAGGGGTTCCTCGGTGATCCAACGCGCCCCGACATTCTGAAAGCTGCCGGACTGAATGAAGCAAGAGTATTGGTCGTTGCGCTTGATGATCCAGAAGCCGCAGTCCGGCTCGTGGCTTATGCGCGCAAAACCCGACCAGACCTGCATATCATCGCGCGGGCCTATGATCGGGTCCACGTTTACAAGCTATATCAAGCCGGGGCGAATGACATCGTGCGCGAGCTCTTCGACGGCTCCTTGCGCGCGGGCCGCTACGTACTCGAGAACCTCGGACTGAGCGACTATGAGGCCGCAGAGGCCGAGCGCGTCTTTTACCATCATGACCGGGATGCCGTCCGACAACTGGCAGAATTGTGGGATCCCGATATCCCGCCGTCACAGAACAAAGCCTACATCGCCCGCGCAAAACTTCTGGAAAAAGAGCTCGAGATTTCGCTCTCGGCTCTCGCAGAAGAAGACGAACCCAAACGCGCCTGAGCCGTGGCAGGGTCGGTGGGCGGGCGCCTTTCGGGCAAAGCCCGGAACAGACCCGCCGACCGATCTTATCCGGCGGCCACGCCCGCTTCGGCAAAGGTTGCCATGTCGCTGTGACAGGCCACAGCGCCCTGCAGCACGGCAATGGCGAGCGCAGCACCTGACCCTTCGCCCAGCCGCATGCCCAGGCGCAACAGCGGGTCTTTGCCCAGCGCGTCCAACATGCGCCCATGTGCGCCTTCGGCACTCAGATGGCCCGCGACGCAATGATCCAAGGCGCCCACTTCCGTCCGCGCCAGGCAAGCGGCGGCAGCCGTGCAAATGAAGCCATCCAGAATAACCGGAACACGCAGGCTTCGCGCGCGCGCGATTGCCCCCGCCATGCCTGCAAGCTCACGACCCCCCAGACGCATCAGCGTGTCCAGCCCGTCGCGCGCGTCGCCGTGCAAGGCCACGCCATCCGCAACCACTTGGGTCTTGGCCGCCAACGCGTCGCCCTCAACGCCCGTGCCACGCCCCGTCCAATCGGATGCAGTACCGCCAAAAAGCTGTGTTGCGATCGCGGCAGCAGAAGTGGTGTTTCCAATCCCCATCTCCCCGACCACCAGAAGATCCGTTGCCGGATCAACGGCATCCCATCCTGCACGCAACGCGGCAGCACATTCCGCGTCCGACATGGCCGCACTTTTGGTGAAATCTTCGGTCGGTTTGTCCAGGTCCAGGGCGACCACATCCATCCGCGCACCAAAGGTCCGTGCCAATTGATTGATGGCTGCACCCCCATGTTCGAAATTGGCCACCATCTGCACGGTGACTTCGGGCGGAAAGGCAGAAACGCCCCGTGCTGCAACGCCGTGATTGCCTGCAAATACAATAACTTGTGGCGCCTTGATCGCTGGGCGCGCATCGCCGCGCCATCCGGCATACCATTGCGCAAGATCTTCCAGCCGGCCCAAGGCACCGGGTGGTTTGGTCAATTGACTGTTGCGCTCTGCCGCCCCTGCTGCCGCCGCCGCATCGACCGCAGGCATTTCCTTCATAAGCGCGCGCAGTTCATCCAGTGTCTCAAACGTCATCGGTGATCTTTCCCTTGCCTGTCCTTTCTTCGCTCATTACCCAAAGCCAATCTGCCCGCAAGTCAGGACCGGACATGGAGACCCAAAAAACCGACATAGCAACCTCCTGGCTCTGGGATTTGCCTGCAGCACTTGTTCTGTTGACGCGGTTGCCTGTTCCAGCCCTTCCCAACCATGCCTTTGCGCACCCTGCGCGTGCGGTCTGGGCCTATCCGGTTGTCGGACTGATCTTGGGTCTGATCGTTTGGCTGATCAGTTGGATCTGCTCCGCGTTTGGGCTGCCAGCCCCGATCGCCGCGGGCATAGTTCTTGGTGCCCTGATCCTGCTGACCGGCGCGATGCACGAGGACGGGCTTGCCGATACGGCAGACGGCCTCTGGGGCGGGCATGATACGGCAAGACGCCTTGAGATCATGAAAGACAGCCGGATCGGGGCCTACGGCGTGCTGGCGCTGATTGTCGCGATGGGTCTGCGCTGGCTTGGGCTGACAGAAGTATCCTGGGCGGGCCTTGTCACAGCGCTTGTCGTGTCCCGCGCAGTAATGCCCCCGCTCATGCTCGCCTTGCCGCATGCCCGCAGCACCGGCCTGTCGCATAGCGTTGGCGCGCCGTCCAAAGGCCCCGTTCTGATCGGTATCCTGATCGCGGCGACCGTTGCGATAGGTCTCAATAGCACCACGGGCGCGCTGGCCCTTGTCGTGGCACTTCTCGTTGCCGGCCTCATCGGCCTGATTGCAAAGGCCAAGATTGGTGGGCAGACCGGCGATATCCTGGGCGCAACGCAACTGTGCACAGAAATAGCCGTGCTGATTGTGCTGATCCCATAACAAAAAAACCGCGCCCCCCATAAGGGAACGCGGTCGGGATACTATTGAAAGACCGGACTTCAGGCCGCGATGCGGCTCATCAGCACGTCACCCACTTCCTTGCTCGCGGCCAGTTCGTCACCGCCTGACACGGCGGCGACCTCACGGGTCAGGCGCTCAAGTGCTGCTTCATAGAGCTGGCGTTCGGAATAGCTTTGCTCGCGCTGATCGTCTGTGCGGTGCAAATCGCGCACAACTTCCGCGATGGCGATCAAATCGCCCGAGTTGATCTTTTGCTCGTATTCCTGCGCACGGCGCGACCACATGGCGCGTTTTACCTTCGCCTTGCCTTTCAGGGTTTTCATCGCTGCACTGATGACATCCGGGCTCGACAAGGCCCGCATTCCGATATCGGTCGCTTTGTTTGTCGGCACCCGCAGCGTCATCTTGTCCTTTTCGAACGAGATCACAAAGAGCTCGAGCGTGATGCCTGCAACTTCCTGGCTTTCGATCGACATGATCTGTCCCACACCATGGGCTGGGTAAACAATGTATTCATTGGGACGGAAGTCGAGCTTCTTAGATTTGGTCATACTTGATCCTCATAGGGCACCCGAAGGCTGCGCAGTTTTAGACAGTCAAAACCGCATCTAGCCGGGACATGAAGTGCCTCGCCTTGGTGCGGTTTGAATTGTACAGAACGCTTCCAGCCTGAGTGCCAAGCTGGAAAACACAGCAACAATTGGTCATTTGTAACAGCAGTATATCATAAAATTTGACCATCCGAAAGCTTACCGAAGGTAAATCTATGAAAAAGACATTATTTCCAGAGGTCTGCGGTTGCTTCCGCAACGTTTACCGCGACTCCACTGCTGTGAAAACTGATTCGTGCGGATCAACCGCCCTCGCCGGGCTTTTCTGAAAACAGCTCCATCTTGCCATCCTTGCCATCCATTTCATCTGCCGTTGGCAAAGGATCTTTCTTGGTCACGATAACAGGCCACATCTCGGAGTATTTACGGTTGAACTCGACCCATTTCTCCATGTCCGGTTCCGTATCGGGACGGATCGCGTCGGCCGGGCATTCCGGTTCGCACACACCGCAGTCGATGCATTCGTCAGGATGAATCACCAGCATGTTTTCGCCTTCATAAAAGCAATCCACCGGACACACTTCGACGCAGTCGGTGTATTTGCAGGCAATGCAGGAGTCGTTGACGATATATGTCATGCAGGGGCTCGTATAGCTAGGATTGTGTTCTAGCTAAATCAGCGGACCGGATCATTCAAGGTGGCGGGTGCGGGAAAGATCGGCTTGCCGCCTGTCCCGCTTGGTCGGACGACCTTTTCCTTCGAATTTCGGGTTCTCTGCAACGGTGTCCTCGGGCGGCGGCGGTGGCGGGGTCATGTCGGTGTAGAGGGCTTGCGCTTCGGGGGCGGGCCCGCGGCGGGCACCTGTGGCCACAACTTCGACAATGCGTACGACACGCCCCTGGGCAAACGTGAGAACGTCCCCTGCCCCGATCGTGGTTGCGCGTTTTGTCACCCGCTCACCATTGACCCGAACATCGCCCGCGGCCACGCGGGCCGCCGCAAGCGAGCGGGTTTTGAAGAAGCGCGCGAACCACAACCATTTGTCGAGCCGCAGTTTCTGCCCGCCTTCGTTCACTTACTTGTTATCACGCAGCCCCATGAGGGCGGCAGCGAATGGATTGTCAGGGTCGATCTTTTTCTCGGGCTTGGGTGGCCGGGCCGAGAAGTTCTGCGATTTGTTTCCGGCCGGCTTGCGACTGCCCTTGGGGCCACCCTTGCCTTGCGGCTT
>CAYGQZ010000009.1:11665-16002 GCA_964352055.1 uncultured Rhodobacterales bacterium
TCAGGTGACGCGGCCTCTGACAGGGCCGCCACTTTGGACGCGGGAGTTTCGGCCTTCACCTTTTGACGCTCGCCCTTCTCGGTCTTGTAACCCAGACCTTCCATCAGGGCCGCAAACTGTTCCAGCGTCATGCCGGTAATCGACAGCATGTCGGCTTTCGCCTCGAACCCGCCACGCGAATCTTCGGATCGCAACATGTCCGCCAGCCGTTCCAGCATGTCGATCCGGATCGCACGCTCGCCCGCATTGCGGTAACCGGACATGGTGTCGGCGCCCTTGGGGCCATCCGCCATGGCGGGGATCGTGACCAGACCGGGGGGCGGCGATTCGGGGAACTCGGCCAGCCCCTGGGAAAGAGACCACAAAACCAGACGCAGGCGCGTCGGCGCAGGTTTCAGCAGGAGGGGCATAAAAATAGTGAACTGGCCAAAGCGGATGCCGTGCTTGCGCAACGCGCCGCGCGCATCCTGATCGAGGGACTTGACCTCGTCCGCGACGGCGGCACGGGGCAAAACGCCCAATGCCTCGACCATGCGAAAGGCAAATCCCTTGGCCAGACCGCTCAGCGCTTCGTCACGCTGCATGGCGACCAGAGGCTCGAACAGGGCCGCAACCTTGCGATCGATGAAATGCTGCAGGCGGCGCTGGACCTTTTGTGCGACATCCGCGCCTGCCACATCATCGACAAACACCTCGACCTGCGGCTTGAGCGGATCGGGCCCTGCAACCAGTTTGCCCACCGCAGACGAGCCCCACATCAGGCCGCCCTGTTCGGTGTAGTCAATCTCTGTATCGGGCGCGTTGTAAAACCGATCCGCGCGCAGATGAAAATGAGGGGCAAGCGCCTGAAGGGCCGCCGTCTTGATTGTCTTGGCTTCGGCTGCACCGGCCCCCTTGTCCTGACTGAACCGGAACCCGTCCAACTTGCCGACGAACTCGCCCTCGACAGTCACTTCACCTGCGTCATTTACTTCGGCCACCATGGCCTCCTTTTGGCCTAGCCGGCGCAACAATACTGAGGTGCGCCGATCTACAAATCTTTGTGTCAGCTTCTCATGAAGAGCATCTGACAGTCGGTCTTCTACATGGCGCGTCTCGTTACGCCAATGGCTTTCGTCATCGACCCAGCCCTTGCGCTGAGCGACATAAGTCCATGTGCGGATAAACGCCAGCCTTTTGCTGATCGCATCGATTTCGCCGTCTTTCCGATCAATGCGTTTGATCTGGCGCGCCATCCAGTCGTTTGGAATGGTGCCGCGCTCGTGCAGGTAGCGAAAGATAACGTCCAAAAGATCGGAATGTTCCTGATGGCTGATACCCCGGAAATCCGGCACGCGGCACACATCCCAAAGCAAGCGCACCGACGGCGCATTGGTACAGCGTGCCGTGACTTCGGCACTTTCCGCCAGAGATTTGAGGGCCATCACGTCGTCCGCCTCGCGCGCCCGCACCAGCACTTCGTGATCTGACGGCGCTTCCAGCGACCGGATCAGCGCGTCGATGGACCCGAATTGCAATGCATGATTGCGCCATTGCAGCTTTTGCAGCGGTGTAAAGCGATGTTCCATGATCGCCTGAGCGACGCCATCGTCCAACGGGCGCACATCACCCGTCACGCCAAAGGTGCCATCCTTTTGTCCGCGCCCCGCCCGTCCGGCGATCTGCGCCAACTCGTTCGGTGCCAAGGGCCGCATCCGCCGGCCGTCGAATTTGGACAGCGACGAAAACGCGACATGATCAATGTCCAGGTTCAGCCCCATTCCGATGGCATCCGTGGCCACCAGAAAATCAACCTCGCCGTTCTGGTACATGTCGACCTGCGCATTGCGGGTGCGCGGGCTGAGCGCGCCCATGACCACGGCCGCCCCACCCTTTTGCCGACGGATCAGTTCGGCGATGGCGTAAACGTTGTCGACCGAAAACCCGACAATGGCCGAGCGCGGGCGCATCCGGCTGACTTTCTTCTGGCCCGAATAGACCAGTTGCGACATCCGCTCGCGGCGCATGTACTGCGCCTCGGGCACAAGGGCCGAGATCGGGCCGCGCATGGTGTCCGCGCCCAGAAACAGCGTCTCGTGCAGGCCGCGCGCCCGCAACAGGCGGTCGGTAAAGACGTGGCCCCGTTCCGGATCGGCGCAGAGCTGGATTTCATCCACGGCCAGAAAATCGACGCCCATCCCTTCGGGCATCGCCTCGACGGTGCAGACCCAATACTGGGTGCGCGGCGGCACGATCCGTTCTTCGCCCGTAACCAGGGCCACGACGGACGGGCCGCGCAAGGCCACGATACGGTCATAGACTTCACGCGCCAGCAGGCGCAGCGGCAGACCGATCACACCTGTCCTGTGCCCCAGCATCCTGTCGATGGCATAGGTGGTCTTACCTGTGTTGGTCGGGCCCAGAACGGCCACAACCCGTGTGTCGCCCGGCATGGGCAATCCCCCAACTTCTGCTCAGAGCTCGCGGCCTATGCCGTCGGTTTTCAGTCGCTCAAGCGCATTGCTGGCGTTTTCGTGATGGGGATTCAAGTCGATGACCCGGGAAAAGGCCTGTTCGGCGCGATATAGTTCCCCGAACTCCTGAAACATGATGCCAAGCCCAAAGAGTGCGTTGTAATTCTCGGGGTTGAGAATCAGTGCCGTCTGAAGGTCATCCAGCGCCGGGCCATAGAGACCTTTCATATAGAAAGCTGTGGCGCGTGCATGCCACCCTTCGGCAAAATCGGGGGCATGGTCAGTCACGGCGGTAAGATGTTCAATTGCAACATCTAATTCCTCGTTCTCCAAAGCGTCGCGTCCACGCCGCAGCAGCATATCCAGCGACGTGGACCCCGATTGCGACCACAATCGCTCGATCTCCCGGCTTATACGAGTGGCTTCGGCAGGCTCTGCCGAACGCAACGCATCCAGCATTTCGTCAACAGAAGATTGCGCGTGCGCAGGTAAGGAATTCCCTACTGTCAATAAAAGTGCCGTGACGACAGGGTAGAGTTTGCGAAGATGAGTGCCCATAACAGCGAATGTAACAGGCCTGCTTCGTATTTCCACAAAAGAAGGGCGGGCCCGCCAACAAAATGGGATCAAAGATGAGTGATATCTTGAACGAAGGCGTTGCCGTGCTGAATCAAAAGCTGGCTGACGCGGATTTTTCCGGAACTGCGAAATTCGACGTCGCGGGCGAAGGAGCGATTTATATCGAAGGCAACACCGCACAGGTTGCCGACACGGACGCCGATGTGACGCTGTCCGCTGACGCCGAAACATTCGAGGCCATCGTGAAAGGCGAAACCGACCCCACCGCTGCCTTCATGTCGGGCAAACTGACGGTGGATGGCGACATGGGTGTCGCGATGCAACTGGCGTCGGCGCTGGCCTGATGACCCTCGAGGCTGCCCCGATCTTCAGCGATGTGAAGCCTTCTGCGTTGGCCGGGGCCGCCTTTTGGATACGCGCGTCGGACGGCGTGCGCCTTCGGATCGGGGCCTTTCGCCCCGAATCGGCCAAGGGCACCGTCCTTATGTTTCCCGGCCGCACGGAATATATCGAAAAATACGGACCCGCTGCGGACGACCTTGCGCAGCGCGGTTATGCGACGCTTGTGATTGACTGGCGCGGCCAGGGTCTGGCGGATCGCATTCTGGAAGATGCGCGTGTCGGTCACGTGGACATCTTTGCCGATTATCAAAAGGACGTGGCGGCCATGGTGGCCGCAGCCCACGCACTTGATCTGCCAAAGCCGTTTTTTCTGATCGGCCACTCGATGGGTGGATGCATTGGATTGCGGTCTTTGTACGAAGGCCTCGACGTGGTGGCAGCCGCCTTTACCGGGCCGATGTGGGGCATCCGGATTGCGCCCTACCTGCGCCCGGTGGCCTGGGCCTTGGGGCGGATGATGCCTGTCTTGGGTCAGGGCCATCGGCTGCCCCCCGGCACCGTCATCGACTCTTATGTGCTGACCACACCTTTCGAGGACAACCAGTTGACGACGGATTTCGAAATGTTCGACATGATGCGCAAACAACTGACGGCGCATCCCGAACTGGCCCTGGGCGGGCCCAGCTTTGTCTGGCTGCGCGAAGCCTTGGACGAGATGCTGTCGCTGTCGAAACTGCCGTCGCCTAAAACTCCGGTCAACGTGTTCCTCGGCACCAATGAACGCATCGTCGATCCTCGGCGGATCGAGGCGCGCATGGCAAGCTGGAAAAACGGCAGTTTGCATATGATGCAAGGCGGCGAGCATGAAGTGCTGATGGAAGGCCCCGCGATGCGCGCCGCCATCTTTGACACGATCGCGGACGGGTTCGCCAAAGCGGCCTGAGGCTGGCGCTTGTCGTTGGC
>CAYGQZ010000009.1:16102-27521 GCA_964352055.1 uncultured Rhodobacterales bacterium
GCGCTGGTCCTTGCCCCGCCATCGGCGCTTGGATCGGCCTGGGCGCGCAAGTTTGGCGCACAGGAAACCGCCTTTGCCAGCGGCTGGATGGCACTGCGGGGCATTCGGCGGCGGCGGGCGGGCGACCGGGGCTTCGTGATCTCGGATCATGCCGACTGGCCGGGGCTTTTGTCGGCCATTTCTGACACGGGCGCGGAAAACATCTATGTCACCCACGGCTACACCGACATCTTTGCCCGCTATCTGACAGATCAGGGCTGGAACGCGCAGGTCTTGCAGACCGAGTTTGGCGGCGACGCCGAAGAAGACGCCGCATGAAAAACTTCGCGGCCCTCTTTAACGCGATCGACCAATCGACCAAGACAACGGTCAAGGTCGCCGCCCTTGCGGAGTATTTCAACGCCGCACCGGAGCAGGACCGGATCTGGACCATTGCCATTTTTTCCGGCCGCCGTCCCAAACGGGCCGTCACGACGACACGCCTGCGCGAATGGGCCGCTGAGGTTGCAGGGATACCCTTGTGGTTGTTTGAGGAAGCCTACCCGATCGTCGGGGATCTGGCGGAAACGATCGCCTTGGTCTTGCCACCTGCCGAAAGCGTGTCGGATCATGGGCTGACCTATTGGATCGACATGTTGCGCGCCCTGCCGCAAGTGGACGAGGCGGCGCGCAAACAGGCGGTGCTGGACGCGTGGAACAGTCTGGACGCCACCGAGCGGTTTCTTTTCAACAAACTGATCACCGGCGGCTTTCGGATTGGTATCAGCCAAAAGCTGATGACGCGTGCGCTGGCCCGCGCAACTGGCCGTGAGGAACCGGAGTTGGCGCATCGGTTGATGGGCGATTGGGACCCGACCACCGTCACCTGGCATGACCTGATCGAGGCCGAAGACTCTGCCGCCCATGCGTCGCGCCCCTACCCGTTCTACCTTGCCTATGGTTTGGAAACCGAACCGGACAGCCTTGGTGCCCCTGACGCATGGCAAGCTGAGTGGAAGTGGGATGGCATTCGCGGGCAGCTGATTGTGCGTGAAGGGGCACATTATGTCTGGTCGCGGGGCGAAGAGCTGATGACAGACCGTTTTCCGGAACTGGCGCGCGCCCGCGACTTCATCCCCGACGGAACGGTTCTGGACGGAGAGGTGTTGGCATGGGGCGACGGCGCGCCGCAAAACTTCAACGCGTTGCAAAAACGGATCGGGCGCAAGACGGTCCCGAAAAAGCTGCTGCAGGAGGCTCCGGTAATCCTCTACGCGTATGATTTGCTGGAATGGAAGGGCAAGGATCTGCGGCAATTGGGGCTGACCGACAGGCGGTCGATGCTCGAAGAGCTTTGCGACACCCTGCCGCCTGATGCACCCGTGAAACTGTCCCCGACACTCGAGTTTAAAACGTGGGCGCAACTCAGCAAAATACGGACAACGGCGCGGGACGCACAGGCCGAAGGCTTGATGCTCAAACGCAGGGACAGCCCCTATCTGACCGGACGCAAGAAAGGCGACTGGTGGAAATGGAAGCTTGATCCGCTGACCATCGATGCGGTGATGATTTATGCCCAATCGGGGCACGGTCGCAGGGCAAATCTGTTTACGGATTTCACGTTCGCGGTCTGGAATGGCAATGATCTGGTGCCCTTTACCAAAGCTTATTCCGGGCTGACGGATGCCGAATTCCGACAAATCACGGCCTGGGTGAAAAAGAATACACTTGAACGGTTCGGACCGGTGCGCAGCGTCACGCCGCACCACGTGTTCGAGATTGCGTTCGAAGGCATTCAAGCGTCGTCGCGCCACAAATCCGGGGTGGCGCTGCGGTTTCCACGTATGTCACGGTGGCGTCGGGATAAACCTGTACAAGAGGCAAACAACCTCGATGATCTGAACCAAATGCTGGAAACCTATGGATAACGCGCAACCGCCATACCCGCCTCAAAAGCCTGCAACACAACTGCCCAAGGGGTCGTGGGATGCACATGTGCACCTTCTGGGCGGGCCGCAACACCCCCTCTCGCCCAACCGGGTCGAGAATCCCCCCAAGGACATCGATTTTGACGGGTGGCTGGGTCTTTATCGTGACCATTTGGCCCATTTGGGCTGTGATCATGGGGTGATCGTGCACTCGATCCTCTATGGGACGGACAACACTGTCACCCTTGAGGCCGTAAAGACCTTGGGGACCAACTTCAAAGGCGTTGGTCTTTTGGCGGATGGCAGTCCCGTCACCGCCGTGCGGACCCTGGCAGATGCAAACATCTGCGCGGTGCGGCTCAACTACGTGCATGGAGGCGTGCTGACCTGGGACGGCGCGCGAAAGATGGCGCCGATGCTGGCCTATCACAACATGCACGTCCAGATGCTGCTGCACGCGGACCTGCATATCGCGGAAATTGCAGACAGTATTCGCACCTTGCCCACGCCTTTGGTTATTGATCACTGCGGCTGGCCAACGTCGCTTGAGCCCGAAAGCGCTGCACTCGACACGCTATGTGACCTTCTTGACGAGGGGCACATCTGGGTGAAGTTGTCCGCACCCTATCGTTTTGCGGAAAACCCCGAAAAAGCCCATCCGATCATGCGCCGGTTGCTTGACGCCAATCCCGATCAGTGCCTCTGGGGCTCTGACTGGCCGCATATCATGTTGAATGGGGTCGCAATGCCGCGTGCATCTGCGCTGCTGGACAGCTTGGCGGCGATTACGTCAGAAGAGGAACGCTCAAGGATCTTCAGGTCCAACCCCGGCAGGCTCTTTGGCACCTGAGTATGCGCCCTCAATAGATCCCGGGTGACGATACGGATGCGCCAGCAAAGCGTCCCCGAAAGAAAATTCGTACGAATTTTCTTGTCCGCGTCAACTCTTGCCCCGACCACCACCGCGCCATACCTATTGGAGCAAGCAACACAAGGTTATTCACATGGTCCATCTGCCTTTCCCCGTCCGCGATGCAAATTCAAACCACGGGGACCAGCCATTGGGCGATCTGCCTGAATGGAATCTCGACGACCTTTACACCGGCCAAGACGCGCCCGAACTGAAGCGCGATCTCGACTGGCTGGAGACTGCCTGTGCCAAGTTTGCAAAGGATTATGAAAACAACCTTGCGACGCTGGACGCATCCGGGCTGCTTGACTGTATCCAGCGTCAAGAACGGATCAATCAGATTGCCGGACGCATCATGTCCTATGCGGGTTTGCGCTACTACCAACTCACCACCGATGCGGGCCGGGCGAAATTCATGTCCGATATGCAGGAAAAAATCACCAATTACACCACGCCTCTGGTCTTTTTCACGCTCGAACTGAACCGTCTCGAGGACGATCACCTTGGTGATCTGATGCAGCGCAATCAGGATCTTGCCCGCTACAAACCCGTCTTCGACAGCATCCGTGCAATGAAGCCATACCAACTGTCGGACGAGATGGAGAAGTTCCTGCACGACCTCGGTGTTGTCGGCGACGCATGGGAACGCCTTTTTGACGAAACCATTGCCGGGCTGACCTTCGAGGTCGATGGAGAGTCAAAGGGCATCGAAGGCACTCTGAATTTTCTCACTGACACAAACCGCGATAAACGCGAGACAGCCGCGCACGAATTGGCCCAGGTCTTTGGCGACAACGTCAAGATATTCGCCCGCGTGCACAACACCCAAGCCAAGGAGAAGGAAATCCTTGACCGGTGGCGTGGAATGCCAACCGCGCAAACCGGTCGCCATCTGTCCAACAAGGTCGAGCCGGAAGTTGTCGAGGCGCTGCGCAACGCTGTTGTGAATGCCTATCCCAAACTCAGCCACCGCTACTATGAACTGAAACGCAAATGGCTTGGTCTTGACCGGATGCAGGTCTGGGATCGCAACGCGCCCTTGCCGATGGAAGACCCCCGCATCGTCAATTGGGACGAAGCGGAAAGAACGGTGATGGATGCCTATAACGCATTCGATCCGCGCATGGGCGAACTGGCCAAACCGTTCTTTAGCAAGGGCTGGATTGATGCGGGTGTCAAACCCGGCAAGGCGCCCGGTGCTTTTGCGCACCCGACAGTGACGGACGTGCATCCCTACGTGATGCTCAACTATCTCGGCAAACCGCGGGATGTGATGACATTGGCGCATGAACTGGGCCACGGCGTGCATCAGGTCCTGGCGGCAGGCCAAGGCGAGATGCTGTCCTCCACCCCCCTGACGCTGGCAGAAACAGCAAGTGTTTTCGGCGAAATGCTGACGTTCCGCAAAATGCTGGACGGCGCGGAAACGCCAGCCCAGCGCAAGGTCATGCTTGCGAGCAAAGTCGAAGACATGATCAACACAGTGGTCCGCCAGATTGCGTTCTACGATTTTGAATGCAAATTACACGACGCCCGACGGGGCGGTGAACTGACACCCGAAGACATCAACGCGCTTTGGATGTCCGTGCAGGCAGAGTCGCTCGGGCCCGCCTTTGACTTCATGGACGGGTACGAAACGTTCTGGTGCTATATCCCGCATTTCGTGCATTCGCCCTTCTACGTCTATGCCTACGCGTTCGGAGATGGCCTCGTGAATGCCCTCTATTCGGTCTATGCCGAAGGAACCGATGGTTTCGAAGAGAAATACTTTGACATGCTCAAGGCCGGCGGCTCCAAACACCACAAGGAATTGCTTGCGCCCTTCGGCCTCGACGCGTCCGATCCTGCGTTCTGGGACAAGGGCCTGAGCATGATTTCCGGCTTCATTGATGAATTGGAAGCTATGGAAAACTGAACAGGCCTCGAAGGTGCGGCCGTGTCCGGTCGGATTTCTTGTCCAGACGCGGACGCTTGGCCAGCAACGGAGACAAACATGAACTTCCAAGACATCTGCCAAGCTCTGTTGGATGAATACGTCTCGCAGTACCGTGCCGGAAACGCCGTAGGCTGCGCTGCCGCCTATTCGACGGACGCAGAGCTCTATTCCCCGTTCGGGCCCCCGGCAATTGGCCGGGATGCAATCGCTGCAACGCATGTAGAATGGGTGCAAGAGAACGCACAATCAAAGCAAATCGAAGTCTTGAAGGCCGGGCACACCGGCGATCTTGGATGGTGTGTTGCAAACTTCCGCGAAGACACGTCGGAAAGCGGGATATCGCTGAACGTGCTGGCGCGACAACCAGATGGCCGCTGGCTGATCACGCACACCAGCCTGAACGCGTTGTGATGCGCCAAGGACAGAGCCAGCTATTTCAACTGCGAATCCTTGGACCCACGTCGGTTGATCCCGCCGCGGCGCTGAAACGCCGCATCGCGTTCGGCCACGCAGTCCACGCACAGCTTCACCCCCGGCACCGCTTGTCGACGTGCCTCAGGGATCGGCTCTTCACACTCGGCACAATGGGTCAAGCTGGCCCCGACCGGGGACCTGCGTGCCTGCATCCGCGCCAGTTCATCCGAGATGGACGCCTCAATCTGATCCGAGACCGCACCGTCTTTTGCCCATCCGCCCGCCACGACACATTCCTTTCATTGTTCCGGTAAATACTCACCCCGAAGGGCCGGTCAGCCGGTCTTTCCCGACGTCAGCGCCTGATCAATCATCGCTTGTGTGCCGCGCGAAAATTCCAGCGGACAAGGATACTCCACACCATCCCGCACCGACCGGCAAAACGCCTCTACTTGCAGTACGTAGTGATTTGCGGCAGGAAATCGATAGGTCTCGACCGCCAGATCAGGTTTGTGCCACTCGATGCGCGCCTCGCCGTAGACATTGGCATTAAAGGGCGCGGTCAACCGGATCAGGCCCTCTTCTCCGTGAAAACACATCTCCTGATAGGGATGCATGCGGATAGAGGTGTAGGCATTGTAGCTGAACCCATCAAATTGCGCCTGCACATTCGCAAAGGTATCCACGCCGTTTTCCCATTCGATGCTCGCGGACAAGGACGTGGGCTCCTTCCCCGTTACAAATCGGGCGGATCCAAACACGTAAACACCGATGTCGCGCAATCCACCGCCGCCTGTTGCGGCCTGATTTCGGATATTCCCCATGTCACGGTTGTCAAAGGAAAAGGCGCCCGTCACATGGCGCAACGCACCAATCGCACCACCTTGCACCATGTCACGGGTGCGCTGCCACTGCGGGTGGTGGACGATCATATAGGCTTCGGCCGCCAGCCGCCCCGCGGCATCACGGGCCGCGATCAGGTCATCGAACTCGGCCTCTTGCAGCGTGATGGGCTTTTCGCACAGCACATGTTTGCCCGCCGCCAACGCCTTTTTCGTCCAGTCTACATGCATGTGATTGGGCAGCGGAATATAGACCACGTCAATCCCGGGATCCGCCAGCAACGCATCATAGCTGTCATGAACGCGCAGGTCAGGGCAAAACGCCTTGAAATCGGCGACCTTGGTTGGATCGGAGGTTGCCAGCGCAGCCAATTGTGCGCCGGAGGCTGCATGGATCGCAGGCCCCATATGCTGGCGCGCAAACCTGGCCGCCCCCAAAATGCCCCATTGAATGGCTTTGCTCATACCTGTCTCTCCTATGCGCGGCGCAATCGCCGCCGCGTTTTTTGCTCTCAAATACCAACAAAAGAGCAGATCTGCGGGATGCTAGGCAAAAGCGCCTGTTAATCAAGGGCGCATCGCGGTCGGAGGGTATATGGGTCGAAACCCTCACCCCAGCAAAGGATGTCCCGCTCCGGCGGATCAGGCTACAAACGACAACGCGCCAACATGCGGTCTACAAGGTCAGGGTCCGTGCTGCTCAGGCACTGATCCGCAAAATACCACCAGACGAACCTGTCATAGGCCCGCTTGCGTGGCGGGCGTTTCAAAACCGCAGTCAGATCAGCTTCGGAGCGGGCCACATCCGCTATGTGATGAAAATCAGACTGCCCGCATAAAACGACTGGCTTGCGATGCAAATACGCCTCGATCCCGACTGCAGAATTGATGGTCACCACACGTTCGGACGCAGCAATAAGATCATGGATATTTCCATCTGACACGGTCAAATGCGCAAAGCGGTCACACAGATCACGCAAGCCGTCGCGCGTGGCCGGATCAACGTCCCTCGGGTGCGGTTTGACAACGACAGGCCCGTCCACAGACGCGCAGACCGCCTCCAACATCTGCCACCGATCCAGATAGCAGGTTTCGCCCACCACGCGGTGCCCTTCGGATTGCAGGAAAACGGAGGCCTTGACCGGTTTCAATGCGGTGACAGCTTCGGGTTGTTCGTAACGCGACCTGCGCCCTTGAACATTCCTTTGACGCAGCCGTCGAAAGAACGGGCGCGCAATATCGGGATCAATATCGTCCTGAATGAAAGGTTTCTGCGCAATGGACGAGAACGCCCGGATACCCTGAGGATCGAAATTCCAGAACGGATAGATATAGGCCACATCCGCATTGCGCACCCGCGGATGCGCATATCGGCCATGATGCACAACGTGCATGGCCTCGTCCGCTGCCACTGTTTCGGACAAGGTTTCGCGGTCCAGAATGACCACATCGAACGCGACGCCTCTTGCCTTCAATCCCTCGGTCAGGCGCAGGTAAAACGGGCGCAGTCCCGCGCCACCAAACCCAAGCCAGGATCTTGGAACATGAAATACAATGTCTGACACCACGCGCTCCCTCCTGTCCCGCAAAGGCTACCCATCAAGCGCGGCGTTCGAAAGTCCGGAACCACCCGTCCCATTCTCTGTTCCAAAAAATCCTCCCCGAAGGGCCGATCGGCAACACTCCTCCAGATACGGAAAAAGGCCCCGACATATGCTGCGGGGCCTTTGGAAAGCTGTGTCGCGGGATCAGGCCGTCGCCATCAAGCCTTTGTCCTTGGCAATCTCGCGCATCTTCTTTTGCAGTTTTTCAAAGGCACGCACCTCGATTTGGCGGATCCGTTCGCGGCTCACATTGTATTGCGCCGAAAGATCTTCAAGCGTGACGGCCTGATCGGACAACCGACGCTGGGTCAGAATGTCTTTTTCCCGGTCGTTCAGGACATCCAGCGCTTCGGCCAGCATCTCACGACGCACAGTCAGTTCATCTTGCGCTTCGTAATCGCCAGCCTGGTCAGCACTTTCGTCTTCCAACCAGTCCTGCCACTGCATCGTGCCTTCGCCTTCAGACCCGACCGTTGCATTCAACGAGGCATCACCCCCGCTCAACCGTCGGTTCATCGAGATGACTTCCTGCTCTGTCACGCCCAAGTCTGTCGCAATCCGAGCCACGTTTTCCGGGCGCATGTCGCCCTCTTCCAACGCGCCAATCTTGTTCTTGGCCTTGCGCAGGTTGAAAAACAACTTTTTTTGCGCGCTGGTCGTACCCAGTTTCACCAAGGACCAGGACCGCAGGATATACTCCTGGATCGAGGCGCGGATCCACCACATGGCATAGGTCGCAAGGCGAAAGCCCTTTTCAGGATCAAATCGTTTGACCGCCTGCATCAGGCCCACATTGGCCTCCGAGATCACCTCGGCCTGTGGCAAACCATAGCCGCGATATCCCATCGCGATTTTGGCCGCGAGGCGCAGGTGGCTTGTCACCATGCGGTGCGCCGCCTCTGTGTCCTGCTCTTCCACCCAGCGTTTGGCGAGCATGTATTCTTCTTCCGGCTCCAGCAGTGGAAACTTGCGGATTTCCTGCATATAGCGGTTCAGGCCGCCTTCCGGTGTTGGCGCGGGAAGATTTGCGTAATTGGCCATGATGTCCCTCCTTTTCGCTTCAAGCGTTCTATGTTTAAAGCGTTAACATCAATATGGGGCGACGACGGGTACCCTTCAAGGGTCAGGCACCGCCCTGCGGTGGTGTATCGCCCCAAATTCACCAGACTTACAGCAAAAAGTCTGTGCATTCACACGCATGTGCACTTGATTTCAGACACATAGGCAACATTGCCTATACCGGAAAACGAAAAACCTAAGCCAGGATATCCAGCAAATTGGCAAAATCATCCGGTAATGGGGCTTCAAACCGCATCTGCGCACCTGTTACTGGATGCACGAACCCCAGTACCGCCGCGTGCAGCGCTTGCCTGCCAAAACCTGCCACAGCCGATGCAGCCGTGTCACTCAACGCGCCGCGCGGCAGTTTTCGTTTGCCGCCATAAACGGGATCCCCAACCAGACCATGGCCCGCATGCGCCATATGCACCCGGATTTGATGGGTGCGCCCGGTCTCAAGCCAGCATTCGATCTGCGCCAGAACTTCTGGCGCCCCATAGCGCGCGACGACACGGGCACGTGTGACCGCATGGCGTCCGCCTTGAAACAGGACCGCCTGCCGTTGTCGGTCTGTCTTGTGGCGGGCGAGCTGGGTCGTCATCTTCAGCACATTTCCCGGCTCGAAAGACGCCCCCCTGACCCCGCGCAACCTCGGATCATTGGCATCCGGAACACCATAGACCAGCGCCCGGTAATACCGCTCGACCGTGTGCGCTGCAAACTGGTCCGCAAGCCCGTGATGGGCTGTGTCGCTTTTGGCGACCACCAGAAGCCCGCTAGTCTCCTTGTCGATCCGGTGCACGATGCCGGGGCGCTTCATCCCGCCTACGCCCGACAGATCATCACCGCAATGAAACATCAACGCATTGACCAACGTGCCTGAAGGCGAACCCGGAGCCGGGTGCACCACCATGCCCGCAGGTTTGTTCACCACGATCAGATCGGCATCCTCGTGGACCACAACCAACGGAATGTCTTCGGGCAAAAGGTGGCTTTCCTCGGCCATGGTAACTGTCACTTCGATCACCGCGCCCTCGGCAATGCGTGCCTTGGGATCGACCACCACCGCACCGTCCACGGTCACCGCCCCTTCGGCAATCAATCGGGCCAAGCGCGTGCGCGAGAGGGCCGCACCCTCTGGCACGTCGCGCGCAATCGCCTTATCAAGACGCGGCGGCGGTGCGTCGCCTATGACAAAGGACACAAGTTTGGACGACATCGAAATCCCCTCGGAACCGGCCAACCTGAAATTCCTGCGCCGGTTGGTGACGGTCTTGACCGCCACGATGATTTTGGGCGTTCTAACGGTGATCGCCCTGCTTGTCATCCGGCTGAATGCGTCTGCGCCGACACTGACCTTGCCAGAACAGGTCACTTTGCCGGACGGTGCGACGGCATCCGCATTCACCATCGGCTCAGACTGGTTTGCGGTTGTGACCGAAGACGATCAAATCCTGATCTTTGATCAGGTCACGGGAACATTGCGCCAGACCGTGACAGTCGATCGAAATTGAGCAATAACAAGGCGTATTTTCGTTTGCCCGTCTCGCCACCGATTTCATTGACCGGTCTTTGCACGATACTTGCGCTGACGACGCAGTCGAACGCTTCAGGGCTTCAATCTATCACAGATAGCCAGGTAAGGATTTCAACAAAGTATCTATGACGCTTTGGTGCAGACGGGTGATCAATCTGTTCGAGTTGAAATACAGGGAAAACGGAATCTTCACAGGCTTTGGATGCTGAACAATAATATACTGATCGTCGCCGCGCACCAGATGCTCTGACACAATGGCCTCGGTGAACCCCAGCTTGACCCCATCCCGCAAGCCATACACATCATCGCAAAAGCTGCGGCAAAACTCCTTGTCGGGCTAGCCTTGAAGCTCGAAGAACCGATACGTTGTCTGGTCGTCCACAGCTTGATCCAGCAAATCCGGGATGGCGTCGGGATCATGATCTTCGTTCAGCGCCCTGTTACGGATATGCACGAGAATTTCTTCGCCCAGCGGGATTTCCTCGCAATTCTGAAACGACTGGTTCGCTTCGTCCACGACAAAGTCCGCCTCACCCGGACGCGGTCAATTCGATCCCCGTGGTCCGGCGCACAAGCAACGTCGTTTTCATCACTTCTTCCAGTTCCCTGTTGCGCTGGGACAATGCAGATTGCGTGACGCACAAAGCACAAGCACCTTTCGCAAACGTTCGACCTGGTACGGTTTGATAAAATGCGCTCAGGCTCTGATTTTTCAGATTTAGCACGTTGAAGGCCGCTCATGACCGTACGCCATGAGACAGGGCTGGCGATTTGGCAGGGATCGAGGAACCCTTTGATCCACAGCCGAACTTTGATCCGGTGCAGGTTCAGCCTCAGCGAGCCTGACGTGAACAACTTCGGCCCACTCTTTTCCGTTCGCGACCTGTGAAGTGCCATCAGGGCAAACACCAATCGAAATGAACCCGCAACGGGTGCCGGGTGCGCCATCTTGCCGAACATGCGTGCAGGCCCGTTTTCGCTTTTCGCATGCGCCAAACTTCGGATTGACGACGTCAACCCGGTCTTGTGCGTCGGAAGCATGTAAGTCGCAGTTGGAATGTAAACCAAAGGCGGTCGTTAGGGTCTGGATCCTAACAGGAGCGTTCCGCTTGCCCGCGCGCCAACTCTTGTTTGTCGGCATAGACGGCGCCGAAAACTCTAGGCGTCCGATCAGCGAGGATCGTACCGGATACATTTGCAAAGCACTGGC
>CAYGQZ010000009.1:27621-39422 GCA_964352055.1 uncultured Rhodobacterales bacterium
ACTCTAGGCGTCCGATCAGCGAGGATCGTACCGGATACATTTGCAAAGCACTGGCAGTTGATGTCATCAGGCCGCGCTGTGCAGTAGTCCAATTCTTGGCTGAACACGGCCTCAAACTCCGCCTGCGAGATGATCGACGACGTTCCTGATCCACCAGAGGTCAACGCCGGAAACGAGAAAACACCATAAACAATGGCAGCCCCGCCGATGAGTATGAAAGCAAGAAGTCGATAGTCACTGGTCATGCGCACGATCCTATGATCCATCATGCAGAGTAGCGACAAACCGTTAACAGTTAATGACGTGATGGCGGTCACAAAATACCCAGCGGTTTCTGCGTCATAACCGACCAGCGTAATGCCATCATTCCGAAAAACCGCTGCGCAAAACCGAAGTTTCCGCCCGTGACGCGCTGCGGTTCGCGCCCTTCAATCATTAACCAAACATAAACATTACAGTAGCCATCCGGCATTCTCAGATTTATCAAGAATTGTATTCAAATTCGCGGATCAGTTTTCTTAAATCCCGCAATTCACAATCGGATGCCTTGACCATGAACGATCTTTTGCACGCTTTCGAGATTTTGAATGTCGACCCCGGCTGTGATGACGCAACACTCCGCAAGGCATGGCGTGCCCTTGTCAGAACCTACCATCCGGATATGGCGAAATCCGATCCCAAAGGCGCCAACGCGCGACTGGCCGAGATAAACGCAGCCTGGGACATGGTCAGTTCCAGCACGGCCGACGACGTTGCCCGCGCGCGAGAGACCGTATTGCGCCGCCGTCGTCAAGAAAATGAGGCCCGCCAGGCCCGTGTTCGCGCCGCGTTCAAAGCCGCAGAAGGATCGCAATCCGAAAAGCAAGCTGCAACCGGGGATGCCGCGTCTGACGCGGCTCGTGCCACTGGCGGTTCAAATGGATCCCAAGCGACGAAACCGACCTCCGATAAAAGGCGGAGAATTCAGGTTCCTGCATCGGATATGTGGGCCAAAGCGCAAATCACGAAAATTGCACGCCAGGCGTTTCAATCCGCTCAGATCGTGTGTTCGAATGAAATGCACGCGTCGAACCGTTCGCTTTACATGTGAACCCGCCGGTTCTTCGACGGCATGTCTTCGTCATGAAACGCGACAAAACGCTGGTGTCCCGGTTGCGGAACGCATGACGCCGTATCCGCAAATTCAGCCAAATGCACCCGCTCGCACGAGACTGTTAGACAGCAAGGAAGTCGACACCGGAAATGCGCGACGCAACAGCGCGCAAGCTTGGCCCACTCAGCAAATGCGCGGCAATTGTTCTCCGACAAGGGTATCGACAAGCCTTTGACCGCCAAAGAGTGTCTTCATCGTAACGCGCCCGGGATGGCCCTGCCGCGCGCGTCCGATGATCGTCGCACCTGTGCCTTCAGGCATTGCGCGCATTGCGGCGAGGGTTGCGTCGGCCTCCTCCGGCGGCACAAAGATGACTAACGTGCCCTCGTTGGCAAGATAAAGCGGGTCAAGTCCGAGCACCTCGCAAACACCTTTGACCTCTGGCCGCAAAGGCAGTTCGGTTTCGTCAATTTCGATACTGACCCCCGCCGCTTCGGCCATCTCGTTGAGGCAGGACGCAAGGCCGCCCCGGGTCGCATCGCGCGCGGCCCTTACATGGGGTGCAACGGCCAGAACCGCCTCCATCAAACCATTCAAACTTTGACAATCGGACTGAATATCCGTGCTCAGTGCCATGTCGCCGCGTGCAGCTAGGATCGTGGCGCCGTGATCTCCCAAGACGCCATTCACAATCGCAACATCGCCCGGACGGATCCTGTCAGCGGCAAGGTTGCGACCCGCAGGGATCACCCCAATGCCAGAGGTCGTGACAAACACCTTGTCCGCAGCCCCCCGTTCCACCACCTTGGTGTCACCCGTCACAATGCGCACGCCTGCCTTTTCCGCTTCGGCCTGCATCGAGGCGACCACTTGGCGCAACAGGGCGAATTCGCATCCCTCTTCGATGATGAAAGCAGCCGAGAGCCACAAAGGTTTGGCACCGCCCACCGCCAGGTCATTGACCGTGCCGCAAACCGCGATCTTGCCGATATCCCCACCGGGGAAAACCGGCGGCGACACCACGAAACTGTCGGTGGTAAAGGCCAGTTGCGCACCGGTTTGCTGCAACGCGTCCGATGTCAGACGCGCCTGATCTTCTGATCCGGGCGGATCAAAGACATCGGTGAATATCTCTTCGATCAGGTCCCGCATGGCCTTGCCACCACCGCCATGGGCCATCGTGACGCGTTCGCCGCGCAAGCGCGACGCCTTGATCGGGCTTGCCATGTTCATTCCGCCGCCTCCATCACGTCATCTGTTGCGCTGTACTGGAAATAGGCAGCACAGGCCCCTTCAGAGCTGACCATTAGGGCACCCAAAGGCATTTCGGGCGTGCATCCGGTGCCGTATTGCGGGCATTGCGGTGGCTTGATCCGGCCAGTCATGACCTGACCGCAGGCGCATCCTTCGGGTTCCTTGACCAGTCTGGGACCGGCCCCATACCCAACACCGAATTTCTCCTCTGCGTCATAGGCCTTATAAGATTGGCGGATGCGCAAACCGCTGGCATCGATCTCGCCCAGACCGCGCCATTCAAAGGTTGGGCGTGCCTCATAGACATCCTCGATGGCTGCAATGGACACCGGGTTGCCATGCTCTGGCACGACGCGGGCGTACTGGTTTTCAACCTCGGCCCGTCCGTCGCGGATCTGGCACAGAACCATCAGAACCGATTGCAGCAGATCCAGCGGCTCAAAACCGGCCACCACGATTGGTTTGCCATAATCCTGCACAATGAAATCATAGGGATGCGTGCCGATCACCATCGAGACGTGGCCTGGCCCGACAAAGCCATCAAGGATCATATGCGGATCGTCCAGCAGGGCCTTTATCGGGGGCGGAACAGTGATGTGGTTGCAGAAGACACTGAAATTCGGAAGATTTTCGTGCGCGGCTTGCTGGATCGACAAGGCCGTTGACGGGGTTGTCGTCTCAAAGCCGAGCCCAAAGAACACCACTTCGCGGTCCGGGTTTCGACGCGCCAGCTCAAGCGCATCCAGCGGAGAGTATACCATGCGAATGTCCGCACCATCGGCCTTGGCCTGTATCAGGGACTTGCGCGTGCCCGGCACCCGCATTGCATCTCCAAAGGTTGCGAATATGACTTCCGGACGCTCGGCAATCTGTACGCATTCATCAATCCGGCTCATGGGCAGCACACAGACAGGGCAACCCGGACCATGGATAAACTCGATCCCGGCGGGCGTCAGACGGTCAAGCCCATAGCGAAATATCGCATGCGTGTGACCACCACAAATCTCCATGATATGTATGGGCTTTTCCCGTGACGCGCCAATCTGGCCAACAACATCTTCGATGGCACGCAGAACGTCCTTGGCCGCCTTTGGGTCGCGGAATTCTTCAACATATCTCATGACGGGCTCCCCGCGGGTTGAATCTCAAGCGCTGCATCGCCCTGTGCCATCGCTTCAAGCGTCTCTTGTGCTTCACCAAGACCGCGCAGGGCTTCCAGCGTTTTTTCTGCCTCATCGGCATCAATCACGCTCATGGCAAAGCCAACGTGGATCAGGGCCCATTCCCCAACCAGATCGGCGAGGTTGGCGGGTGCCACGCAGGCCACAGAGACCTCGCGCCGCACGCCCGAGATATCGGCCATGGCCATAAGCCGATCGGCATCCGTAATTTCGACAATCTGCCCCGGAATTCCCAGACACATGGCTTAGTCCTCCTGTAGATCGGTTTGCTTCCAGGGTTGGGCGACGCCGTAACGATCAAGCTTTGATCGCAGGCCCACGCGGCTCAGGCCCAGTTCTTCGGCGGCGCGGCTTTTGTTCCATTTCAGACGGGTGAGGGTTTCGCGCAGAATGCGGGCCTCCATCACCTCGATCCGGTCCTTTAATGTCCCTTCGGCTGACATGACGTCGGCCGCAACAGAGTCTGGCTGGGCGCTCACGGACGGATCCGCCTGCAGGATATGCCGAGAGATCAGTTCGGGCCCAAGGCGCACCTCTTGCGAGCGGATCAGCATGCGGGTCAATTCGTTGGACAGCTCCGGCAGGTTGCCGGGCCAGTCGTAGTTGCCCAGAAACTCAAGGGCCAGATCCGTCAGACCCTCAACCGGTTTGCCGTGTTCCTGAGACAGGTTGGCCAGCATGTTTTGCGCAAGGATCGCCAGATCTTCGGTACGGTTCCGCAAGGGATGCAAAGCCAGCTCGGTCGCGGCCAGCGCGTAATAGAGATCCTTGCGGAACGTGCCCGCCGCGACAGCAGCTGCAAGATCGCTGTGGCTGCCCGTCATCAGGCGCACGTTGGTTGTCAGGGTCTCGGATCCGCCAACGGGTTCAAAACTGCCTTCGGTGGCCACACGCAACAGGGTCAACTGCATTTGCGGACTAAGCGTGTCGATGCCATTGAGGAAAACCGTGCCCCGCGATGCCTTTTGCAACAGGCCGATCTTGTTGTTCGCCGTGCCTTGTATGACGCCCTTCTTGGCGCCCAGAAGCTCGATCATCAGCAACGCGTCAGGCAAACCGGCACAGTTGAGTTCATGAAACACATGCTCTGACCGTAGGGATGCATAATGCATCGCTCGGGCCATCGCGTCCTTGCCCGTTCCGGCCTCGCCCGAGATCAGGACAGGCACGTCAAAGCTGGCGAACTGACGCGCCATTTCGACCGTCGCATTCATCGGAGAATTTGCGCTGCGCAGCACCTTCTCGAACCCGAACCCCTCACGCAACGTGCGGCGGCGCTGTTCAACCTTGTTTTCCGCCGTCTTGCCCATAAAGCGCATCTCAAGAGACAGCCGGTCATGATCCCGGCTCAACTGGAACAATTGCACAGCGTTCTTTGCGGCGATCAAAAGCTCATCCGGATGCCACGGCTTGGTCAGAAACTGATAGATGCCTGCATCATTGATGGCGGCAATCATGTCGTTGGACTCAGTATAACCGGTGATGATGATCCGCACGGTTTCAGGCCAGCGCGTGCGCACCTCCGCCAGAAACTCGACTCCGGTGCGGCCTGGCATCCGGTGATCACAAAAGATCGCCTGGACATAGTTCTCTTGCATCAGGCGCATCGCCTCAGTCGCATCAAGCGCGGTCAGACAGTCGAAGTCATCCTCCAACGCCATGCGCATCGCGGCGAGCGAGTGTTCTTCGTCGTCAACCAGAAGCAGGGTCGGCAGGGCTGTCATTGCGCGGCCCTGAGGCTGGATTTGTCGGCAAGATGAGCCTGCAGCCAGGCGATCCAGTCGGCCATGCCCTCGCCGGTGCGGGCAGAGACCCGCAGGATTTCGATCCCGGGGTTCACGCGTCGCAGGTTGGCTTCATAAAGGTCAAGGTCCACGTCGCAATGGGGGGCGAGGTCCGTCTTGTTCAGGATTGCAAGTCGGGCGGCGGTGAACATGTCAGGGTATTTCAGCGGTTTGTCTTCGCCTTCGGTCACGGACAGAATGGCGACTTTCCCGTCTTCGCCCAGATCAAACGCCGCAGGACAGACCAGATTGCCAACGTTTTCAATAAACAACAGCGCCCCGTCGGGCAGGTTCAGGTGTTCGATCGCATGCCCGACCATGTGGCCGTCAAGGTGGCACCCTTTGCCCGTGTTGATCTGCACCGCCGGTGCACCCGTGGCGCGAATCCGGTCCGCGTCGTTTTCAGTTTGCTGATCCCCTTCGATCACGCCCAGTGGGATGTCGCCCAAGGCTTCTATGGTTTTGCAGAGTAGTGTGGTTTTGCCGGACCCAGGTGAGGACACCAGATTGATTGCAAAGATCCCCTGACGGGCGAGGCCAGCACGATTGGCGCGGGCATAGCTGTCATTCTTGCTCAGTATGTCGGTTTCGATCGCGATCAGCCTGTCCTGGGACATGCCCGCCACCTCGACACCTGCCGGGCCCTGTCCATAATGGTGATGATGCCCGTGCCCGTGTGCGTGACCATGATCGTGATCATGGGCGTGCCCGTGGACTTTGGTTTCTCCGTCACTGCATCCGCAAACTGTACACATCTTACGCGACCTCCAGGTCCTTGATTTTCATTTCATCGCCGCCTTGCGGCATCAGCTTGCCACCGGCGCAAATCGGGCATGGATCCAGCCGGTCGGCAATCTCCACCTCTTTCATGCAGTCGTAGCACAGCGCCCGGCCGGGCAATTCCAGCGTCACCAGCTCAGCACCCTCAGCAACCGATCCCCGCATGACCACGTCAAAGGCGAAGTGGAGCGCTTGGGTCTCGACCCCGGCGAAGCGGCCGATCTCGACGCGGACCCGCTTGATTTTGGAGACGTTATGGATGCGGGCCTGATCCTCGATGACACCCCTCATCCCTTCACAAAGAGACATCTCATGCATGTGCGACCTCCTGCATCTGCACCGGTTCAAGCTGAACTGGAACGCACGGATCAAGAATTGACAAGAGCAGCGGGGCAAGCGCCGTGCAGCACTTGGCTGGCAAACTGCCGAGGGCGTGTTCAAGCACACCGTCAGCCATCAGCAAATGATCGGTCGGGGTGATGCGAGCAAATTGCATCACACGGCCATTCTCGACCCGGGCCGTGATGCCATAAAGTCCCCGCGCCGCAGGAACGACAGCCCGGCCCGGCGTCAAATCCGGTGCGGGCAAACGCCGATCCAGACAGGCTTGCATATCATAGGCCACTGCCGTCGCCGACCACAAAGGGCCGCGGCCCCAATGGGTTTCAATTCCAATCATCACGGGGTGAGCGGCATGTCGGCCGGCCACAGAATTCTCCTGCGGCACGTCCGTGAACAGCGAGTTTGTGGTGGTGACCAGAAGTTCCGGGCGGATAGCCCAGGACGGCTCGAACAGAGTGCTGATGGCCTGCAAGACCGGCGCCATGCCCATGTCGGTTCCAAGAAACGCACGAAAGCCATCGAAGGACTTTGGCAACGCTTTGTCCGGGCCAAACATGGCCAAACGCAATGCATCCCCACCAGCGGCCCAGTTGCGCGGCAGTGTCAAAGGGGCCATGGACATCAGGCCCGGCCATTTCAAGGCCACCTTTGCAACATGTTCTTTCAGGATTTCCAGACGCAGCGCATCCTGCCATCCCGGCTCTTGCGCCAGACTGAATGCCGCGCGGGCGGCGACCCCCTGCGCAACCCGGCACAGGTTGAACAGACGCGGCAAAAGGGCTGCGGCCTCAAGGGCGGATTTGCCCAACACCATCTCCGCCACGGGCAGCGCCACCGTCGGGCGCGCCTGCAACCGGGGGGATATGTGCGCAACCGGCACGGCTCAGCCCTGCTCTGCCAATCCGGCGGTGATCACCGCACGGCGCGAAGGCGCATCTGTCAACAGCGGCGGTTCGGGATCCTGCGGTGCCAGTTCGGCCTCGCGGATTGCCCTGATATCGGCGGCACGATCGGTTTCCGCCTGGTTTTCGGCGTCAAACAGCGCGACCATAACGGCCGCCGCAACTTCCTGTGCCTGTCCCTGCGATTTGAACTCTCCCATCGGCGAAAACAACGAACATGCCTTGTAGCCGCCAATCTGATCGCGGGTGTTGTGGATGAACTCGTAATCACCGGACGGAAACCCGATCAGTTCCTTGGCACCGGGCACAAGCGCCGACCAATCCTCGTCCGCGCCGGGCAGTTGGACCAAGTTCATGAACCACGGCGAGATCAGAACACCCAGCAAGCGACCCTCGACCACCCGGAAGCCTACGGCCTCAACCGTCAGCAGCTTGTTGACCATGGGCACATCGCGCATCTTGGAATGCCAGATTTCCCGAAAGTCCGCGACCAGACGCGCAGTTCTATCCGTGATCCAGGCCGCCTCGGCAGCACTTTCGGATCCGGGATCTTCGAGTACCATGAACTGTTCCTTGGGTGCGCTGCAATTCGGGCACGACCAGTCACGCGGCAAGTCCCGAAAGGCCGTGCCGGGCTCGACCTGGCGATAATCATCGCCCTCTGCCGGGTCGTAGGGCGTCCAACAGATCTTGCACTCCATGATGGCTTGCGCACTGATCTTGTCGGTGGCCCCGAGAAAGCTGCCCTCAAAACGGTTCGGCACCTCGTTCATTCGATCGCCTCCAGCACGCTGAGCAATCGTTTGCCGCTGTCCCCCAGGTCTTCACGGGCGGCCAGCGCCACTTCGGGCACTATTGTGACTTCGAATGTGTCCAGGATCAGCGTGTCCATCGAGTTGAAGAACTGAACGCGCCAGACATACGGGATGGCGGTGGCCGTGATCCGGCAATTGCCATAGCCGCGCGACAGGATCGTAACCGCGCCTTCGCCAACCGCCTGATCCAGCCAGACAAGGTCTTCTTCAGTGTGGGGCAGCAGCGACAGGTTGATCACATGCAACGGTGCAGCAGGATCGAAGGCGGCAGACTTGTCGGCCAGTTCAACAAGGATCGGTGGCGCGTTGATCACACCTGCGACCAGTGGGGCCGCGTCACCCAGCCCGGCACGATGCGGCCGGAAAGCATCGGCGCCGACGCATGTCGGGATCTCCGACACCTCGATCAGATCGGCCGTGGCGCTGTTCAGCATCCAGATCCCCGCAAACACGCTTTCCTGAACCGCAATTGATGGAATCGCGCGGACCTTTGCGGCCACTTCGCCGCTGCCCATCGTCTGGGCAATCAGATCCCGGTTTGTTGCGTCAAGACCGGACAGGTCGAACTGCCGCGCGCCGCCGGTCTGTGCAATTTCGTGTGCAGCCTCTGCCACCTCCCGCATCAATCGGATCGCTGGCTGGATCGTCTCGGGATCGAGCGTATCAACCTCCGGCAGTCTGGGCGAATAGGTGCGCATGTCCTGTGGCAACGGCATGTATTCCAGCTTTTCGTCGTTGGTATCCAGCGGTTGCGAACCGGGGCCAAACCCTGTGGGCGGCATCATGAATGGGCTTGTCATGTTCAACTGTCCTTATTCAGCGGCCACGGGAAGGGCGAGGATTTGGGTGATGCGTTCGATATATTCGGACCAGTCGCGCACCTTGGGGATGCCTCCGATGCACTGACCCTCGTGAAAGAAAATCAGGCTTGGTGTTTTGCGCACCTGTGTGGTTTCGCGCAGGTTGGCCTCGATACTGTCTCCGGCAACCGCACAATCAAACCGGCCTTGAAACGCCTGACGCAGCTCAGGGAGGATAACGGCCACATCCGGCGTCTCAAGGTTGCGGGCGATGTCGCCCGGTACAAAAATCGCGTGAAAGCCCGGGCTTTCGGTAAAGGCGGTGACCTCTGCCTGCGTCTCAAGGGTCGGGTAACCGAACTCGGTGTTCAGTCGGGTGATCAGGGGGTGTGTCATCAATGTCCTCAGCCTGTTGTGGCACCGGCATCCAGTGCCGCTTGCAGATGTGCGGGCAGTTGTGGCCCGTCGTTTTCGAGATCGGCGAACGCGTCGCCCAATGCGCCGCCCTCCATCAGAGAGCGCAGTCCGGCAAGGGCTGCGCCGATCTTGTGCGCCTCGTCGGCGGATATGATTTCGCGGGCCGCACCCAAAAAGGTCAGCAACCAGTCGCCGACCTGCGCGCCCGGCGTCAGTGACAGATCAATCAGTTCAACATGCCGCCCATCGGTGGTGGTGGCGGCGATGCCGTCAATCGCGGTGATCTGCATGGGGATACCAACACACATCGATTATTCCGCCGCGGGAAAGAAACGGGCATCGCCGGTCCGGCAGGCCTCTTCTTCGGTTGGGCGCCCCTGTTCATACGCATGGTGCATAATCGACGCGTCCGCGAGCAGATCGCTTTGGGTCTGCCCCGGTGTCGCGACAACGCCCATGTGCGCCAGTTTGGTCAGGGCCACCCTGATCGCAGGTTCGATCTGTGCGGCCACGACGTCACGCAATCCGCCGCCGTAATCTTCCAGTTCTTCCGGCTGGCATCCGATCAGCAACAGGGTTTCGGGGCAGTAGCCCATCAGTTGCGCGGTGGCGATGACATCCTGAAACCCGGTCTGGTGCAGGGACATCTTTTTGGCGCCCATGAAACGGGGCACTTCGTCCCCCTCCACCACCTTGAGCGTTCCGGGTTCAAGCCCATAGTCCACCGCGTCAAAAACCACGAGGACATCGGCCTCTTCCAGGAACGGCAGCAGATAGAGACCCTGCGTGCCTCCGTCCAAAAGCTTGACGCCTTCCGGCAGTGCCCAGCTTTGCGCCAGCTGTTCGACACAGCGCACACCAAAGCCCTCATCTGCCCACAGAACATTCCCGATCCCAAGGATCAGCACTCCGTTTGTCATTTTGGCCCTCCACTCAGATCGGATACTTGCCTTCCAATCTGTCCTTGGAGCGAGATTAGCTTGCCAGCCTGAAACTGATCAACAAAAGCTGTTCGTCAGAGAAATCCACTCAAGCTTCTGATATAATTGACAATTCAAGAATACCGTCGCATACCGCAAAGCATAAAGTGAAAAGTTATTTTGCGCAATAAGCAATAAATGGAAACTAATTAACCATTAAAAAAGCGGGCGACTCGCGCCCGCTTTCCCGATGCTTCTGCAGACGCCCCTCAATCGGGGTCATCGTCCTTGAACGTGCGCGTGCCCGAGATCATCGTTGAGACCATGGATTGGCGCGACATGATGTCTTCGCGGATCGCGGCATATATGTGGATGATCATGAAGATGACAATCGCCCACATGCCCAGATGGTGAATGGAATGCATCGTCTGGCTACTACCCACAGAGTCCAGTAGCGGGCCAAAGATGGTGTCCAGAATGCCATCGCGCCCTGCCCCTTCGGAATAGAGCGCAAAGCCAGTGACAATCATGAAGGTCATGCCCACCGTCATGAAGAAAAACATGGCAATCTGAGCCAGCGGGTTATGGCCCACGTATTTTTTCGGCCGCGATTCCAGGAACATGTACCACTTCATCTCACCCCAAACCTCAGCCCACCATGTCTTGTTGAACAGAGGCAGCTTGAACATCTGGCGCGAATGGGAATTGCCGACGAAGGCCCAGTAGATCCGCCCGAAAAAACCGACGGTCATGATCATGCCAGCGGCAAAATGCGCAAAACGGATATAGCCAAAGACAAACTGGTGCGTCGCCTCGGCGATAATCATCGTGGGCGGTGGTGATCCGATCAGGTACCCTGTGACACAGAGCACGACAATCGCCAGCGCGTTGATCCAATGCCAAAGCCGCACGGGCGCCTCGTAGACATAGACCGAAGAGTTGCGCGTGATCGTCGCCAGATCCGCCTCTGTTGCGTCGCCCGTCAGACCGGGCGCTGCACTGGTTTCAGGGTCGACCGCACTCATGAAAACCACCGGTTGTGGATCGCCAGGCCAACCGCCACGCAGATCAAACCGACGCCGATCAATGGTGCCGCATGACTGACAGTGTGCGCGGCCTCCGGCTGGGGGGCGTGCCCGCCGTGCGCAAGGCTCATCCCGGGAAGCAAAACGAAGAGTGTCGATAGTTTTTTCATCACAAGGGTCCTTCCTTAGCGGATTTTTACAGTTGTCAGTTCGTCACCATCCGGCGACATCACATGGGTCGAACAGGCAAGGCAGGGGTCAAAGCTGTGCAAGGTGCGCAAAATCTCGACCGGTTCCTCGGGGCGTTCCATCTTGGTGTTCATCAAGGACGCCTCGAAGGCACCGATATTGCCCTGGCTGTCGCGGGGTGACCCGTTCCAGGTGGTGGGGACAACGCATTGGTAGTTCTCGATGCGCCCATCCTTGATCCGAACCCAATGGCCCAGGGCCCCACGCGGCGCTTCGGTCGTGCCGACACCCATGGCTTC
>CAYGQZ010000010.1:0-1331 GCA_964352055.1 uncultured Rhodobacterales bacterium
TCGACATCGAAGCTGGCCGTGATGGCCGCGAAAGCGCGTCGAACATCGCACTGGCATAAGCCTTGATGGGTCCTCTTGGGCCCAACGCGAAATGAAGGGTGTACCGGAAACGGTGCACCCTTTTCTTATGCCCGAGGTCAGAAAGGTGCAGGTGTGCGAAACCGCAGAACCTTGCCGCTGTCAGGGTGTTTGATCTTCAACTCTTCGGAATGCAGCATAAGCCGTTCGAAATCGCGCGCCGGACCTTCGGAATAGAACGGGTCCCCTAAAATTGGATGCCCCAGCGCCAGCATATGCACACGCAATTGATGGCTTCGCCCAGTCTTGGGCATGAGGCGCACCCGGCTTTCCGCCTCCGAATCGCGCATCACCCGCCAGTCCGTCACCGCAGGTTTTCCGTTCTCGTGATCCACATGTTGTTTCGGACGGTTCGGCCAGTCCACGATCAAAGGCAGATCAACCCGTCCCGTCTTGGGCGTCAAACGCCCCCAGACCCGCGCCACATAGGTTTTTTTGGCGGCCCTCAGTTCGAACTGTTTCGACAGGAACCGTTGGGCATGCGCTGTCAGCCCGAATACCATCACGCCGGACGTATCTCGATCAAGTCGATGGACCAGCAGGGCCTGAGGCCAGATCATTTGTACCCGTGCGATCAGGCAATCTGTCAGGTTTTCCCCCTTGCCTGGAACCGACAAGAGCCCCGACGGCTTATCGACAACCAACATCTCGGCGTCATCATGCAGCACCGTCAAAGGCACATCCGGGGGGCGATATTCGGTTTCCATGCGGTTGCTTTTCAGATGTCGGCACATCGTGCAAGCCATGATGCTTGCACGCACTGGCAAAGGAGGCAGATTGATCGCTCAGGACCGCGCGGGACGCGTCGCCCGCATCTGCCGTATCATGGACGTGGAATAGATGATCAGGGCGAGCCAGATCATTGGAAAGGCAATCATCCGCGCCAGTCCAAACGCCTCGCCAAATACAAAAACCGCAACCAGGAAGATCATTGTGGGCGCGATGTATTGCATCACTGCAATCGTCGATAGTTTCAGTGCCTTGGCCCCGTTTGCATATAGAATCAGCGGAATGGCGGTCACGAAACCACATCCCAGCAACAACCACGTCGTCCGCAGATCGCCAGCCAGAAACTGCCCCCGACCCGTCAAACCCAGATAGGTGACATAGCCAAGTGCCGGAACAAGCAGGATCAAGACTTCCAGCAGGAAGCCTTGGTTCGGCCCGATTGGCAGCTGTTTCTTGGCCAGCGCGTAAAGCCCCCAACTGACTGTCAGCCCCAGGGCGGCCCATGGCACTTTGCCCGCCGAAAC
>CAYGQZ010000010.1:1431-38726 GCA_964352055.1 uncultured Rhodobacterales bacterium
GGGACCGACCAAATCACGCGATGTGCAACCACCTCGGCAGGGCCGACGTGGCTGAGCATTTTCATATAGAGCGGCAGAAAGCCCCAGAGGAAATAGGCTCCAAAGGCAAAGGCAAGGCCCTGGGGCGTATCACCGGATGAGTGCTGCATGGGAACGGTCCTTTCGCTCCCTGCCCTACCACCGGATTGTTCGCCGTACGAGGTGCTTTATGCCTTCACCCGCTCCGATGTCGGATCATACATCGGCTTGAGCGACGCCTCGGCCCGCACACGTGTTCCGGCGACATCAATCTCGTAAGTTGACGCGAGTACATCAGCTGCCGTTTCGCCTTTGCACGGCACGTAACCAAGGCCCATCGCCGCGCCCAGGTGGTGCCCATACGCACCCGAACTCAGGAAGCCCACAATCTCGCCATCCCGCACAATCGGCTCGTTGTGATACAAGAGCGGTTCGCTGTCCATCAGCTTGAATTGCAGCATCCGGTTGGACAATCCTTCGTCCTGCTTGCGCAACACAGCGTCGCGTCCGATAAAGGATGGCTTGTCCTTTTTCACGGCAAAGCCGAGGCCCGCTTCCATCACGTGATCTTCGCAAGTGATATCGTGGCCGAAGTGACGGAAGCCCTTTTCGATCCGGCAGGTGTCCATCATGTGCATGCCGCACAGTTTCAGACCCATACCCTGACCGGCTTCATGCAGCGTCTCGAACACATGGCCCGCCATATCGGCGCTGACGTACACTTCCCAACCAAGCTCGCCGACATATGTCACCCGGTGGATACGTGCGAGGCCCATGCCGATCTCGATTTCCTGGGCGGTGCCAAATGGATTGACCTCATTGGACAGGTCAGCAGGTGAAACCGCGTTCAGCAAGTCACGGGCGCGCGGCCCCATCACAGCCAGAACGCCTTCGCCTGCCGTCACATCTGTGATCACCACGTTGAAGTCGCCCACATGGCGCTGCATCCATGTCTGATCGGCCAGCCGGGTCGCGGCCGGGGTCACAACCAGATAAGCGGTTTCCGTCAAACGCGTGACGGTGACATCCGCCTCGATCCCGCCACGATTGTTCAGGAACTGGGTGTAGACGATCTTGCCATTCGGGACCGAATAGTTGCCGCCACCGACATAATTCATGAATGCCTCGGCATCCCTGCCTTCGACGCGGATCTTGCCGAAAGAGGACATGTCATACATGCCGACATTCTGGCGGACTGCCATGTGTTCTTCGCGCACGTTGTCAAAGAAGTTCTGACGCGCCCAGCTGTATTCGTATTCCGGCGTCTCGCCTTCACGCGCGTACCAGTTGGCGCGCTCCCATCCCGCAAGTTCACCCATCACCGCACCGCGTTCGATCAGGTGGTTGTGGAAAGGCGTACGCCGGACACCACGCGCTGTCGCTTTTTGCCGGAACGGAAAGTGATCGGCATAGAGCAAGCCAAGCGTTTCGGTAGACCGTTCGGCCAGATAGGTCTTGTTGCCCATGAACGGCTGCATCCGGCTGATGTCCACATCGCCCAGATCAAACGGTTTTTCGCCGCCTTCCATCCATTGCGCCAGCGCCATACCTGCACCACCTGCGGATTGAATACCGATGGAGTTGAAGCCGGCAGCAACCCACACATTGTCCATCTCGGGCGCGAGGCCAAGGTGATAGGCGTCATCCGGCGTAAAGCTTTCAGGGCCATTGAAGAAGGTGTGAATGCCCGCCTCGGCCAGCATCGGCATCCGGTTCACAGCCGCCTCAAGGATCGGCTCAAAGTGATCAAAATCCTCGGGCAGCTGGTCAAATTCGAAATCACGCGGAATGCCATTGACCGCCCACGGCTTGGCCGTCGGCTCAAAAGCGCCAAGCAGCATTTTGCCAGCATCTTCCTTGTAGTACGCGCATTCGTCGGGCACCCGCAACACCGGCAGTTGGGTCAGCCCGGCAATGGCCTCGGTCACGATGTAGAAGTGCTCGCATCCTTGCAGCGGCACGTTCACGCCAGCCATTCGGCCAACCTCGTGACCCCACATGCCTGCACAGTTGACAACCATGTCGCAGGCGATGCGACCCGCGCTGCCGTCTTCGCCTTGCCAGTTGACGCCGGTAATCCGCCGCCCGTCACGGTCCAGACCTGTCACAGCCACCCGTTCCTGAACTTTGGCCCCGCCTTGACGTGCGCCTTTGGCCAGCGCGAGTGCGATGTTCGCCGGATCCCCTTGTCCGTCCAGCGGCAAATACACGCCGCCTGTCACGTCGTCGATGTTCAAATGTTCGTAGCGCGCCTTGACCTCCGCCGGAGAGATCTCTTCGACCTCGACCCCAAAGGCACGGGCCATGGCGGCTTGCCGACGTAGCTCTTCAAGACGCTCGCCGGTCAATGCTGCGGTGATGGAACCAACGCGTTTGAAACCCGTGGCCACCCCGGTTTCGGTTTCAAGGTTGCCGTAAAGCTCCTGAGAGTAGCGGGCCAGCTTGGTCATGTTCGCCGTCGCGCGCAGCTGCGCTATCAGGCCCGCAGCATGCCATGTGGTGCCGGATGTCAGCTGTTTGCGCTCAAGCAGAACAACGTCTTTCCACCCGAGTTTCGTCAGGTGATAGGCTACGGAACACCCAATGACACCGCCACCGATGATGATGACCCGGGCCGAAGTGGGAAGATCAGGCATTTTCAGTCCTCAAACAATCTGGTGCCCGGCTGTACGCAGCCGTTTGGCAATTTCCGCGATATGGGACGGGCTGACTTCGCAGCACCCGCCGACGATGGTGGCACCCTGCTCAACCCAACCCATGACATGGTCAGCGTAAAGTTCGGGCGTAAAGTCACGACGCATGTGCAATGCATCGACCGTTGGTGCCTCTTCCAGAAACCCCTGGGTGATATGCTCAAATCCGTTGGCATAGGCTCCATAGGGCAGGCCCGCGTCGCGAATGATATCCAGCGCTGCAGGAATAACCTCGGGGGTGGAGCAGTTGATCAAAACTGCATCCGCGCCCTGTATCACGGGCAAGACTTCGGAGAGGTGTTCGCCGGACCGCAGGTGCGTGCCATCGTCGTCCTTGACGGTAAGCGACACCCAGACCGGTTTGCCGAAGGGTGACACCGCAGCAAGATAGTCCCGCGCATGTGCAACCGACGCGACGGTTTCTCCGATAAACAGATCGATCCCATCTGCCAATTGGATAGCGACTTCCGTGAACAGCGGAACGGCGATATCCGCGCTTGGGTGCAGATCAGGCCGATAGCTGGCACCCAGCGGCCCGATGGCGCCCGCAACCCGGCCAGAACCGTGCGCTGCGGTTGCGGCTTGTGCTTCGGCGATGGCCATTGCGTGCAAGTCTGCAAAACGCCCTTCCATATCGGTGCGGGCAAGCCTGTCCTTGTGAACGGCATAGGTGTTGGCCGTCGCTACGGTCGCTCCGGCGGCGTAGAAATCTGCATGAACGCCGGTCACCATCCCGGGATGGTCGATCATGATTTGCGTGGACCAGAGCGGCGTGGGCTTGTCCCCAGCACGGTGCACCAGTTCCTGACCCAGGCCGCCGTCCAGCAATGTAATATCCGTCACGCGCGCAGTCTTTCGTTGGCCGGATCCCATAGCGGCTGGTCTGGCTGCACGACGGCCTTGTAGCGCTGCCCATACATTTCGATTTCGAGCGTGCTGCCCGGCTCGGACAGGTCCGTGCGCACAACGCCCAGCGCAACAGAGGCATCGATGCGGTAGCCCCAGTCGCCCGATGTCGTTTCGCCTACAACGTCGTCACCGTTCCAGATCGTCGACATATAGGGCGCGTCGAAATCGCCAGCCTCAACCACCATCGTGACAAAGCGTTTCTTGGAGCCTTGCTGTTTTTCGTTCTGCAACGCGGCCTTGCCGGGGAAGTCCTGTGGCTTGTCCAGTTTGACAAAGCGATCCAACCCGCCCTCGAACAGGGTGTAGTCGGTCGACAGGTCACCCTTCCAGGTACGGTATCCCTTTTCGATCCGCATGGAGTTCAAGGCGTACATGCCGAAGGGTTTCGCGCCTGCCCCCTTGATAGCCTCATAGAGCGCCGGAATGTCAGCTATCGGTGCGTGCACTTCCCAACCCAGTTCCCCGGCAAAGGACACCCGCAGCATCCGGCAGGAGATACCTGCGACAAGCGCGTCCTGATGTGTCAGCCAGCCAAGGGACAAGTCCGCTTGCGTATCGAGGCTTTGGAACAGATCCCGGGATTTGGGTCCACTGACAATCAGGGTCGAGAACTCTTCGGTGTGATCAGACAGGCTCAATCCGTCAGGCAATGCGTTCGTGAGCACTTCGAAATCATGCCATTGGGCCAGCGCCGCCGTGATCAAGGTAAAGTCATCCTCACCATGGCGGATGATCGACATTTCGGTCAGAATGCGGCCCCGATTGTCCGGGAAGTAGCCCAGCGTCATGCGGCCTGCCTTGGGCAGTGCGCCCGCGATCCGGCCACGCAGCCATTCCGCAGCACCCTCACCGCTGAGGTTGAACCGCGAAAATCCGGGCAGGTCGAGCACGCCGACACTGTCGCGCACGGCTTCCACCTCTTCCTTGACCCGCGCAGCCCAGGGGCCGGAACGCTCCCAGGTGTGGGTCGCCTCCTCGGAGGTGTCATCGCCGTCCTGGGCGAACCAGTTGGCCCGTTCCCAGCCGTTGTAAGCGCCCATTTGGCCGCCAGCTGCCCGAATCGCATCATCCACCGGCGACAGTTTCTTGTCGCGGCCCGCTGGCCATTCGTGATGCGGGAAGTGCATTGCGTACTCGTGACCGTATGTTTCAAGTGCCTTGGCAAGGGAATAGTCGTGATCGGCATATCCGGTGTAACGACGCGGGTCGGTCGCCCACATATCCCACTCCGTTTCGCCATGCATGATCCATTCGGACAGAACCTTGCCCGCACCACCACCTTGCGCGATCCCAAAGGTAAAACAATGCCCTTCAAATGCATTCTTGACGCCGGGCATGGGTCCGAGCAACGGCAACCCATCCGGAGCATACGGGATCGGACCGTTGATGTTGCGGCCCACACCGGCTGTGCCAAGTGCCGGCACACGCGCCATCGCGTCCTCGATATAGAATTCGAGACGCTCCAGATCATCTGGATAAAGCTGGAAGGAAAAGTCTTCGGGCATGGGGTCTTCGGGTGTGATCCAGTGTGCCTTGCAGTTGCGCTCATACGGGCCAAGGTTCAGACCGTTCTTGTCCTGGCGCAGGTAGTAACTGATGTCGACATCACGAATGATGGGCAGCTTGTGGCCCTTTTCCTTGGTCCAGGCTGCGACGTCTGCGATCTCGTCCGTCAGGAAATACTGGTGAGACATCACAACCATCGGCACGGTACGTCCGCCGAAGGGCTTGAACATCTCGCCCACCCGTTGCGCATAGTACCCTGCGCAGTTGGCCACATACTCGCAACGGATATCGCCTTTTTCCGTCTTGACGATCCACTCGTCGCCGTTACGGTCTATGCCGATCACCGGGCAGAACCGTTCGATCCGCCCGCCGGCGTCCCGGGCACCCTTGGCCATGGCTTGCGTCAATTGCGCCGGGTCAATATCCCCGTCCAGCGGATCCCACATGCCACCCGCCAGATCGTGGGTTTCCATGAAAGGGTGATATTCCTGCATCTCCTGCGGCGTCATGATCGGCATCTCGAGGCCTTGATAACGGCCCATGCCGGACACCCGTTCAAACTCTTGCATCCGTTCTTTCGAATGCGCCAGACGCAGCGACCCGGTCACGTGGTAGTTCATCGGATAGCCGACATCGTCCGCCAGCGTCCGATACATTTCGAGGCCATAGCGTTGCATGTTCATCACCGCCCAGGACCCTGAGAAGTTCGGACAGTTGCCCGCAGCGTGCCATGTCGACCCGGCTGTGAGTTCGTTCTTTTCCAGCAACACACAGTCTTTCCAGCCCGCTTTGGCCAGGTGATACAGGGTGGAGGTTCCCACCGCGCCGCCGCCGATAATGACCACGCGGGCCGTCGTTGGAAAATCGCTCATCTTAGTTCTCCCGTTGCGGAACGTTGTCCGCGATGTCGTAGTAGTCGCCCTTGTCGGCGGTGAATATATGACGATCGAGTATGAGGCCCGTGTCGCCGTCAATGGTCCCCAGTGAAAAACTGATCTTTGGTTCGCCGTCCATTTTCCAAAACAGGAACGACCCGCATGTCGGGCAGAACCCGCGCCTTGCCGCGTCGCTGGACCGGTACCAACGGACATATCCGGCAATCGCGACGTCCTTGTCCGCGGCCAGTCCAGACGCCCAGTGATGGCCGGAGTGCTTGCGGCACTGGCCACAGTGGCAGGCGCTGGCTCGCATCACAGTCTTGACGGTGAAGGTCACTGATTTGCAGTTGCACGATCCGGTCAGCATCATGTCCTCCCTGGTGTAGAAGCGGTACCCAGAAGCACGCCGTAAACAACAAAGCAAACAGCCATCCCGCGGCGCAACCAAGTATTGAACACAACCCCCAGTGCCGCGCGCCCGATGCCTGCGCCCAGTGCGGTGAACCCTGTGTAGCTGAGCGCGGTGATTGTCAGGGCGGTTGGCATGATCACCCACATCTGGTCCCAGATCGGCACATCCGGCTGAACGAACTGCGAAAACGCCGCAAGGTATCCCGCAACGCTTTTGGGATTGATGGTGGCGATGGCCAAAGCGCGCAGATACGTGGATTTGCCCGTCTGCCGGACCACTTTGGGCGGATCACCGGCGCGCATCCAACCGCGAACACCCAGATAGACCAGAAACCCCGCGCCGATCAGCTTGGCCACCCAGAACGCCATGGGCGACGCCGCAATCAAGGCTGTGATGCCCAGCGCCGACAGGATCAGGAAAAGGGTGGCCTGTGTCAGGATAGCCAGCACACCCACCATCGAGCGCCGGAACCCGATCGTCATGCCATTTGTGATGCAGTTCACCGCGTTCGGCCCGGGCGTGGTCACAAACACCACCCAGAACAGGACAAATATGATCCACCCTTCAAACGACATCAGTAAACCGGAGGCGCAATGACCCAGATCGCCACGGCCGGGGCGTCATAGGGGTTCATCCAGCGAAAGGACTCACCGCGAATGCGGAAACTGTCGCCGGGATGGATTGTGAAACGGCGGCCATCAATCTCAAGATCCAGGCGGCCCGCAACGAGATAGGCCACTTCCTGCGTCGGACGCTTTACGGGGCCTGCGATTTCGCTTTTCGGCTCGAAGGTGGAATGCACCACCTCAAAGTCGTCCGTCAGGTCCGGTGACAACAATTCTTCGATCAAGCCCGCTGAACGAGATCCGATGGGCCTGCGTGCATGACTGCGAACAATATAGCCGTCTTCGTCGGCAGGCGATGCACCGCGTTGAAACAGCGTTGAAACGGCAACATCAAGGGTTGTCGCAATATGACGCAAATCGGTGATCGACGGCTCGCTCAGATCCCTCTCGACCTGGCTGACCCACCCGACCGAGCGCCCGACTGCATCCGCCATGGCCTGCAATGTAAGGCCACGCGCCTTGCGCAGCGCACGCAGGTCGGCACCAAGGCTGTCAACGGTCGTAAGATCGGATTGCAGCGTCACTTCGTGAAAATCTCCCCTAGAATTTCACGTAACGTCATCATTGGTGAAAAATCAAGATTTTTTTTCACAGTCGTGCGAAAACGACCCTTAGAATTGAGGCCATGTTATCTGCATCAGTTTGCGTAAATGCATCTGGTTGATCGCTGTCAATGTCAAAAACGGCGATGAGTTTATCGTCTTGGTTCCAGACCGGCAGGACCAGTTCGGAACGGGTAGAAGACGCGCAGGCGATATGCCCATCAAAGGCTTCTACATCAGGGACAATCTGCACCAGGCCTGTTCTTGCAGCAGCCCCGCACACGCCGCGCGAGAACGGAATTTGCAGGCACCCATGACCGCCCTGATATGGTCCGATCTTGAGCATGTCTGGCCCTGTCACGCGGTAAAATCCCGTCCAGTCGAACCGGTCGTCACTGTGGTGCACTTCACAGGTGACGGTTGCCATCAGCGCAACTTCGTCTGTTTCGCCTTCTGTCAGGGCGGCGATTGTGTTGGCCAGTGTCTTGTAATCAACCATGTATGCTCTTTCGGTCAGGTGGGAGGGGGCTGTCTGCCCCCGTCGCTTTGCGACTCCCCCGAGGATTTTTTGGAACAGAGAAGATCAGACCCGTTCAATTGCAATGGCCGTGCCTTCACCCCCACCGATGCAGATGGCAGCAATGCCCCGTTTCAGGTTCCGCTTTTCCAGGGCATTCAACAAGGTCACCATGATCCGCGCGCCGGACGCGCCGATAGGATGGCCAAGCGCACAGGCGCCTCCGTTGACGTTCACGATATCATGGCTCAGCCCCATCTCGTGCATGAACGCCAGCGGGACGACCGCAAAGGCCTCGTTTACTTCCCAAAGGTCCACGTCGTCCTTGCTCCATCCAATCTGCTTCAACAGTTTTTGCGCGGCAGGAACAGGGGCTGTGGTGAAAAGTCCTGGTGCCTGCGCGTGACTGGTATGCCCAAGGATACGCCCCCGGATTGTTAGGTCTTGCCGTTGTGCTGCGTCTTGGGAGGCCAACACCAATGCAGCCGCCCCGTCCGAGATCGACGATGCATTGGCCGCAGTCACGGTGCCACCTTCGCGAAAGGCCGGTTTCAAATGCGGTATCTTATCTGGACGCGCAGTCCCCGGTTGTTCATCGACAGAGACCTCGACCACACCGGCGCGCGTCTTGACTGCGACGGTCACGATCTCGCCGCCAAATGCGTCTGTCTGTTGTGCCTCTTGCGCGCGCGACAAGGATGCGAGCGCATAGGCGTCCTGCGTTTCCCGGGTGAACTGATAGGTCTCGGCACAGTCTTCGGCGAAGGTGCCCATGAGACGGCCCTTGTCATAGGCGTCCTCCAACCCGTCGAGAAACATATGATCGATAACCTGGCCATGACCGAGGCGCGCCCCGCCGCGCATCTTGGGCAGCATGTAGGGGGCATTTGTCATGCTCTCCATTCCACCAGCGACCATCGTATCCGTGTGACCGAGAGCGATCTGGTCATAGGCAATCATCGCGGCCTTCATGCCCGAGCCACACATCTTGTTGAGGGTCGTGGCTGGCACGTCTTCGCCCAGGCCCGCGGCAAATCCGGCTTGACGTGCTGGCGCTTGGCCCTGCCCCGCAGGCAATACACAGCCCATCAGCACTTCGTCCACTGATGCCAGGCCCGCACCTTCAAGGGATGCTTTTATCGCGATGCCGCCCAGATCCGCTGCTGTCAAATCCGACAGCGCCCCTTGAAAGCCGCCCATCGGCGTGCGCGCCGCGCCGCATATCATAACAGATTTCATTTCTGATCCTCTCCCCCGATTGGAGCAACTGATTGGTAACAATTGCGCTCTAAACACGAAATTGAAACTGAGAATGCAAGGGGCACCCTGATGGAACTGAGCAGCCGGTCCGAAGAAAACCTGCAAGTGGTGTGTGTTCACGATACGCGCATCGATGCAACTGTGGCCATCGAATTCAAGGATCAGATGCGCGCCAAGACAGAAGGCGGAAGTGATATTGTCGTACTTGACCTGACCGCTGTGGAATTCATTGATTCCAGTGGTTTGGGGGCAATTGTCGCTGCAATGAAACATATGGGGCAAGCGCGCAAACTGGCCCTCGCAGGCCTCACCCCAACTGTCGACAAAGTCTTTCGCCTGACCCGTATGGACAGTGTATTCAGCGTTTTTCCAACTCTGGACGGCGCCCTGGCCGAGCTGAAATCCTGAACGCAGATTGATAATGAAAGCCTCTGTGATGGGCGCACGTGCCAATTTACCTCCTGTCCACGTCAGCGTTGAAAGCAGCGAAACAGCAGTGCGGACGGCCTTGACGGAACTGCTGAAGGGTTTGGCCCCCTTGAAGCTTAACGTTGACGACGCGGGTACCGTCGAACTGGTGATGGCCGAAGCGCTCAATAACATTGTGGAACATGCCTATCCTGCCGGGGACCCCCCTGGACCTATCAAAGTCTCATGCATGCACGCGGCAGACGGTCTGCATGTCCTGGTGGTGGATCAAGGGCGCACAATGCCAGATGGTGAGATCCCCAAAGGTGCTACAGTCGATCTGAATGTAGATTTTCTTGACATGCCGGAAGGCGGCTTTGGCTGGTTTTTAATCAAGGACCTGGCAGATGAAATTCGCTATGAACGCGTAGACTGGGAGAACCGATTGATGTTTCGCTTGGCGATTGGCACGTAACCCATTCCTGACAAACGCCACTTGCCAAATGACGGGCCAAATCGACTGCGTTCATGGACCATGGCGTGCGGATTGATGTCGTGACCCCAGTCAGACCATGCGAAAGTATAGTTCCGCAAATACACCTTCTCTTTATTTGGCGATCAGTTTTGATCAGTTGGCTTCGCAAATTGCACTGTAACGCCGCGTGTATCGCGCTCACTTTCGCGCCGCGCAGAGAACGCTTTTGCAAACAATCGTGTGGACATCCCGCGAGTCACAGTTACGTTCGGCTTCACCGGAAAAAACTTCGACCAGCCAAGGGGTTCGACCATGCGAGATTTCCACCTGCCGGGGCGTTCGCCTGTGCTTGCCACTTCGGGTATGTGTGCGACGTCGCATCCACTTGCGGCACAATCGGCCATCGAAACCCTCAAGGCAGGCGGAAACGCGATGGATGCAGCGATTGCAGGCGCTGTCTTGCTTGGCATCTGTGAGCCTCAGATGACGGGTATCGGGGGCGATTGTTTTGTCCTTTGGTCCGACGCAAGTGGAAAGATCAATGCTCTGAATGGGTCAGGCCGTGCGCCTGCGGCTCTGGATGCTGCGGAAATGCGTGCCGAGGGTCATTCCGTTGTGGACATACAAAGCCCGCATTCCGTGACAATACCGGGCGCGATCGACGCGTTTTGTACGCTCTCGGACAAGGTGGGAAAGCTGGGGCTCGACAGACTGCTGGCGCCCGCCATTCACTATGCGGATGTCGGTGTCCCTGTCGCACCGCGCGTGGCCTCTGATTGGGCACAGGATGCACCTGTCCTCCAGGGCACCGCGCGGGACACTTATCTTGGCGGCACCAAAGTACCGAAAGTCGGGCAAATCTTTGCGGCCCCCGGTCAGGCCGAGGTCTTGCGCCGTATCGCCGCAAATGGGCGCGACGCCTTTTACAGTGGCGAGGTGGCCGAGGATATGCTGTCCGTTCTCAATCGCATGGGCGGCAAGCATACGATTTCCGATTTCAGCAACACCGCCTCGACCGATACAACACCGATCAGTGGGGCCTACAAGGGCATCGATCTGGTTGAGCATCCGCCCAACGGCCACGGTGCAACGGCCAACCTGATGCTGAACATTCTGGACCATTTCGATCTTGCAGGCATGGAACCATGGGGCAGCCGGCGCGCCCATATCGAGGCGGAAGCCGCCAAACTTGCCTATGACGCACGCAACAGGTTTCTTGCTGATTTCGACTATACAACGCGGCTCGACCATATGTTGTCGCTGGAGACTGCGGCCCAGCTGGCGGCCCTTATCGATCCCCAAAAAGCGATGGATGCGCCCGCAAAGCTCAGCGAACAGGTCCACAAGGATACGATCTACATTACCGTTGTAGATCGTGACGGGATGGCCGTGTCACTGATCTATTCGATCTTCAATGGGTTTGGGTCAGGTATTGCATCCGACAAGTTCGGCATTCTTCTGCAAAATCGCGGCTCCGGCTTCACGCTGGAAGAAGGGCATCCGAACGAGTTGAAGGGCGGCAAGCGGCCCATGCACACGATCATTCCAGGCATGCTCGCGAAAGACGGCAAACCGTTCATGCCGTTTGGCGTGATGGGTGGTGCGTATCAACCCAACGGCCATGCGCGCCTGGTCACAAACCTTGTCGATTTCGGACTGGACCCGCAAAGCGCGATTGATGCGCCCCGCGCCTTTTCAGACGCAGGCAACATGAAGGTCGAGCGTGGCTATTCCGACGCGGTGCGATCTGAACTGGGCGACATGGGCCACGCCGTCAGCTGTCCAGACACCGCCATTGGCGGGGCCCAGGCGATTGTGATCCGGGATGATGGCGTTCTGGAAGGTGCAAGCGACCCGCGGAAAGATGGGTGCGCGCTGGGATACTGAACCCGTAAGGCGGAGGCATCCTCCGCCTGCTTCAGTTCAATTGGAAGTGCAGCGGATAGGCTCCGTCCTCGAACGGACCAAAAAGGTCGGGAATGTCGGGATGATCCACAGGTTCTCCCGAATAGTCCGCAACCAGGTTCTGCTCGGACACATAAGCCACATAATAGCTTTGATCGTTTTCGGCGAGCAGATGATAATAAGGCTGTGCCTTTTTCGGACGGCTGTCTTCGGGAATCGCCTCATACCATTCATCGGTATTGGCAAATTCCGGATCGACGTCAAAAATCACGCCCCGGAAGGGGTGTTTTTTATGACGGACCACCTGGCCCAGATGATATTTTGCGCGTGTCTTAAGCATAACGTTGCGCCCCCTAACGCCCGTGATTACACGGTGCAAGGGACATTTGTCCAACAATTGCGCACAATTTTTCGGGAAACAGTTTGTGAACCTTACATTTACAGTCCTGGAAATTGTCGCACCGGTCTTTTTGCTCGCAGGCATTGGGTTTGCTTGGGTCAAGGTCGGGCTGGAGTACCGCATTCAGTTTGTCACCCAACTGGCGATGACACTGTCGCTGCCGTGCCTCATATTCATTTCCTTGATGAAAACCGAGATCGATCCGGCCGCGCTGAAGTCGCTCTCGCTCGCGGCCATCGTGTCCTATGCGATCGTGACCGTTGTTTTTCTGGCTCTCGTCAGGATCTTGAAGCTTGAAACGCGCACCTACAGCGCGCCGCTCATTTTTGGAAACACGGGCAATCTGGGATTGCCGCTGGCCCTGTTCGCATTTGGCGATGTCGGACTGAGCTTTGCGGTCATCGTTTTTGCGATCATGGCACTGTGGTCTTACACCTTCGGAATCTGGCTGGTGGCCGGGGCGGGGTCACTGGGCAAGGTATTGCGCGAACCATTGGTCTGGGGAACGGTCCTGGGCGTCGTGTTCCTGTGGCAAGGCTGGGAAACGCCGAAGTTTCTGACCAACACGCTGGAATTGGTGGGCCAGATAGCGATTCCCGTGATGTTGATCACACTCGGGGTTGCGGTTGCACGTTTGTCAGGACGCGGATTTGTTCGGGCAGCCTGCCTGTCGATAGTCAAACTGGCGCTGTGCGTCGGGATCGCTTGGGTCACAGGGCGTTATTTTGAACTTGATCCAACTGCCTTTGGCGTTCTTGTCCTGCAGGTTGCAACGCCTGTGGCCGTTACGTCCTACCTTCTGGCCGAGAAATACGGTGCTGATGCGCAGGCAGTGGCCGGGCTGGTGGTTGCATCAACGCTGATATCCATCGGTGCCCTGCCGCTCATTCTGGCTGCAGTTTTATAAAAAACGTGATTTCCCTGAGCGTCAAAATTCGCTAGAGTGCAGAAAAAACATAATAAAGCGAGTGAGGCAGATGAGCAGACTCTTTCGCGCCCTGACATTGGTACTCTTGGCGGCCAGCTGTGGCGGCGGGTCTGGAACCGCGCCGCGCACCCTGGACAATGCCTGTTCCATTTTGAAAGAGCGCCCACAATACGCCCGTGCCTTCAAGGCGACGGAACGCCGGTGGGGCGTGCCTGTGCACGTCCAGATGGCAACGATCTATCAGGAAAGCAAATTCATTTCGAATGCGCGCACGCCCTACCGCTATGCTGCGGGCGTGATTCCCACAGGCAGACAATCCAGTGCCTTTGGCTATTCTCAGGCCCTGGACGGCACCTGGGATGAATATGTCAAACAAACCAACAGCCGGACGGCGCGCCGCGACCGCATTCGCGATGCGACAGATTTCATGGGTTGGTACATGGCGGAAACGCAGGAAAAGCTTGGCATCCCGCTTCACGATACGCGCAATCAATACCTTGCTTACCACGAAGGCCGCTCCGGTTTTGCCCGAGGCAGCTACAATTCAAAATCGTGGCTGGTTCGCGTTGCCGGACAAGTCGACGCCCGGTCCAAGATGTACGCAACCCAGTTGGACACGTGCAAGGTGCGCGGCCTCTAGTTCCGGCGGCTTGGCGGATTGAACAGGCGGTTCGACAGCGTTCCGCCTGTGGTCACTTCGCCCAGAATGACGGTGGTCTGACCGCCACCGCTGTCGTTCACGATCCATTGCCGCAACTGCACTGGTGCATCGGTGAATTTCATCTGGATGCTGCCATACTCAGCGTTATCAGGGTCTTGCGCCGTAACGATCGTCGCGGTTCCGTCAAAGTCATGTCCCACAACCATCCTGTCACGGGACAAGTCGACATTGCGGGCCAGAATGATAGACAAAGGCGTCTGGCGCAGTGGATAGGTTTCAGGCATCTGGTTCGACTTTTTGTCCGCAATATAGACCGCATTGGCGCTTGCGATGACCAGCGCGCTGTTGGGCGGGTCGTATTCGAACCGCATTTTTCCGGGTCGCTTGATATAGACCGTCCCGGTGTCGACAGTGCCGTCATCGTTGATCTGCGTAAAATCGCCTTCGACCGTTTTGAGATCGTTCAGATAGGCCGAAATCTTGGCCAAAGGCAGTTTGTCCGCCCACGCCGATTGTCCAATGATCGTTGCAAGTGCAACCGCAACCATACGTTTCAACACGTTCATACCGCTTCCCTTTCAGGGCCTTTGTCCTTGGTCCTCGATATAGGACCAAGGGGCGCGATATGCGATATCAATCACGGAAATATGGCGACAGATCGCTGATACAGCACAGCGCCAGCGGACCAGGTCAGCCCTGTTCAGGCACAAGGATTTCGCGCTTGCCCACATGGTTTGCGGCACTCACGACACCTTCGTCCTCCATCTGTTCCACCAGACGCGCCGCCTTGTTGTACCCGATCGCCAATTTGCGCTGAATGTAGCTGGTGGAGCATTTGCGGTCTTTGATCACGATCGCCACCGCCGTGTCATAGAGCGCGTCCTCACCATCTGTATTGCCGCCAAGGCCCAGAACCTGATCGATACTGTTTTCCTTGTCCTCAGGCGGCCCCTCCACAACGCCCGAGACATAGTCAGGCGCGCCAAAGGCCTTGAGGTGGTTTACGATCTCTTCCACTTCCTCATCACTGACAAAGGGACCGTGGCAGCGGGTGATCTTGGCGCCGCCCGCCATGTACAGCATGTCACCCATACCCAGCAACTGTTCGGCGCCCATTTCACCCAGAATGGTGCGCGAGTCGATTTTCGAGGTCACTTGGAATGAAATCCGGGTCGGGAAGTTCGCCTTGATCGTACCGGTAATCACATCCACCGACGGACGCTGTGTCGCCATGATCAGGTGAATGCCGCTGGCCCGGGCCATCTGCGCCAGACGCTGGATACAGGCTTCGATCTCTTTGCCCGCGACCATCATCAGGTCGGCCATCTCGTCCACGATCACGACGATATAGGGCAGGGCCTCGGGCGCAAATTCTTCGGTTTCAAAGATCGGCTCACCCGTGTCATCGTCAAATCCGGTCTGTACTGTCCGGCTGAACATCTCATCCCTGGCCAACGCATCGCGGACGCGGCCATTGTAGCCTTCGATGTTCCGAACGCCCATCTTCGACATCTTGCGATAGCGTTCCTCCATTTCGCCAACAGTCCATTTCAGCGCCACAACAGCCTTCTTGGGGTCCGTGACAACCGGCGACAGCAGATGCGGGATACCGTCATAAACGCTGAGTTCCAGCATCTTGGGGTCGATCATGATCAACCGACACTCTTGTGGCGTCAGTTTGTAAAGCAGCGACAGGATCATCGTGTTGATCGCAACCGACTTACCCGAACCTGTGGTCCCCGCAATCAGCAAGTGGGGCATCTTGGCCAGGTTGGCGACAACGGCTTCGCCCCCGATATCCTTGCCCAAGGCCAAGGGCAGGCGCATGTTGCTGTCGCCAAAGTCGCGACTGGACAAAATCTCGCGCAAGACAACCTTTTCGCGGTTTTCATTGGGCAGTTCGATCCCGATCACGGACCGGCCGGGAACAGTCGACACACGGGCAGACAGGGCCGCCATCGACCGGGCAATATCATCCGCCAATCCGATGACGCGCGACGCTTTCAAACCGGGCGCAGGCTCCAGTTCGTACATGGTGACGACGGGGCCAGGGCGGACCGCAACAATCTCGCCTTTGACGCCGTAGTCATCCAGAACATTCTCCAGCATCCGCGCGTTCTCTTCCAGCGCCTCATCGCTCAGGTGATGGCGCTGAATTTCAACCGGGTTTTCAAGAAGGTTCAGAGGCGGCAGTTCAAAGCCGGGATGGGTGTCCTCAAACCGCAAGGCGGGCTGCGCTTCCAGTTTGGCGCGCGTGCTGGGCTGAACGGGCCTGCGCACCGGTTGCTGCACGACCTTGCGGGGCTCGGCCACAGGGATCCTGGGCGCAGTTGCCTCCGGTTCGGGCGCAAGTTCCCCAAGATCATCGGGCACATAGGCCAGTTCCGGTTCGACGACGTCCTCTTCTTCAATCGGCACTTCGCGTGCTGCAACCAGCGGAGGCACGATCCGGTTGAGCGATGCCGCAGTAAGCGGCGGTTCAGGCGGCAAGTGCGTATGCGGATGCGCATTTAGGATAAGCGGATCGGGACCACGCCCCCGGCCTTTGGTCAGCGGCGCAATTGATCCCATCTGAACGGCAGGGTTGGACCGGATACGCGATTTTATGACATCCGAGATCTTGGCCTTGATTCGCTCCTCGCCCGGGCCTTCGTCGATATCCAGATCGCGGTGGGTTTCGACCAACTCGGCTTCGGGCATGTCGTCCGGCACAGGGTCACTCCGCTTGATCAGGGTCGGCATCCGCGAAAACAGGCCCGGTTTGGCAGGTTCTTCCTCTTCGAAATCTTCAGGATCAACCATGTTGGCGGCAAAGTTTTCGGCCTTGAGTGCATCGGTCTTGCGCATGGCGCGCCGTTCTGCAGTACGCGCCTGCATGACCCGCGCCGTTTTTACGGCCCGATTGGCACCAAGGCCCAGCAAAGCAATCAAACTGGCATAGGCCATGACAATCCCCACGACCAGAAACCGGATCACCCGGCGCAATTCAGGTCGGGTAAAGCCAAGCACAAAAGTCCCGAACGCCATAATGGCAATCCCCATCAGCAACGACATCAGCTTGACCGATAAAACAGACCCAAGCGGGATTGCCGTCAGGATCAGTGCCATCACGGTGTCGCCGAACAGGCCACCAAGACCAAAGCCGTGGGTTGCCAGCCATTCAGGTCCAGGCTGCAAGGTCGCCGCATAGATCGATCCAAAGGCAATGCAGATCGGCGCAAAAATCAACCGCCCGAACGCGCGCTCGGTGCCCAGATGCAGCACAAATCGGATACCCCAGCCCATCAGGATCAGGGCAATCCCAATAATGCCCCAGCCCGCAATCATGAACATTGGTGCAACAAGGGCCGCGCCTGTCCGGCCCATCCAGTTTTGCACCGGCGCATCGGTCGAGGCCATCCAGTTGGGATCGTCCGGCGTGTAACTCAGCATCATGGCGGCCGCCATCGCGCCCAGGACCAAAAGCACGATACCGATCAGTTCGCGACCACGTTTTTCGATCGCCGCCTGCATTCCGTGATCAAAGAGCGGATCCCGTCGTGTCTGATATGCCATGCTTCCCTCGTTCTTATTGGGCATAGATTACATCGCGAATGGCCTTCAGGCCCCGCTCCGTCTCTGCCTTTGGGGCGACCAAGGCCACCCGGAGATACTTGCTACCGGGGTTGAACCCGTCTACTTCGCGAGCCAGATACGCTCCGGGCAAGACCCGCACACCGGTGGCTTTCCACAATTTCAGCGCCGCCGCTTCACCATCCTCGACAGGCAACCACAGAAAAAAGCCCGCCTCCGGGGCCACGTAACCCGGTACCGCTCCCAAAATAGTATCCGCCATCTCGTATTTCTCATGATACTGCGCACGGTTTTCGACCACATGCGCTTCATCGGCCCAGACCGCAGCGGCAGCATGTTGCAAAGGCGTGGGCAAAGGGGTGCCCGCATAGGTACGCAACTGCTTGATCTCACGCATCGTGTCGGGCCCACCCACGACGAACCCGGAGCGCAGCCCAGGCAGGTTCGACCGCTTGGACAGGGAATGAAACGCAACAACCCGCTCCGGATCTGCGTCCTTCACACACTCCAGAATGCCAACGGGCGGCACATCCCGGTAGATTTCGGAATAGCATTCATCTGCAAAAATCTGAAAGTCATAACGCTCGGCCAAAGCAATCAGGTCCTGCCAGTACTCTTTGCCCGCGACCGCACCCTGAGGGTTCGCAGGCGAGCACATGTAGCAGGCAACGGTACGGTTCAGAATACCGGGATCGACAGAAGCAAAGTCCGGCAAATGCCCCGTCGCCGCCGTGGCAGGCACCAGGACCGGTTCCGCGCCCGATGAAATCGCAGCCAGCATGTAGACCTGATAAAACGGGTTCGGCATCAGCACGGCAGGGCGCAGCCCGTTCTTTTGTTCCGGACACAGGGCCATGCCTGCATTGTACAGACCTTCCCGCGTCCCGTTCAAAGGCATCACATGAATGTCAGGGTCTCTCGTCACCCCATAGCGCCGGTCCAACCAGTCGCAAAACGCGCGGCGCAGTTCCGGAATGCCTTCGTTCGGCGGATAGCTGTTAAACCCGGCCGCATGGTCCGTGATGACATCCGTGACCCAGGCCGGAAAGGCGTGTTTGGGCTCGCCGATGGTCATATGCACAACGTCACCACCGGGCGCGTGAACGTCCAACAGTGCGCGCAGACGCGGGAATGCATAAGCCGGAAGGTTCGAAAACCGCTCGGGAAACGTCATAAAACTGCCTCAGGTTCGGGATCATGTTCGCCCCGTTTGGATTACGATACCCCAAGGCTGGCTGCTTCGTCCAGAAAAACCACGCCAAAACCCGGGCTTGTGGCAAATCCGCCAAAGATCCGCTTCATCTTGCCCGATAAACTCCGGGGGCGCGCGGCACGCGCGGGGGGCTGGCCCCCATTTTCGACGCGCCGGACGTGCACTCAGGTCTGGCGCAATGCTTGTTCGGCAGCCACACCAACCCGCAACAGAGCTTCCTCGCAATTTGGCGCACCCATCAGCATGATACCACAACTTGACACCCCCGTCGGCAAGGTGAGCACACACAGCCCCATCAGATTGCCGACACGCGTGTTGCGCAAGGCCAGCAGGTTCTTGGCAGTGTAATACTCCCCATCCGTGGTCAACCGATCCAGATTGGGCGGCAGAATGGGGGCGGATGGCGCCAAAACCGCGTCGAAAGACGCAGTGCGCGCATCCCAGGCCTGACGGGCAGCCTCCAGTCGAGACCATGCCGCATTGTAATCCGGCGCCGAGAAATTCGCGCCCAGACGGAACCGCTGCAGAATTTCAGCATACATCGCATCCGGGTTGGCTTCGATCACGTCGCGCCACAATCCGTATGCCTCGCCGGGATAAAGCGGGCCCGACGTGGCCATCGCTCCGTTTTCCCCGGCCAGTTCCGGAACCTCGACAGGCTCGATCATGGCGCCTGCGGCCCGCAACCGCTCGAACGCCGCGTTATAACCCGCCAAGGGTTCAGCCCGGATGTCGTCAAGGACCACCGTTTGCAACGCGGCAAACCGCCGACCTTTCAACGATCCTCCCCGCAGATCAAAGGCCTTGCGCCCCTCCAACGCGGACATCAGCAACGCCGCGTCTTCCACGGACTTTGTCAATGGACCGACCGTATCGAATTTCAGGCTCAACGGCACGCACCCCTCAAGGGACAACCGGCCCGCTGTTGTTTTCAGGCCGACAAGATCGTTCCACGCGGCAGGGATGCGCACCGAACCGCCTGTGTCCGATCCAATCGCCGCTGGTGCCAAACCGAACGCGACGGACGTAGCCGCCCCGGATGACGAACCGCCCGGCACAGCGTCAGCATCGTTCACACACGGAGGTGTCGCTGTGGACGGGTTGTAGCCCAGCCCTGAAAAAGCCAACTCGCTCATATGGGTTTTGCCAAGACAGACCAAACCGGCGGCACATGCGTTGCGCAACACGGCCGCATCGCGATCGGGCACCCGACCTTTCAACAGGTTCGACCCGGCCTCGGTCCCCGTTCCCGCCGTATCAAACAGGTCTTTCCAACTGATGGGCACCCCATCCAGCCGGGACAGACGCTGCTTCGCTGTCGCGCGCAACCGCGCCGCCTCAGCCTCGGCCAGTGCGCGGCTTTCGGTCACCCGCGCATAGATGCGATCCCGCAAATCATGGGCCGCGATCCGGTCCAAAAAGGCCTGCGTCAGTTCAACCGGGTCCAGTGCTCCGGACCCGATGGCATCCCCCAAAGCCGCAGCACTCTTGTCCAACCACTCTTGCATGTCCAATCTCCGCATCCTGATGCGGTGACGGTAGCGACGTGCTGGCGCATGGACAATCCCAAGTGCGCCGCCATATTGCCACCCATGAAAGATCGTTCCAGACACACCCGATGAAACGCGACAGCGATATCCTGATTGTCGGAGGCGGCCTGTCCGGCCCCATTCTGGCAGTGGCCCTCGCCCAAACGGGCTTGAAGGTCACCGTTATAGATGCGCTGGAAGAAGAGGTGCGCAAGACTGCGGCCTTTGATGGGCGCAGCTATGCTGTCGCCCTGACGTCGCAACGGCTTCTGACAGGCATCGATCTTTGGGACAAGATCGCCGACCACAGCCAACCCATTCTGGAAATCAAGGTGTCCGATGGTCGTGCAGGCCAGGGACCTTCTCCGTTCTTCATGCATTTCGATCACGCCGAGATCGAAGAAGGGCCGATGGGGTACATGGTCCAGGACAGATATCTGCGCCGCAGTTTGCTTGATACAATGGCCGCCACGGACAGCATAACCCATATATCCGGGGAAACCGTGACCGCGCAATCGGTAACATCCAGCGGTGTGTCTGTCACATTGAGCTCTGGCAATACACTCACCGGCGCACTGTTGATCGGCGCGGACGGGCGCGGCAGCGGCACCGCTGCGCGTGCGGGCATCAAACGCACGGGGTGGGGATATGGGCAAACCGCTATGGTCTGCGCCATTGAACACGAAAAGCCGCACCACGGGATCGCGCATCAGTTCTTCATGCCGCCCGGCCCGTTGGCAATCCTGCCTTTGCCCGGCAGTGTCAGCTCGATTGTGTGGAGCGAGAGCGCCAGGAACGCCGCAGCATTCCATGCCTTGCCGGACGCGGAATACATGACCATGCTGCGCCCGCGCTTTGGCGACTTCCTGGGCGACATCAGCCTTGTCGGGCAGCGGTACACCTACCCCCTGTCCTTGTCTTTGGCGCAACGGCTGGTGTCTGACCGGATCGCCCTGATCGGTGACGCTGCGCATGGCGTGCACCCGATTGCGGGCCAGGGTCTGAATGCCGGCATGCGGGATATCGCTGCTTTGGCAGAGGTGATCACGGACGCCCATCGCCGGGGCGAAGATATCGGAAGTATTGCGACTTTGACCCGATATGAAGAGTGGCGCAGGTTTGACAATACAACGCTTGCGATGGCGACAGATGCGTTCAACCGTTTGTTCTCGAATGATAATGCGGCGCTGCGCGGCTTGCGCGATATCGGCATGGGGCTGGTGAACGCCATACCACGATTGCGGCGCGGCTTCATCCGCGAGGCGGCAGGCCTGACGGGTGATCTGCCAAGACTGATGCGCGGGCAACCGCTTTAGGCGGATGATGCATCCGCCTTACGGATAAACTTCGCAACCTTCCTTGGAAGGCGGATGCATCATCCGCCATCGCTGTGGTTCCGCGATCGCACGTAGGCCGTTTCATTCGGATAAGAACCACCTTGCAAGGCCCCTTGCAGGAAGCCAATAAAGTGCTCTTTCGCGCTGTTGATCTGGTCCGTGCGCCAAATGACGATGGTATCCAGGTGGTCGGAAACATCCTCCAGCGGAACGATTTTCACCCCGGGGGGAAGTGTATCCGCCACGGATTCGGTCAGGATCGTGATGCCCATCCCACATGCCACAAGGCGCAGGATATCTGACGTCGCAAGTCCCACTTGCGCCACCATGGGTTCAAATCCCGCCTTTCGGGAAAGCGGCATCAAATAAGAGTGGAAGTGTTCCCACTGGTCCGGCACGCCATGGATCATCGCCTCGTTCGCAAACTCGGCCAGGCGCACGGTCTTGCGATCTGAAAACCGATGCCCGTCATAAACCACGCAGACGAACCGTTCGCGTTGAATGCAGCAATACCCATACCCCGGACGGGCCACCGACCCCGTGGCGAACCCAAAGTCAATTGTGCCTTCCTCAAGGTCGACGAGCTGGTTCGACGTCACGGTGTGCTTCAACCTCAGGTCAATATCCGGCTGCAAAAATTGAAAGTCCTTCAGCAACTGCGGCGCATGGCCGTTGATGGCATTGTCGGTATACCCGATCCGCAGCGTTCCGATCCGGCCCTCATGCACCCGCTGTACATCTTCGACAATCTGAGTGGTCCGGTTCAGAACCTCCCTGCATCCCTTCAAAAAACTCTTACCCGCTGTCGTCATTTCAACGCTGCGATTGCTGCGCACAAAAAGGGGCACGCCCAGCGCGCGTTCAAGATTTTGAATGGTTCGGCTAAGAGCAGGCTGGGCCACACCCAGCCGCTTGGCCGCCTTGTGAAAATGCAGGTCTTCGGCAACAGCGACGAAGCAACGGAAGTGTCTCAGATCTATGCTCATGATACCCAAATTATATCAATACCGACTATTATGATATTATACTCGTGAAAATTGTTGTGCAAAGCTTGCCTTAATCAACAAGACAAACCGGGAGAACCACATGAAAGTCATAAATTTCAAAACGATTTTTGCGTCCGCTGCGCTGGCGGGCGTAACTGCAACCTCGGCGCTGGCGGCCGACATCACGATGAATGTCGGTTTTGGCGCACCCGAAGAGTCGCTCTATGGCCGCTTTGGCAAGATTTTTGAGCAAAAAGCCGAGGAATATACAAACGGCGCGGTTGATGTGAAACTGCGCTGCTGCAACCAGATCAGCTCCGAAGACGAAGCGTTCAAGGCGATGCAGCTTGGCACGGTCGATGGGTTTTTCATCACGGCCAACAACGTCTCGCCCCACTGGCCTTTGATGGATGTGACGGTTCTGCCCTATATTTTCCAGAACAAGGAACACCTGGCCAAGGTGCTCGACGGCGAAGTCGGCCAGATCATGAAAGACAAACTGCAAGCAGATACCAGCGTCCACATGCTGGCCTTTGGCCCGGCGCTCTATCGTGACTTTTACAACTCCGTGCGCCCCGTCAACACGATGGCGGATATGGACGGCCTGAAAATTCGCGTGCCCAAGAACGAGGTCATGATCGCCACGTTCGAAGCATTTGGTGCAAACCCTGTACCGCTTGCGTGGTCTGAAACACCGACGGCGCTGCAAACCGGTACCGTGGACGGTGGCGACAACGGCACTCAGTTTATCCGCGACATGAAATTCTATGAATTCGAGCCGCATCTTGTCATCCTTGAACACTTCGTTGCGTTTGGTCCTCTTTTTGCTTCTGGCAACTTCATGAAAAAGCTGAGCGATGAGCAGCGCGAACAGATCACACGCGCCGCGAATGATGCTGGTGCCGAGTTTGCAGCGCAGGTGGCGACCGAAACCGAAGAGGTCCGCAACTGGCTGGCCTCCGAGGGCGGCATGGCGATGACAACACCGGACAAGACCGATTTTGTCGAAGCCGCAAAAGGCGTGCAGGCCCAGTTTGCCGAACAACGCGGGGCCGAATTTGTCGAACTTGTCGGCATGATCCAGGCCGCGGCCGACTAGCAGGCATTTCAAAGAGGGCTGGCGCGGCTGGCCCTCTTTTCCCATGCCTGCAGCATCAAGGACACCCCGATGAAAGCGCTAAAGTGGCTTGAGCGACATTTCGAAGAGCTGATTTGCTGCACATGTCTGGTGATCATTTCCATTGCGGTGTTCGCGCAGGTCGTCGCGAGGTACATGTTTCAAATCGCCCTGCACTGGACCGAAGAAACCGCATCGATGGCCATGGTCTGGGCGGTGTATACCGGTGCTGCCTTGTGCGTACGCGAACGGTTTCACATTCGCATCCTCGTTGCCGTGCATGCGCTGCCGCCGCGCTTTGGCCGATACGTTATCTTCATGGCCGACGCGCTGTGGGCGTTCTTTTGCATCTTCATGGTCCGCGTCAGCATCGATTACCTGTATGTTTTCTGGCGCTTCCCCGAGACGTCGCCCAGCCTTGGGATCAACCAGTTCTACCCGCAGACAATCCTTGTGATCGGATATGCACTGATGCTGATCCGGCTGATCCAGACCTATATCGAATGGTACCGTGGCGGGGCCGAGGGCCTCCCGGGTATGCTGAACGAGGACGGCTCTGACCCGATTGCAGATGACGAGGCCCACATATGAGCCCGCTCGCCATTCTGGCGATCAGTTTTGTTGTTTTGACGATCATGGGCATCCCGTTGTTTGTGGCGGTGGGGCTGACGACGGCGATTGCCATCTACATCATCGACATCCCGTATACGCTGATGGCGCAAACCGGATATGGCAGTCTCACCCCGTTTCCGTTGCTGACCATTCCGCTGTTTGTGCTGGCCGGACGACTGATGGAAGTCGGCGGCATGGCCAACCGCATGATCGGCATCGCCACCACACTTGTGGGGGCCTATCGGGGGTCCATGGGGCTGGTCACGGTCTTTGCCTGCATGCTCTTTGCGGCCCTCTCAGGCTCCGGCCCCGCCACCACGGCGGCCATCGGATCGGTTACCGTACCCGCGATGAAGCGCGAAGGCTATGACGTGCCCTTTGCCGCCGCTATAACCGCGAGTGCGGGCGCGTTGGGCAGCCTCATCCCACCTTCCAACCTTCTGATCATCTACGGGCTGGTGTCTGAAACATCGATCCCGCGCCTGTTTCTGGCGGGGCTTTTGCCCGGTCTCATGGTGACCATTCTGTTGATGATCACGACCTATGTCATAGCACGGCGGCGCGGCTACGGCGGAGATGGTGACCCGTTTTCATGGGGCCCATTCCTGAAGGCGGCGTGGGACGGCAAGTGGTCCATTGGGGCACCGGTACTGATCCTCGGCGGGATCTATGGTGGGGCGTTCACCCCGACCGAAGCTGCAGGTGTGGCGGTGTTTTATTCACTTTTCGTGGGTCTTTTCATCTACCGCGAACTGACGCTGAAGAAACTGATCGACGCGCTGCGGTTCACGGCACTGCTGACGGGCATCCTGATCCTGCTGACCCCGACGCTGGCCTTTGGACAACTGACCGCCTTTTTTGACGTACCCGCTGCGGTACAAGAAGGCATCACCTCGATCACCGAGAACAAATATCTGGTGCTGCTGCTGATCGGTATCTTCTACATCTTCATTGGCACATTCATGGAATCACTGGCGCAGATCGTCCTGTTCACGGCCGTCTTTCTGCCCTTGGTCACCTCGCTGGGCGTCGATCCGGTGATGTTCGGGATCTTTACCGTCATCACCTGCGAGATCGGGTTCCTGACCCCGCCGCTGGGGGCGAACCTGACGGTGGCCGCGCGGATCTCCAATATCTCGATCGAACGGATTTCCGTCGCCGTGCTGCCCTTTATCGGGGCCTATATCGTTGGCATGCTGATCCTGATCGCGTTCCCGGAAATCGCAGTTTTTCTGCCAAACTGGCTCTATGGTCCTGCGCTTTGATGAGGTGTTGCAATGTATGATCTGGTGTTGAAAGGCGGCGAGGTTTTCGACGGTACGGGCCGCGACAGCTTTGTCGGGGATGTTGCAATCAAGGACGGTATGATTGCCGCCATCGAGTCCAGTGGAACGCTCCAGACAGAAGCCGCGGACGAAGTGATCGATGTGTCCGGACTGGTCGTTTCGCCCGGTTTTATCGACATGCACACCCACTCGGATTTCACCCTGATCGCGGATGGCCGTGCCGAAAGCCAGGTGCATCAGGGCGTCACAACCGAAGTGATCGGACAATGCGGGGCAAGTTGCGCACCGGTGAATTCCAAGGACGACATCCGCCGCGTCGCCCCCTGGTACACCGAAAAAGCCAAGCACAAGCCGTGGCTTGGCTTTGGCGATTATCTGGACGTTCTGGATGAGACCGAGCTTGGCGTGAATGTCATGGCCTTTGTCGGCCACGGAACCATTCACCGGGCCATTCTGGGCGGTGAAATGCAGCCGGGCGAGGCCGATGACGTCAAGAAGATGGCCCACCTTGTCGATCAGTGCATGGACGAAGGGGCGGGCGGCTTCTCCTCCGGCCTCGAATACTTCCCCGGCATTCTGGCGGCCCCTGAACATCTTGTGCCGCTCTGCGAGGTCGCCGCAAAATACAAACGTCTCTATGCCACCCATGTGCGCAATCGTGACACGCACTATGATCTGGGGTTTGCCGAGGCCATCGCGACCGCCCGGCAATCCGGTGCCAAACTTCAGATCAGCCACATTCAGCCAAAATATGGCGCGCCACATTATGCGATGGAACATACGCTCGAGATGATCGAACTGGCGCGACGTCACGATACGGACATCGCCTTTGACGTCATTCCCCATGACTGGAACCACACGTTCATGGCGGCCATCCTGCCGAAATGGGCGCAGGCTGGGACAATCGACGACATCCTCAAACGCCTTGCCGATCCCGAAAAGCGCGAAAAGATCAAAGCCAATCCGCAACCGATGTGGTTGATCGTGAAGGCCGAGAAGTGGTCGGATATCATTGTGCTCAATGCGACCCACAACAAGGACTTGGTCGGCATGGACTTTGCCGAGATTGGGCGCATGCGCAATTGCCACCCCTACGATGCCGTCCTTGATATTTTGCTTGAAGAGGGCAACGACCTGATGTCCTGCATGTGGTCCTCAAAGGCCTTTCAGGACGCCGATATTGATCTGTGCCTTGCGCAACCCGAATGCGCGGTCATTTCTGATACTGTCGCGACGGCGAACGAGGGGGTGCTCAAGGATCACCTCGGCTCTTTATCGGGCTACGGATGGGCGGCCCGGTTCTTGCAATATTATGTACGGGACAGGGGAACGCTTACGCTGGCCGAAGGGTTGGCAAAGCTGACGACTGTCCCCGCCGCCCGGCTTGGTTTGCAAGGTCGCGGCGCGCTCAAGGCTGGATACCACGCAGATGTCTGCGTGTTCGACAAGGTCAACATCGCCAGCAACGCCACGGCCAAGAACCCGCGCCGCTACGCGTCAGGCATCTGCCATGTCGCGGTGAACGGGCGTCTTGCGATGCGCGACGGTGTGCGTGTTCCGGTCAACGCAGGTCGGGTTATCCGCGAATTCGCAGCCTGAGGCCGCTCACAAGCCTGCAGATTGCAAAGCGTCATCAAGGCGTATCCGGTGCTGTTTCTCCGGATAAGGGAACATGCGCCGCGCGGCTGCCATATCGTATTTTGGCGCAAATGTGCGGATCGACGCCACGATACCTGCCGAGTCTTCCAAGCGTCCGACCTCGCTCAACGCCCGGGCGAGTTGAACACGGGCCGGGATAAAGCGTTCAACCCGCTCAAGCACAGTTTCAAAATGGGCAATCGCGGCGTCAAAGTCTCTGAGCAGGACACGCGCATGGCCCTTGGCAAACTCCCAACTTGGCGGATGAAAACTGTCCTTGGAAAAGGCCATGGCCAACAGGTCCAGTGCGCGCTCAGGCTGCGACAGGCGATTCAGCGTCTCGCCATAGGCAAAGTACACTTCCCCGTTGTTTCGGTCCCGCATGACAGCATTGTCAAATGCCGCCACCGTTGCATCCGGCTGGCCGCGATAGCCCAGAACCCATCCCAAACGCGCATGCGCCAGGGCAGAGTTATCATCCAGTGCAACCGCTTTGCGCGCAATGGCTTCGACGGGATCAAGGGACTTGTCCGCACCCGGCCAGCCAAAAACATACAAAGCCGTACGGCAATAGGCCTGATGCGCAAAGGCCTCGGCAAAGCCGGGGTCGAGCTCGGTCGCGGTTGTGAACTGGTGCAAGGCTTCGGCAAAGCTTTTGGGGTCATAACGGTAATAGGCAAAGCGCCCCTTGAGATAGGCGTCATATGCCGCAGGGTCGCCCGTACGGATTCGCCGATCTGCGTGCACATTGCGATCCGGGTCGATGAATCCGGCCAACCGCAGGCTGATCTGATCTTGGGCCGCCAAAAGGCTGGACGCAGCAAAATCAAACCGTTCGGCCCAAAGCGTGTGCGCGTCTTTGGCATCCTGAACGGACAGGTTCAGCCTGAGGGTTTCGCCAATGCGGCGCAAATTGCCGTCAACAACATGCGTGACACCATGCGCAGCAAGCTTTGCCCCGTCCGCCAACGCGCGCGATCCGTTGCGTGACAAAGTCCGCGCCGACGTCAGTCTGGTCAGGTCCGTGATCAGATCGTCCGTCATACCATCGGCAAGGTAATCGTCTTCGACCAAAGCCCCGCTGGACCTGATTTCCCGAACGAGAATGCAAGACTTGGGCGGGGTTTGATATGAAGTATCAGTGTCGGCATCCGGCGCGTCCACTTCGCCGACAAACCGGAACCCACGCGCATGGACTGTTTTCAGGTACCGCTTGGGATGGCCATCGTCGTTCAGTGCAGCCCGGACAGCCTTGATGGCAGCCGATACCGCCCAATCTGTGACCACGCGTCCGCCCCAGATCGCGCTTATCAGGTCGTCCCGTGACACCACCCGGTCTCGGTGCCTGATCAGATGCTCCAGAACCCGCAGGCTTTGGGGCTCGATCGCCACCGCGGCCCCGTCACGGGTCAATTCCTGCGCCGCGCGGTCCAGTCGAAACGGACCGAAGGTCACAACGTTGCCCGGGTCCTGCGCCTTTGGTTCAGGCACTCGGAAATCCTCCAATAATCCTCTGAAACCACTCAAGCAGAATTCATCGGCCAGCGCCATGATCACGAGACATCATATGAACAGGACAGGACACATGAACAAACGCAACCTTCTCGCAGCCACGCTTGGAATAGGGCTGGCCGCAACGTCGGCCTTGGCCGAACGTATCAACATGACCAGCAACGCGTCCGTCGAGGCTTCGGTGAACCGCTTGACGCAAGCCGTGGACAGAGCCGGGGCCAGGGTTTTTGCAGTGGTCAACTTTTCCGAAGGATCAGCCAGTGTCGGAACCGCCTTGCGCCCAACAACGGTCGTAATCTTTGGCAGCCCGACCATCGGCGCGAATGCGTTGCAAACAAGCCAGACCCTCGCGCTTTATCTGCCGTTGCGCATCCTCTTTTTCGAGGACGCATTGGGCCAGACGTGGCTCACCTATGAGGACCCGGCGCATGTCGCTCCGACCCACGGAGTGCCTGCCGACAATCCGGCAGTGCAAAAGATGCAAGGCGCTCTGGCAGAATTCGCCGCAGTGGCGGCTGGCGGATGACACAGGCGGCGAACCTCCATGCAGGTGCCAGCGGGAAACGCGGGCGATTGCGGTTCTGGGGTGCACTTGCCGCCACTGGACTCATTTTGGCCACCATCGCATGGCTGACCAGCAGCCTGCCGATCGAGCATATTGTGTTTGCCCTGTTCGAAAGCCTGCGGGCGCGGCCTGACCTGACCGTTCTATTCGTCATCATCCTAATGGTCGTTCACAATGTGGTACCCATTCCCGCCGAAGTCATCGCTTTGGCCGCGGGCAGCCTGCTTGGGCCGGTCTGGGGCAGTGTGGCAGTCTGGACGGGCGCGATGATAGGGGCCTGCCTTGCGTTCTGGATGTCCCGCATGTGGGGTCAGGCCATTGTGACCCGGATCCTGCCAGCGAAACATCTCGATCAACTGACCAGGGTGACGCGCCGGTGCACCTGGCGCACGCTTCTTGGTTTGAGGATGATCCCTGTGATCTCTTTCAATCTCGTGAATTATGGCGCTGGGCTGACGTCGGTTCCCTGGCTGCTGTTTCTGTGGACCACAGCCATTGGCATCCTTCCTGTAACAGTCATCTCCGTATGTCTTGGGGCGCGCCTCGTCGATATCCCACTGAACCAAGCACTGGTCGGCCTGACCGTTCTGGGCTTGTTCATGCTGACTTACAAATGGCTTTGTTCCTGCCTGTCACCCTCGCGGTGATGCGCCTATGACCTGCCTGCGGACAAGCGTAACCCCATGTGACGGTTGACGTCCTTGTAAAGCAGATAGCGGAACTTGCCCGGACCACCGGCATAGCAGGCCTGCGGGCAAAAGGCGCGCAGCCACATGTAATCCCCGGCCTCAACCTCGACCCAATCACTGTTCAGCCGGTACACCGCCTTGCCTTCCAGAACATAAAGCCCGTGCTCCATCACATGGGTTTCCAGAAACGGGATCACGGCACCCGGCTCAAAGGTGACGATGGTGACATGCATGTCATGGCGCAGGTCGGTTGGGTCGACAAATCGGGTCGTGCCCCATTTGCCATCCGTACCCGGCATGAGCGTGGGCGCTATGTCCTTCTCGTTTGCGATGATGACCTCGGGATGATCCAGCCCCGGCACAGCGTCGTAGGCTTTTCTGATCCAGTGAAACCGCAACATGGCATCGGTTGTGTTGTGCAGCGTCCAGTCGGATGACGGGGGCAGAAAGGCATATCCGCCTTCTTTCAGCTGATGTGTTTGACCTTGAATCGTCAGGCTTGCCGTACCCTCGACGACAAACAGTACACCTTCGGCGCCCGGGTCGGTTTCAGGCTCGTCAGATCCCCCGCCGGGCGACACTTCCATGATGTATTGAGAAAAGGTCTCGGAAAACCCAGTCATCGGACGGGCAATGACCCAAAGGCGGGTCTTGTCCCAAAATGGCAAAAAGCTGGTGACGATATCGCGCATCGTCCCTTTGGGAATGACGGCATAAGCCTCCGTGAAAACAGCCCGGTCGGTCAAAAGCTGGTCCTGACCCGGATGCCCACCCGTTGGGGCAAAATACTTGGCTGTCATTTCATTTACATCCTGATTTTTCGGCAGATTGATCTGACTATCAGGCAGGCGATCACCGCACACCACCCGCTTTCGCCAAGCAGCACCTTTCGCAACTCTTTGATAATGCATGCGCTGGTCGGCGCGCGGCTCAAGCGGATCAATACACGGGGAACACCGCAGCGATATCGGCATTTTCCAGACCGCCGGCAAAAGCTGCATCGTCGGCACGTAATTTCCGGGGTACACCAGCGACATAAACCTCGGCAATAGCACGATCATCGCCCATCATCTGGAGGATGAACAATTCTTCGGCAAGGCTGCCTGCCCGCTCCATACGCAGGGCCATGGCTTCGGTACTTCTTGAATCCAGCACTACGATATCTGCCTCGGTTCCCGCATCAAGTGTGCCGATCTTGTCTTCCAGCCCCAGAACTGTCGCATTGCCCCGCGTCGCCCAGTGGAATGCCTGCAACGGATGCAGCGATTGCCCCTGCAACTGAAGCACCTTGTAGCCTTCGTTCAGCGTTTGAAGCATGGAATAGCTGGTGCCTGCCCCGACATCCGTCGCAATTCCGTTGGTGATGCCCTTCGCGCGCAGACCCGCATTGTCAAACAGGCCGCTGCCCAGAAACAGATTTGAGGTCGGGCAAAAGACCGGGTGCGCGCCGGTTTCGACCAATGCGTCGATCTCGCGCGGTTTGAGGTGAATGGAGTGGCCCAGAAGGGTCTTTTCACCCAGCAGACCATAAGACTGATAGACATCCAGATAGTCGCGCGCCTTGGGATACAGTTCCGCCGTAAACGCAATCTCATCATGGTTCTCGGACAGGTGCGTCTGGATGTGGCACTCCGGATGCTCGGACGCGAGGGCTTGCGCCATCTCCATCTGTTCGGGTGAGGACGTGATCGCAAAACGGGGCGTGATGACATAGCCGTTGCGGCCCTTGCCGTGCCACGCGTCGATCAGCACCTTGGTATCGTCGTAACCGGACTGTGGCGTATCGCGCAGCCCATCGGGTGCATTGCGGTCCATCAGAACCTTGCCACCCAGCATGCGCATCCCGCGATGCGAGGCTTCCGCAAAGAACGCATCAGCCGAGGTTTTGTGGACCGAACAGAACGCAACCGCCGAGGTCGTGCCATGCGCGATCAACTGATCAAAGAACTTCGTTGCCATCTGCGTGCTGTGATCCAGATCGGCATAGCGGGTCTCTTCGGGGAAGGTGTAATTGTTCAGCCAGTCCAGCAGCTGCGACCCCCAGGATGCGATGACCTGCACCTGAGGGAAATGAATATGGGTGTCGATGAACCCGGCCAGCATCAGGTGCGGTCTGTGGTCGGTTACGGGGGCAAGTGGTACATTCGCCGCCACATCCTCAAACGGACCGACCTGTTGAATGATCCCGTCCTCGATCAACAAAGCGCCGTCTTCGAGATACGTATAGGCCGCGCTGTCATCACGGCTTTGGGGTTCACGGTGGAAGGTCAGCAGACGTCCGCGGAGCAATTTCTGGGTCATTGGTACTCTCACCAAATGCGAAAGGGGGTCAGGGCGGCAGATCTGCCGCCCCGGTTTTGTCAGGCCTGCCGCGCAGGCGTATGATCGTCCATCATGTCCGGCTCGTCCGGTACGATGATCCGGTTCTCAAGATCCTCTTTCGGCGCGTACATCGGATAGATGTAAAGGAATGCGCCAATGATCAGATAACCAATCGTGATCCCGTCAAGCTGCGGCATTTGCAGGGCCGACGCATGGATCACACCAATCGATGACATCACGGCCGCAGCACCCGCAAACGCAGCCGCCACCTTGAACCGCCCATCGATCACGTCTGCAACGATGGCGCCCCAGACAAGGCCTGTGATGATCGCACCCTGGCTCAGCGCCAGATGGCCTTCGTAATGCGCGCCATTCATCAGCAAGGCAGCGGTCAGGCTTTCGTCACCAAGCGACGGCAGGCCTTCAACGCCGGAACTGCGCAGCGCATTCATCAACGATCCCCATTTGACCATGAGAAATCCGGAGATATGCGGCAGAATGGCAAAGGACACAGCCGCCATGTGCATTGGCTTTACCGCCCAGGCCGTGTTGGTGATCAGACTGACCGACACAAAGACCAGCACAGGGGCAGCAGCCGCAATCGGAATGAGTCCGGCAAAGAACGACAGGAACCCAAAGAACGCAGCCACCGCAATCACCAGCGCAACCCCGATGATATAGCCGGCATGCGCATCCAGACGTTTGTAAGCCGGATGCCCGATATAAACTGTGGTCGGGAACGGTGATCCAAAGAGGGCACCAATCATCGTGCCAGCGCCATCCGTCACCTGACACAGGCCAACGGGATAGCTGTCCCCGGCCGCTTCAGCGGACTCCACGTTGTTCATGGTTTCGATGAAGTTGTAGATCTGCACCGGAATCAGGACAAGGAACAGTTCAGGGTTGGCAAAGAGGTACTGCACCCCTGCAATCAAGTCTCCAAAGTATGGAACGGGCGGGTAAAACCCGATGCCGCTGACGTCAAAGCTGGATTTGCCCAGCACGATGGCAATGACCGTACCGGCCCCGATGGCCACAAGGCCCGCGGGCACGTTGCCCGGCAAACGAAAGCGCCCGATCAGCCCCCACAGGATGAACAACAGCGACGTGAACCCGATAATCGGATGCTCAAAGACCTCGGCCAGCGGAACCGACCCGATAAAGACCAGCGCAATGCCGCACAGTGTGCCCAGCATCCCGGCGCGCGGTGTGATCCGCTTGAGGTAAGGCCCGACGATTGCCCCGAGTGCGGCCACGATGCCCCCCACGAACCCCGCGCCGATCCCAACCTGCCACGCCAGCAGCGGATCCTGCGTTGCCCAATAAATCGGGCCGATCACCCCAAAGAGGTACACGAACATCACCGGCGTCGAGATGCCGTAAGGCAAGGCCGTGACGTCCTTGCCCTGCTTGTTGGCGGCCCATTTCGCGAGGTAGGTGTAGACGGCGACCCCCGCCAGAATGGCAATCGCGGCGCCCGGAACGATGCGACCAAACACGATCTCGGTCGGCATTTGAAAGACGAACTGGCAGACCCCGGTCAGGATCAGCAAGTTGACAAGGTTGTCTGTGAACAGCGCCCAAAACGCGCTGAAGTCGCTGCGTGAAAACAGTTTGTAGTCATAGGTCCTGCCATTCATGACAGTGTCCTCCTCTGATGGGACCGGTTTTCCGGCGTGTTGCGTCAGGCCGAAATGCCTTTCCGGTCGTGTTGATGGCCCGTTGGGGGCGCATTGGTGGCCCGGCAAGGGGCAGTTGCAGCAGTTTCAGAGGTCAGTTCAGCCATCACTTCTGCCACCACGAAGGCGGCAATGACGCTGGGCCGCTTGTCGCGGCTGCTGCTTGCCCCGATGGGGCAATTCAAATGTTCGATAGATTGAAGGTCGCAATTGTCCCGTACCCAATTGCGGAATTTGATGCGCTTGGTCGACGAACCGATCATCCCGACATAAGCGGCATCCGCGCGCTCAAGCGCAGCTGCGGCCAGCAGAAAGTCAAGGCCATGGTCGTGGGTCAAAACGACAAAGGCGCTGCCCACCGGCGCATGTGCAATGTCAATCTCGGGGATGGCGCTGATGCGCGTTTCGACATCGGCGTCGCACAGGGCAATTTCCTCGGGCCGAGTATCGACGAGGACGCAGCGAACTGGCAAGTGCTGGAACTGTGCAGCCAGCGCACGCCCCACATGACCAGCCCCCATTACGTAGACATACGGCAGCGATTGGTCCCGATCTTGGGCCCGACGCAGGGCGGCACGCCGATCCGACCCGCGCATCCGCGACAGGCTGATTTCGACACGACCGCCGCAACACTGCCCGATCTCGGGGCCAAGCGGCACGTCCATGTCCATGTTCAACGCCCCATCGCGCAGCATCTGCCGCGCCTGCGCGATGGCCATATGCTCCAATTGTCCGCCGCCAATCGTTCCCAACAGCGACTGTTCGGCGACAAACATCTCAGTTCCCTCGTTTCTCGGGGACGACCCGCGCACGCGGGTCAGCGCGATGCGGATCACCGATCCATGGGACTGCAGAAAATGGGTCAAGCTGTCGGCGCTACTGGCCATGGCCTATGCCTCCGCCTTCATCCGGGCGACCGCCATCAGGACGCGCTCGGGTGTTGCAGGTGCATCAAGGCGCGGGCAGATCAGGTACTCCGCGATCGAGGCCACTGCCATCGACAACGCCTCAAACACCGATATGCCCAACATGAAGGGCGGTTCTCCCACGGCTTTGGATCGCTTGATCGTCAGTTCGCGATTCTCGGACCAGTCCGCAAGTTTCACGTTAAAAATACGCGGGCGGTCAGAGGCCAAAGGGATCTTGTAGGTAGATGGCGCATGGGTCCGTAACTGGCCCGCATCGTCCCACCACAACTCTTCGGTGGTCAGCCAGCCCATGCCCTGAATGAACGCACCTTCGACCTGTCCCTTGTCCAAGGCCGGGTTCAGGGACCGGCCCACATCATGCAGGATGTCCGTCCGTTCAACCCGGTATTCTCCGGTCAGCGTGTCAATTGTCACCTCGGAGCATGCGGCACCGTAAGCGTAGTAATAGAACGGACGCCCCTGCCCTTTGGTGCGGTCCCAATGGATTTTTGGCGTCTTGTAGAACCCGGCCGCCGAAAGTTGCACCCGGGCCATGTAAGCCTCTTTGACAAAGGCATCGAAACTTAGGACCGTCGCACCGATATGAACCTCGTTCGGGTGGAATGTCACAGCCGCCGTGGGCACATCCCACTTCTCAGCCGCAAAACTGACCAGACGTTCCTTGATCTGCTCCACGGCGTTCAACGCCGCCATACCATTCAGATCGGTCCCGCTTGAGGCAGCCGTCGCCGAAGTGTTCGGCACTTTTTCGGTCGTGGTTTTGGTGATCTTGATCCGCTCGAAATCCACCTGAAAGGCTTCGGCAACGACTTGGGCAATCTTGGTGTTCAGGCCCTGACCCATCTCTGTCCCGCCATGGTTCAGATGGATGGAACCGTCATTGTAAACATGGACCAAGGCCCCCGCCTGATTGTACCAGGTCGCCGTAAACGAGATCCCGAATTTGACCGGGGTCAGGGCGATACCCTTTTTCAGCACCGGTGAGGTCTTGTTAAAGGCGACAATGTCTTGCCTCCGCTTGCGATATTCGGCCGTCTCTTCGAGTTCGCTGACCAAACGCTCAAGTATGTTGTCATCGACCTGCTGGTGGTAGGGCGTCACATCGCGACCGGCACCGCCATAGAAATTGGCCTTGCGGACATCCAGTGGGTCCTGACCAGTGGCATAGGCGATCTCTTCGATCATGCGTTCCGCGACGATGACACCCTGCGGCCCACCAAAGCCGCGAAAGGCTGTATTGGAAACCGTATTGGTCTTCATCGGACGGCTCATCAGCCGGACATTGGGATAGAAATAGGCGTTGTCAGCGTGAAACAATGCACGGTCAGTCACAGGGCCGGACAGGTCCGCGGAAAACCCGCACCGCGCGGCAAAGACACCGTCGACGGCCTCAATGCGCCCGGCATCATCAAAGGCCACGTCATAGTCGACGACAAAGTCATGGCGCTTGCCCGTGGCCGTCATGTCCTGATCACGGTCGGGGCGGATCTTGACAGCCCGCTTCCACTTTTTCGCGGCAATCGCGGCCACGGCGCAGAACAGGTTCATCTGGCTTTCCTTGCCGCCAAACCCGCCACCCATGCGGCGGACGTTCACCACAACCGCGTTCGACGGCACACCCAGAACATGCGCCACCATGTGCTGCGCTTCGGACGGGTGCTGGGTCGAGCAATGCACAACCACCTCGTCATCCTCACCCGGGATCGCAAAGGCGATGTGTCCCTCAAGATACATGTGGTCCTGACCACCAACCTCCATACGCCCCTTGATGTGGTGCTTGGCCGCCTCAAAAGCCGGATCGATATCGCCACGCTCCAGCTTGAGCGGTGCCGTCACCAACGGATACCCGGCCTCTTGAGCGGCAATGGGATCAAGCGCATGCGGCAGTGCTTCGTAATCAATCTGCGCCAGCTCCGCGGCACGGCGCGCGGCTTCCCGCGTTTCGGCAATCACCGCAAACAGGGGTTGGCCATAGAACTGAATGGTCTTCGTTGGGAAAACCGGTTCGTCATTCAAACCTGTTGGGCTGATGTCATTAACGCCGGGAATATCCTGGGCGGTCAGAACGCCGATGACCCCGGGGGCTGCCAGAACGGCTGATAGGTCCATACCATTCAGCGTCGCGTGCGCCACGTTCGAAACACCAAGATAGGCATGCAACGTGCCCTCG
>CAYGQZ010000011.1:0-35647 GCA_964352055.1 uncultured Rhodobacterales bacterium
CCCGGGCTGTGGACAGATGCCCATTTTCGGTCAGGCCGTGGGCGTTCTTGAAGGTGGTGCGGGTCATGCCGAGCGATTTGGCGGTGCGGTTCATCCGTTGCGCAAAGGCGGCCTCGGACCCGGAAATGGCTTCAGCCATGGCCGTCGCGGCATCGTTCGCGGATTTTACGGCAGAGGCGCGGATCAGGTACCGCAGCGCAATCCGTTGTCCCGACTTCAGGCCGAGTTTGGAAGGAGGCTCTGCCGCGGCATTTCTGGACACTTTGACTTTCGTGTCCAGCGTTATTTCGCCCCGTTCGACCGCCTGAAACACCACGTAGAGTGTCATCATCTTGGTCAAGGATGCGGGATGAAGCCGGGTGTCTGCGTTTCGGGAATGCAGAACCTCGCCGGTTCGGGCATCCATCACGAATGCCGCATACGGTGCTGCAAGAACCGATGCCGGTACAACAACCAACATCCAAAATGCCGTTAAAATCAAAAGCCCTAGCCGGGCCGACTGTGTGCGTCGAACCTTCACGATAAACCTGCCTATGTCTGCCTCTGACCGCCGATTATTCGACTGGCCGCATTTTTATTAAACTTAACGTAGCACAGGATTTGTTTTCGATAAAGCTTTGATGCAGTTTGTTTTTTGGTTTTTCTGCGCCCGCAAAAGACAACATCTAGCGGCGCATCACGGCCGCAGGACTATACCAGCGAATGTGGCAGGAATGTGGCAATCACGGCTGATGCATCCCGGTCACACCGGCCGCATCGGAGAATCCTGTGTTCAGGGAAAAAGGGCGTCGTCTTGCATAAGGAGCGCATGCGCATTCGCTCAAAATCATCAGAACCTTCGCCTCTGCGTGGGGCATCAGAACGCTTGCTTCAGATAATCCGGCAAGGCCCCAAGGTCGGCCAATTCGCTGAATCGGGGATGGCCATGCGGGGGGTCAGCGGCTTCCAGCCCCCATGCAAGGTCGTGCGGAACATAAACGCCAAAGCCACCGGCATCGATCATCGGGCGCACGTCCGACTTCATCGAATTTCCGATCATCATTCCGTAATCGGCACCGCCGAACGCACCGAAAATGCGCGTGTAGACATGAGGCTGCTTGTCCGAGACGATTTCGATTCCGTCGAAAAGCTCACCGAGGCCGGATTGGGCCAGCTTGCGTTCCTGATCCAGCAGATCGCCCTTGGTGATCAGCAACACGGGCGCGCGGGCTTTTGCGGCCCGAACAGCGTCCTCGGCATGGGGCAAGAGGTCAATCGGATGGCGCAACATGTCCTGCCCGGCCTCGATCAGGTCCGCAATCACGTGGCCGGGCACCTGCCGGTCGGTCACATCAAGCGCCGTTTCGATCATCGACAAGACAAAGCCTTTGATGCCGAACCCGTAATGTCCGATGTTGCGCCGCTCTGCCTGCATCAGCCGGTTGTCGATATCGGTGTGATCGGTGTGGGGGGCCAAAAGCTCCGCAAACCGCTCTTGCGTCAGCTTGAAAAACCGCTCGTTGTGCCAGAGTGTGTCGTCTGCATCGAACCCGATTGCGTGCAGCGTGTGCGACATTCCGTTGTGACCCTCTTTTCTAAACAGGCTTCGACGTTATATAGCAGGGTCAAGTGCAACGACAGGATTCTAAGTTTGATGAGGACGCAGATGCATCAAAACGTGCATATGATGGCCGGTCGCGTAGATGACGACGGGGATACCGTGGTCGTCACCGAAGTCAAACCCAAGACCAAGCGGCCGCCCCTGTACAAGGTTCTGCTGCTGAATGACGACTATACTCCCATGGAATTCGTCGTGCATGTGCTGGAGCGGTTCTTTGGCCTCAACCACGCGCAGGCCTTCGAGATCATGCTGACGGTCCACAAGAAGGGTCTGGCCGTTGTGGGCGTGTTCTCTCATGAGATTGCGGAAACCAAGGTTGCGCAAGTGATGGACTATGCGCGGCGGCACCAGCACCCGTTGCAGTGCACCATGGAAAAAGAAGAATAAGTGATCGGTGATCGATTGCCCTTGGCGCTCGAAGCCCTAGAGCTTGCGGGCGACGGCGTCATTGCGGTGATGCACCCGGCTGTGGGCGCCGACCTGCGGGCCTTGCCGATGGCGCGTGTATTGGTTGTCTCTCCTCTTGCGACGGTGTGCGCTCATTTCAAAGAACGCGGTTTTGAGGTGGCAGCCCAGGTCCCGAAGGATGCGCGGTTTGCGGCGTCGATCGTATGTCTGACCCGGGCACGCGCCGAAGCGCAGGCGTTGATCGCCGTTGCCATGGCGCAGACAGATGGGTGGATCATCGTGGATGGTCAAAAGACCGACGGCGCGGATTCAATGCTGAAAGCGCTGCGTAAGCGCGTCGCGGTGGGTGGCCCGATCTCCAAATCCCACGGCAAGGTGTATTGGTGCCAGGGTGGTGCCGATTTTTCGGATTGGGCGGCGGGGCCGGAATTGCATCCAGGCGGGTTCTGGACCGCACCGGGGGTATTCTCGGCGGATGGGGTCGATCCGGCGTCGGCGCTGCTGGCCGAGGCGTTGCCAGAGCAGATGGTGGGAACGGTTGCGGATCTGGGAGCGGGTTGGGGGTATCTGGCTGCGCATATTCTGGCCCGCGATGTCAAAGCTGTTCATCTGGTCGAAGCCCATGACATGGCCTTGCAATGCGCGCGCCACAACGTGACCGACCCCAGGGCTCAGTTTCACTGGGCCGACGCGTTGCACTGGGCGCCGCCCATCAAGATGGACGCGGTGGTGATGAACCCGCCCTTCCATACTGGGCGCAGTGCCGATCCGGAACTGGGGCGTGGCTTTATCGCGGCTGCGGCGCGTCTGCTGCAACCGCATGGGGTGCTCTGGATGGTGGCCAACCGGCATCTGCCTTACGAAGATGCCCTTGCGGCACATTTCACCAAAGTGGTTGATCTGGACGGCGATGCGCGGTTCAAGCTGGTGCGGGCAGAACGGCCCAGGCGCATACGAGGATAAACGATGTCTTTTTCTATCAGTGGCAAGACGGCGATTGTGACGGGTGCAGCCAATGGTATCGGACTTGCGGTGGCGCGCACATTCGCGGATCGCGGCGCAAATGTGATGTGCGCTGACATGGATGAAAAACGGCTTGTCGACGAACTTGGCGATGCAGCGGACGACGGCAATATCCGTTATTTCGCCGGAGATTTGCGTCAGCGCCTGACGATCGCGAATCTGATTTCCGCAACAATAGATGCGTTCGACGAAATCGACATATTGGTAAATGCGTCGCGGCAAGTGATGCTGTCCGACGCCTTTGATCCGGAGGATACCTCCGTCGAGCAATTGCTTGAACAGAACCTGATGACGGCGCTCCGCCTGACCCAGCATGTCGCGCGCCGCATGATCAAGCAATCCGAAGGACGCGCGAGCGACGTGCCTGCCGGTTCGATCATCAACCTCAGTTCGATTGCGGCACACCAAACCCGCCCAGAACTGCTTGGATACTCCATCGCCTCTGCCGGGCTGGAGCAAATGACACGGTCGATGGCGCTTGCGCTGGCCCCCAAGCGCATCCGCGTCAATGCCGTGGCCTTTGGGTCGGTGATGTCGGCATCGCTGCAATCCTCGATTGGCGATCACCCGGAATGGCGTGATGAGATCGAGGACCGTACGCCCTTGCACCGGATCGCAAGCCCCAGCGAGCTGGTGGATGCGGTGCAGTTCCTGGCCTCGGACGGGGCTGGTTTCGTGACCGGCGATGTGCTGACGGTGGATGGTGGGCGCAGTCTGCTGGATCCGGTAACGGCACCTGCACATTAGGTACGATTGCCTCTTGGCCCACGGGGTTCCGCTGGGGTAAAAACTGTCAACCAAACAGGACAGTTTCCATGACAGAACACTTCGATACACAAAAAGCTCAGGCCGCCGCATGGTTCAGGCAGTTACGCGATGACATCGTTGCCGCGTTTGAGGGGCTGGAAGCCTCTCATGATGACGGGCCGCTGTCGGATGCCGCACCTGAGGCCTTTGAAGTCACAGAAACCAAACGCCAGTCCGAGGATGGATCGGACGCGGGTGGCGGGTTGATGAGTGTCATGCGCGGCGGGCGTGTGTTCGAAAAGGTCGGCGTGAATGTCTCGACGGTGTACGGCACCCTGGGCGAGCGGGCCCAGATGGCCATGGCGGCCCGCAAGGGTATTCCGGGGATGAAGGAAGACCCGCGGTTCTGGGCCTCGGGCATTTCGCTTGTGGCGCATATGCAGAACCCGCATTGCCCGGCCGTGCACATGAACACCCGCATGTTCTGGACCCCCCATGCCTGGTGGTTTGGCGGCGGGTCCGATCTGAACCCCTGTCTGGAATATGACGAGGATACGGCACATTTTCATGCGACCCAGAAATCCCACCTCGATCCGCATGGTGCGGATTTGTATCCGCGCCTGAAAGAGTGGGCGGATGAGTACTTTTTTGTCCCGCACAGGGGGCGCGCCCGTGGCGTTGGCGGCATCTTTATGGATGATCACAATACCGGGGATTGGGAGACCGACTTTGCGCTGACACAGGACATTGGTCGGGCATTTCTGCCTGCCTTTGTGCCATTGGTTGAAAAGCGCCGGGTGCAGGACTGGTCGGACGCAGACAAGGATGCGCAACTGGTGCACCGGGGCCTTTATGCCGAGTACAACCTGGTCTACGACCGGGGTACAAAGTTTGGCTTGGAGACCGGCCATGACGCCAATGCCGTTTTGATGAGCTTGCCGCCTTTGGCCAAGTGGGTCTAGCCGCCGGTCCGGTCTGTTTCAGGCCCTTGGCCTGAAATACGCCCGCCCGCCGACCCTTTCAGGGCATGCGGGGTGGGACGCGTCGCAATTGCAATCCGTGTTTCTGGTCTGCTGTGAACCCAAGCTTTTCATAAAAGCCCAGAGCACCTGTATTCCGGCCCGATAGCAGCATGATTTTGTAGGCATCCGCGTTCCATGCCGCCTCAATAGCGGCCTGCATCGCCACGCGCGCGTATCCCTGGCCTCTGGCCGCCGGGAGCGAAACGACATTCTCGATCAGCGCGTAAGGCCGTCCGCCTTGTGTCATGTTGGGCAGGATGTGCAGCGTGACCATGGCCTGCAGGGTGCCTTGCGCCTGCGCGCCGAATAGCATTGTTCCGGGATGTGCGATGAGGGCTTTGAAATGCGCGGGGTCGGTCTTGATCGCCTGATCCTTGACCAGTGCCTGGTACAGGGCCAATGCTCCGGCGTGATCATCCGGGGTGAGTGCGCGGGCTATCGCCATCCGGCTTCGGCCAAAGCGGCCCTGTAACTTGGTGCGACATTCATGTGATCCCCAAGCCCCTTTTGGATCAGCAGGTGATGCAGGTGCGGCAAGCGCCAGCAGGGCACATGCATGATCATGTGATGTTCAAGGTGATAATTCACCCAATATGGCGCCACAAACGCACGGGCAACCGGCCCTGCGTGTGTTGTCCGAACGTTCCGAAACGGGTCCTGAGACATCTCGGTCGCGCCATGTTCCGCGATATTGCGCACCCTGAGGACGAATTGAAACCAGGTGAGATAAGGTAGGATCCAGAATGCGATGCCCCACCACCAATCGCCGACGATGCTTGTGACAAGGGCGATGCCGAAAAAGACGGGAAAGGCCGTGTAGATCGTGTTGGATTTGAAGGCTTGCGCCGCGTTCCCCTTTGCGGCTTCGATTGCGTCGTGATCGCCTGCCAGATGGATGAACGTTCTGATCTGGCTGATGAGTTGTTTGATCCCGGTCTGGCCTGTCAGGTCACGTGTGAACTTGCGTCTCAGCGATGCGCGGCTGGTCGGGAAATTCTGTGATAGGACCAGGTCAGGGTCTTTTGTCGTTTGCGTGTGTCGGTGGTGTGTGAGGTGGTAGTGCCGGTAGGCCGTGAGATCGGCCATGATGGGCCAGCCACAGAGCCATGTGCCGACCCAATCGTTCAGTTTTCGATTTTTGAACAACGCATTATGTGCGGCGTCGTGCATCAGGATCGCCAGGCCCAGTTGGCGCGAACCAATGAGCAGAACAGCAAGCAGCGCTGTTCCAGGATTGGGCCACAGTGCAAACAAACCAATGGCACCCGCAACGACGCCCCAGCAGTGCAGCACCAATAGTGCGCCCACGACATCAGAACGTTTTGCGAGCGGTCGGATTTCTTCCGGTGTGATGTAGACTTTGCCGGGTGTCATGACGCCTCCGGTTTGCAGCGTGATGCCTCGACCGCGTATTGGTCAAGAAGAACGCGACGTCTTTGGGCCTGGCAAGCGTGGAAGGGGCTTTGCCCCCGGCGCTTTGCGCCTCCCCAGGATATTTTGAGCCGAAAGAAGCGTGTTCAGTGCCAGTCGAAGAAGTGTGGTCCTGCGCGTTTGAGCAACTCGTTTGCCAGTTCGGTGCCCATCTCAGGCCCGTCAGCGATTGCGCCTGACCGTGACGCAAAGAGGGCGTCGGAGCCGTCCGGGCGCAGCACTTCGCCGGTCAGGTTCAGACGATCGCCATCGAGCGTTGCAAGCCCGGCGATGGGAGTTTCGCAGGACCCGTCGAGCGTGAGCAGGAATTGCCGTTCGGCGGCAAGACGTTGGCCTGTGGCCCTATCGTGGATAGCAGCCAACAGATCTGCGGTGTTGTGATCATCCAGCCGCCGCTCGATGCCAATCGCACCTTGTGCCACGGCTGGCAGCATTTCGTCGGGGTCAACGGGGGTTGCGGGCACGTCGCCCATCGACAAGCGGTTCAGGCCCGCGCAGGCAAGAAACGTGCATTCCGCCACCCCGTCTGACAGTTTTTGCAGTCGTGTTTGGACGTTGCCCCGGAATTCGACCACTGTGAGGTCTGGCCGCTTGTGCAGCAGTTGTGCCTTGCGGCGCAGCGAAGATGTGCCCACCACGGCGCCAGATGCGAGATCTGCGATACCGCTGAGTTTTGGCGAGACAAATGCGTCGCGCACGTCTTCACGCGGCAGGTAAGTGTCGAGAAGCAATCCCTCTGGCTGTACCGTCGGCATGTCCTTCATCGAGTGCACCGCGATGTCGATTTTGCCGGACAGCAGGTCTTCTTCTATTTCGCGGGTAAACAGGCCCTTGCCGCCGATATCCTTGAGCGGGCGATCCTGAATCGCATCGCCTGTTACCTTGATCACGATGATCTCGAATGCGTCATGCGGCAGATCAAAGGCCTGCGCCAGACGGGCACGGGTTTCGTAAGCCTGAGCCATCGCCAGGGGTGAGCCGCGCGTGCCGATCTTCAGCGGCGCAGTTGTATTTGGAAGTCGCACTGTCATGGGTTTATCTTTTAGGTGTGTCAACTTATCCTGACAACTGGAAACGACGACACAAAGGCAGCGCGATGAAAGATGCGGTTCAGACCAAGACAATTTTGAGGGCATTGGCAGGAGAGACCCTTCCGACGCCACCCATCTGGATGATGCGTCAGGCGGGTCGGTATTTGCCGGAATACAAGGCGACACGGGCGCAGGCCGGAGATTTCCTGTCGCTGTGCTACAACCCCGAGCTTGCGGCCGAGGTCACGTTGCAGCCGATCCGGCGCTATGGTTTCGATGCAGCGATTCTGTTCGCTGATATTTTGCTGGTTCCACAGGCGCTGGGTGCTGATTTGTGGTTTGTAACCGGCGAAGGCCCGCGCTTGTCAACAATTACTGCTCAAAGCGATTTTGATGCGCTCAAGCCTGTGGACGCTATCCATGATACGCTGAACCCAATCTACGAGACGGTGCGGATCTTGCGCCGCGAACTGCCGGCCGAGACGACATTGATCGGATTTGCAGGCGCTCCATGGACCGTGGCCACCTACATGATTGCCGGGCAGGGCACGCCGGATCAAGGGCCCGCGCATGCGCTGCGCATGGGCAATACGTCGTTGTTCGAAGCGCTGCTGGCGCGAATCACCGCCGCGACGATTGAGTACTTGTCGATGCAGATCGAAGCCGGTGCGGAGGTTGTGAAGATTTTCGACAGCTGGGCGGGGTCTTTGAAGGGCGAAGCATTCCAGAAATATGCAGTCGCGCCCTGTGCCGAAATCACGGCCGCGCTGAAAGCAAAGTATCCGCACATCCCGGTTATCGGATTCCCGCGTGAAGCGGGCGATGGCTATATCGGGTTCCACGCGGCCACGGGCGTTGATTGTGTTGCGCTGGACAATTCGGTGTCTGCCGAATGGGCTGCGGACAATGTGCAGAAGGACGGCTGCGTTCAGGGCAATCTGGCCTCGCGTTATATGGTGACCGGCGGACAGGACCTGGTGGATGAAACCCGCGCCATTGTCCAAGCGTTCTCGAACGGGCCGCACATATTCAATCTGGGTCACGGGATCACGCCGGATGCGGACCCGGAAAACGTGGCATTGATGATCGAGACCGTTCGCGGCGGTTAAGCGGGAATTCAGCCTTGACGACTCTGACCGGCTGGCATAGGTCACGCCTCCATGGCGCGGTAGCTCAGCTGGTTAGAGCGCTCGACTCATAATCGAGAGGTCGGGAGTTCAAGTCTCCCCCACGCCACCATTCCACACCCTTATTTGTGCGTGCTTTGCAGTGGTAGCCTCCTGATGGATGCGAAATTGTGGCGTAGGTTTGTCGGCTATTGGATTTGATGCGAGCGCTGCAATGCGATCAAGGCAGCCATAGCCCGATCTGCCAGTCCGGCCGGAACCAGAACGTGGTCATGATGGAAGGCTGCGATCACGTTGCAAGGAATATTCGCCTCTGTCAGCGCCTTTGCGACAGCGGCTGTCAGACCGACACCTTCCAGGTCGGAAAACACTGTCAGCGTGATTTGTTTCATGCACATTGATGTATCGAACCCATGTTGCCTGGCTGTCGGTTCAGCAAGGATCAGCGTCACGCTGTCTCTTTCGCGAATGATCGCGAGGGCGTCCCGAGATGTGGCAGCGACGGTGGATGCGTCTTTTGTGGAGCAGAATACCCAAGTGCCGGGCTGAAGTTCGGGCATCATCCCGGCGATCATTGCTGATGTCTCTTTGATCGTCACGCGCGTTTCCTGCAATTGCGATGATGCCAATAAAGTTCTGTAGTCCTATGCAAAGGTCAAGGAAACCGGATATCGAACGCCGCGCGGATCCGGGCATCTTGGGCACCGTTTGGTTGTGGCAGACGATGCCCAGAAAGCCGACTTCCTCAAAGATCACCCGCCTGAGTTGCGCGGGCTTTGGCGACATGCGTTCCGAGACACTTCGCAAGCCTTGTTTTGGCATTTCAGCGACTTCAAATGAGTATTTTCAGAACAATGAATACTAAACGGGCATGATTGACGGGCGTCTTTTGAGGTTCATTGTTCCCGAAATACTCATATGCAGAGGCCCGCAATGAAGACCCAAACCCGTGCTGTTGTAATCGGTGGCGGCATCGCCGGATGTTCAACGCTCTATCATTTGACCCAAGAAGGATGGACAGATGTGGTCCTGGTTGAGCGGGATGAGCTGACCAGCGGCACCACATGGCATTCGGCGGCCCAGGTCACAAACTTCGGGATGAACCAGACCATGGTCGGGCTCAAGACGCACTCCATCAATCTCTACAAGGAACTGGCGGACGACCCTGATTATCCGATCAACTATCACCACGCCGACGGCGGTATTCGTCTGGCCAATACGCAGGCCCAAATGGATGGGTATCGCCATTTTGCGTCCATGGCACGCGGCATGGATGTGTATTTCGAGGTGATTGATGCGGACGAATGCGCGCGTCGCCATCCGCTGATCTCGAGAGACAATCTGGTGGGGGGCCTCTGGGATCCGCTGGATGGGGATATTGACCCCGCGCAGCTCTGCCAGGCCCTGGCGCGTCGCGCGCGGACTGCGGGGGCAGAGGTCTATCGCCATACGCCCGTCATCGGTCTGACCCAGCACAAGGATGACAGCTGGACAGTCCACACATCCAAGGGCGACATTGACTGCGAGGTTGTCATCAACGCCTGCGGATACCGGGTGAACGAGGTTGCAGCAATGATGGGCGTCCATCACCCGGTCGCATCCATGGAGCACCAGTATTTCCTGACCGAAGAGATCCCGGCCATCCGGGACGCAGGCCACCGCATGCCTTTGTTGCGTTGTCCGATCAGTGACTATTACTGCCGTCAGGAAAAGAACGGGTTGCTTCTGGGGTTCTACGAACAGGATTGCAAAACCTGGGGTATGGACGGCATTTCGCCCGACTTTTCTAACGATCTGTGCCCGGATGATCTGGACCGGGTCACAGACGTTCTGGAAGGGGCGTTCGCGCGGATGCCCGCCTTGATGGAGGTTGGGGTTCATACAATCGTCAACGGCCCGATCACCTACACGATCGACGGGGCACCCTTGGTTGGGCCCATTCCCGGCAAGCGCAACGCCTTTTGCATCATCGGTCTGCGCGCAGGGTTGGGTGAGGGCGGCGGCCATGGCTGGCTTCTGGCGCAGCAGATTGTGCATGGCGAGGCGTGCTATGACACCTGGGTCATTGATCCGCGTCGCTTTACCGGCCACGGGAACGTGGAACTGACCGCCCTCAAGGCCATTGAGGATTATCAGAACGAGTTCCGGTTTCATTTCCCGCATGAGCATCGCCCCGCCGGGCGGCCCATCAAAACAACCCCGCTGACCCCGGTCCTGGCTGCGAAAGGCGCAGAATTCACCGTGGTAAACGGGTGGGAGCGGGTGGAATACATAAAACCGTCCGCCGATTTCAAAGTGACCCATGGGTTTCACTTTGACGAGGCATTTGACGTTGTTGCTGGCGAAGTTGCTGCCGTCCAGACTGCAGTGGGTTTGACCGAGGTCAGTGGCTTCAACCGGATCGAGATCACCGGGCCGGACACGCACCGGTTTCTTGATCACATGATCTGCGGGCGCGTGACGTCCAAACCGGGCAAGGTGGGGCTGGGCTATCTGTTGAACGCGCAGGGTTGCATCAAGACCGAGGCGACAGTTGCAAATATTCCGGATGGCCCGGTCTGGTACGGATCAGCGGCCGCAGCCGAATGGCACGACCTGGATTGGCTCATGCAGCACAGCGACGGATTTGACGTCTCACTGCGTGGCTTGACCAATGATTGGACGATCCTTGTCTTGGCAGGGCCTCGCGCGCGCGATGTCTTGAGCGCCGCCAGCAGAGGCGACTGGTCGAAAACGGCGTTCCCATGGCTGTCTGTCCGTCATGCTTTTGTCGGGATCGCGCCGGCCGTGGTCATGTCGGTCAGCTTCTCGGGGGAATTGGCCTATGAAATCCATGTCCCGAACAACCAATTGTACGCCGCTTACCTCGCTTTGAGAGCCGCAGGCGCGGAACATGGCTTGCGCCTTTTTGGCGCGCGGGCGGTGGACTCGATGCGGATGGAAAAGGGGTTCCTCCACTGGAAGGCGGATTTGCTGACCGAGTTTGATCCATCCGAGACCGGCCTGGACCGGTTCATCAAGATGGACAAAGAGTTTGTGGGCAAGGATGCCCTTGCGGCACGTCAGAACGCCGGGCCAACGCGGAGGCTGGTATCGCTGCATGTCGACACAAGCACGGCACCGGCCCACGCAGGCGCGTCCGTGATGCGTGACGGGCAGGTCGTTGGCACCATCACGTCCGGCGATTGGGGGCACCGCGTGGGTATGAACCTGGCTTATGCGTTTATGCGGCCCGATCTTACGGAAGTCGGGACTGCTCTGCGGATTGATATGCTGGGCGCGCTGGTGCCAGCGACGGTGATTTCACCTTCGCCCTATGATCCGAAGATGACATTGCCACGGCTCTAACGCTTTCCCGACATGCGCCTGCGGACTTGCATATTGTTACAAAGGCGCGTGACAGCATTCCCCGCGTTGCATAACAATCATGTCGGAAGAGCGAGTCAGGCCAAGGTCTGTTCAAATCGCCTGGATCAATAGGGAGGAAATACATGACTGTTTCACGCAAATCGTTCCTGAACCTGATGGGGGCGGCCGCCCTTGCCATGGGGTTCGGCGGGGCCGCGCAGGCACAGGAAGTGACGCTGAACCTGCACCAGTTCTTGCCCGCACAGGCCAATGTGCCCAAGCTGGTGTTGGATGTCTGGGCTGACAATGTCGAAAAGGCATCGGATGGCCGGATCAAGATTGATCGCTTCCCGTCCATGCAACTGGGTGGCAGCCCGCCCGAGCTGATGGATCAGGCCATTGATGGCGTTGCCGACATCGTGTGGACCGTGGTGGGCTACACGCCCGGCCGCTATCCCAGCACCGAAGTGTTCGAATTGCCCTTCATGATGACGAACGCCCGGGCGATGTCCTCTGCCTATTGGCAGATGTTCGAAAAGCACATGAAAGACACCGAATTCAAGGATGTTCATATCCTTGGAACATGGGTCCACGGCCCCGGTATGATTCACGTCAACAAAGAGGTGAGAACACCTGCCGATATGGAAGGTCTCAAGATCCGGGGCGGTTCGCGCACGGTGAACACCCTGCTTGAGAAAATGGGGGCCACGCCTGTCGGCATGCCGGTCCCTGCGGTGCCCGAGGGTCTGAGCAAAGGCGTCATTGATGGCACAACAATACCGTGGGAAGTCACCGGTGCCTTGAAAATTCCGGAACTGGTCGAGAACCACACCGAGTTTGATGGCAATGCGCTTTATGTTCTGACCTTTGTTCTGGCCATGAACAAGGACCGCTACGAAAGCCTGCCTGCGGATCTGCAAAAGGTCATTGATGACAATTCCGGGCTGGAGTTCAGCATTTTTGCCGGCGGCACGCAATCTGATGCAGACGGCCCGTCCCGCCAGGCGGCGGTAGATCGTGGAAACAACATCGTGACCGTTTCGGGCACTGATCTGGATGCGTGGATCGAAGTATCTCAGCCGATCTATGCGGAATGGATCGCGGATATGGAAACCAAGGGCATTGACGGGCAAGCCCTGATCGACGAAGCGCGTGCCTTGATGGCCGCATATGACGGCTAAGCCGCAATCGGGGCCGTGACCTCCAACGTCACGGCCCCATCTTGTCAACAAAGCGAGGCGGTCATGCACCGGGTGGTGGGAGTTTTGTCACGCGGGTCAGCCGTGATCGGTGGATGTGTTCTGCTTGTTCTGGTTGTCCTCAGCACGGTGTCGATTGCGGGGCGCGAGTTGTCCAAGCTGGGACATCGACTGGCGGATGGCGACTGGATGGTCGGGCTGGGACAAGCGCTGGTCGCCAGCGGCGTGGACGAGATCAAAGGAACGTACGAGCTGACAGAGGCTGGTGTTGCTTTTGCGATTTTTGCCTTTCTGCCGGTCTGCCAGTTTTACGGTGCCCATGCGACGGTCGACGTCTTTGTGTCGCGGTTGCCGCGCAATGCGCTGGCGTGGCTGCGCGCCTTCTGGGAAGTCGTCTTGTCCGCCATCATCATCTTTATCACTTTGCGCCTTTATGACGGCATGTTGCGCTATCTTGGCAATGGCGAGACAACGCTGTTCCTGCAATTTCCGGTGTGGTGGTCCTATGCGGCCTGTGTTGGTGCGGCTGGCATCGCCTGTATCACGGCGGTCTACTGTGCCTATGCCCGGCTGGCCGAAGCGGTCACCGGGCGCACCGTCTTGCCGGAGGGTTGAGCCATGCAATTTCTGCTCGACCTGTTGCCCTTCGCTGACATGAGCCGTCTTGAGCTGGGCTTTTGGTCTTTTCCAGTTCTGCTTGGGCTCATTTTCATCCGCGCGCCCATTGGGTTGGCCATGCTGCTCTGTGGATTTGGCGGCTGGTATTTTGCGATGAACGGCAATCCGATACCACTGATGGCCAAGCTGAAATCAGAGACCTACACAACCTTTTCCAACTACTCGCTGACCATCATCCCGATGTTTCTGCTGATGGGGCAGTTCGCGACGCTGTCCGGCATGTCGACGGCGCTGTTCAAGGCGGCCGAAAGCTTTCTGGGACATCGCAGAGGCGGTGTTGCCATGGCGGCTGTCGGCGCCTGCGCAGGCTTTGGCGCCATCTGCGGGTCATCGCTTGCGACCGCTGCCACCATGGGCCGGGTCGCCTTGCCAGAGTTGAAACGGTACGGATATTCGGGCGGCTTTTCGACGGCGACGCTTGCGGCGGGCGGTACTTTGGGTATTCTGATCCCCCCGTCCGTGATCCTGGTGATCTATGCGATCATCACCGAGCAGAACATTGCCAAGCTGTTCCTGGCCGCCTTCATTCCGGGCATTCTGGCTGCCCTTGGCTATGTCATCACAATCTCGATCTACGTCCGGATGTTTCCGAAATCTGCCGGCACCCGCGCCCCCGTGCCAATGGCAGAGCGGTGGGCAGCCCTGGCCACGACCTGGCCGGTTCTGGTGATCTTTGGCCTTGTGGTGGGCGGGATCTATGCAGGATGGTTCACGCCGACCGAAGGGGCTGCCATCGGGGCAGCGGGCACCGGTATTGTGGCGCTGGTTGGCGGTAACCTGAACTGGAAAGTCCTGGGCGACGCCCTGATCGGCACAGCCAAAACGACGGCGATGATCTTTTTCATCGTATTGGGTGCAGCCTTTTACAACGGGTTTCTCGCCTTGTCCGGCGTGCCACAATACCTCGCCGATTTTGTGTTGAGTCAGGGATTGAGCCCGATCTTCGTCCTGTCTGTGATCCTTGTCTTTTACCTGATCTTCGGCTGCGTGATGGACAGCCTGTCGATGATCCTGCTGACCGTGCCGATCTTCTTTCCGGTGATCTCGGCCCTGGACTTCGGCATGTCGCCGGAACATGTGGCAATCTGGTTTGGCATCCTCGTCCTGATCGTGGTCGAGGTTGGATTGATCACGCCGCCGGTGGGTATGAACCTGTTCATCATCAACGCGATGGACCGCGAAACGCCGATGACGCAGACCTACAAGGCGGTGATGTTCTTTGTGGGCTCGGACATCGTCCGGGTGATCATTCTGGTCATGTTCCCGGCGATTACGCTGTTTCTGCTGCCAAGCTGAAATTGCGCATTTTGGGGGGCAAACTGCGCCGTTTCGGGATGGCAGCAGAACAGCGCCTACAATCGGCTGACGTGCGGGGTTGGCCGGACTCGTGGGTCTTGCGCGCGGGTCCTGACTGCCGTGCGGACCCGGTTGCGCGGTTTAATGACAGGGATGACCGAACCCGTATCGTGACTTCAGGGCAATCACCCTCGAAGGAATTTTGGCAATTCGCACGCACACCCGCCCTGAAACGCGCTGTGGAGGCAATGCCGATGCTGCCCGAGATGAGTTGCACTCGACTGTGGCAGCGACCAGCCCACCGACCCTGCATGGCTTGCAATAAAGTGCCAATTGATATGACCTGCTTTCCGAAGTGTCGTTTTGCATGCACTATATCACACACCATGAAACTTTGGGAGGAGATGCATGGCGAATGCGGCAACCTACTTTGTCGACCGACATGTCGCCGAAGGGCGCGGAGAAAAGATTGCATTCAGGGAAGTAGGAACAGGGCGCACGCTTAGTTATGGCGCGTTGGCTGATGGGTCGGGCCGCGCGGCGGCCGCATTGGCAGCGCAGGGTGTGCAGCGCGAAGAACGCATGGCGATGCTGGTGCTGGACCAGATCGAGTTTCCAATCCTGTTTTGGGGCGCACTGAAGGCAGGGGTAATCGCGGTCCCTATAAATACTCTGCTGGCAGCCCCGGTTTATGACGCCATTTTACGCGACAGTCGGGCGACAACGCTGATTGTGTCCGATGCGCTGTTTGATGCTGTCGCCCCGGTCTTGGATGGCAACCCATTCCTGCAGCGCGTCATTGTGATTGGAGGAGATGGCCGTGAAGGTACGCTGACGTATGCTGACGTCATGGCGGCGGCTGATGCACCTGTGGCGGCGTTCAAGGCAAGTGCGGACGAGACGGCCTTTTGGTTGTATTCGTCGGGCTCGACCGGGCAACCCAAGGGCGTGCATCATGTCCATTCTGCGATGCAGGCCACGGCAGAGACCTACGGTGCTCACGTTCTGGGAATTCGCGAGGATGATGTCATCTTTTCGGCGGCAAAGTTCTTTTTCGCCTATGGCCTCGGGAATTCGATGACGTTCCCAATGTCGGTCGGGGCAACATCTGTCATCTTCGCGGGCCGCCCGACGCCCGACGGAGTGGTCGATATTATCGCAAAGGAAAAGCCAACGATTTTCTGCGGTGTGCCAACGCTTTACGCCGCCATGGTTGCGCATATGGAGCAGTGCGGCACGCCCGATGCGCCGTTGCGCCTCAGCATATCTGCGGGCGAGGCATTGCCCGAGGACGTGGGAACCCGGTGGCTGAAATTGACAGGAGTCGATATTCTGGACGGTGTCGGCTCTACCGAAATGCTGCACATCTTTTTGTCGAATGCGCCCGGAAATGTTGTCTATGGAACGTCCGGGGTCCCTGTTCCAGGTTACGACGTCAGGCTGGTCGGTGACGACGGCGCAGACGTCGGGTTCGACACTGTTGGCGAATTGCTGGTGAAAGGTGCCTCTGCGGCGAATGGCTACTGGAACAAACGGCAGAAGTCGCGCGAAACATTCGAGGGTGTCTGGACCCGAACCGGCGACAAATACGAAAAACGCAAGGATGGGCGGTTTATATACTGCGGGCGCACAGACGACATGTTCAAAGTCTCTGGCATCTGGGTCAGCCCCTTTGAGGTGGAGCAAGCCATAAGCAGCCATGCAGCGGTTTTGGAATGCGCGGTTGTGGCCGCGCGGGATGATGACGGGCTGGAAAAGCCCAAAGCTTTCGTGGTCGTGCAGGGCGCGCGGCCAGAGCATCTGGAGGAGTTGTTGCGGGAGCATGTCAAAGACCGGATCGGCAAGTGGAAATACCCCCGGTGGATCGAATGTGTGGAGAGTCTGCCCAAAACGGCAACAGGCAAGATCCAGCGTTTCAGGCTACGTGAGGGGGTGTGATGGAATGGTCTTCTGGTGAGTTGGGTGTTGCCGGTCAACGCCTCGAATATGCGTGTTGGGGGCCGCAGCCCAAGGATGCGCCCACTCTGGTCATGCTGCATGAGGGGTTGGGGTCTGTCGGGCTGTGGCGGGACTGGCCATCGCAATTGGCAGAGGCGACGGGATATGGCGTCCTGGCCTATTCGCGGGCGGGATATGGCCGGTCGGGGCCCGTCGACCTGCCGCGCCCTCTGGATTATCAGACTCGCGAAGCCGAAAACGTTTTGGGGCCGGTTCTAGACGCGGCAGGCATTCGGTCTGCGGTGCTGTTGGGACATTCGGATGGTGCCACGATTGCTGCCATTTACGCGGGGTCCGTGTCTGACATGCGGGTGCGCGGTTTGATCCTGATGGCACCACATTTCTTTGCCGAACCGGTCGGGTTGCAGGCCATTCGCGACGCCCGGCGCGCCTATGAGCAACAAGGTCTGAAAGAACGCCTGGCCCGGCACCACGATGCGCCAGACATTGCCTTTTACGGGTGGCATGATGCGTGGGATGATCCCGGCAATGCGAATTGGAATGTGGCAGACTGCATTGACCACTGGCGCGTTCCGGCGCTCGCCATCCAGGGTACCGAAGACGCCTATGGCACGATGGCGCAGATCGATGAGATCGCGCAGCGCATATATGCCCCGTTTGAACGTCTTGACCTGCCGGGTGTGGGGCATGCTCCGCATCAGGAGGCGGTTGAACCCGTGACAGCGGCCATTGTCGAATTCTGCGCCCGTTTGAAGCGGCTGGAGGATTCGCACGTCCAAATTGCGAACGTGCCTTGACCGAAGTCATCCGCCCGTCGCATGCGTACGTTCCCGGCGTGACGCAACGCCACCCCGAGAACGCGTTTGATCATTTGAAGGCGGGCATCGGCAAAGGCATGTCCGAAACGGCCATGCGCGACAGCCTCGCGTGGCGCGCGGCCCAGGACTATCGCGCACAGGGCTATTTTTGGGAGTGCCATGAGGTCTTGGAGACCTTGTGGATGGCAGCAGAGGACGGACCCGTGCGCAGCTATCTGCAAGCTGTCATTCAACTGGCAAATGCGCAGTTGAAGGTGAAAATGGGGCGACCCAAAGCTGCGATGCGATTGTGTGACATTGTCTGCGCCCACCTCGCGTCTTGCGCGGGCCGTGAAAACATCCTTGGGCAATCGGTGGATGCCTTGCGTGCGGAGGCGCGGCGCCTCGCATCACGACAGGGGGATACGCAGTAAAATGCAAAAATTGGCTGAAAATCGATCTGTGCGATGCGTGCGTAGCGTGTAATCTTGTAAGATAGTGCAAGTTCAGGCTGGCGCGCCTGAGAGGAGACCGTATGACCAAGATCATCGATTTTCAGACCGATCCTGCGAAATACCGCCATTGGCGGGTCGACTACGATGGGCCCATCGCCAACCTGTACATGGACGTGGACGAGGACGGTGGGTTGTTCGAGGGCTATCAACTCAAGCTGAACTCCTATGATCTGGGCGTGGACATCGAGCTCGCGGATGTGGTGCAGCGCATGCGATTTGAGCATCCGGAAGTGAAGGTCGTTGTCATGCGGTCGACCAAGGACAAGGTGTTTTGCGCAGGGGCAAACATTCGCATGCTCGGTGGTGCATCCCATGCCCACAAAGTAAATTTTTGCAAGTTCACGAACGAGACGCGCAATACGTTCGAGGCGGCCGAAAAGGACAGTGGCCAGAAATACATCGCCGCCATCAAAGGGGCCTGTGCAGGCGGCGGGTATGAGTTGGCGCTGGCCTGCAATCATATCATGCTGACCGATGATTCATCTTCGTCCGTTGCATTGCCCGAGGTGCCATTGCTTGCCGTACTGCCGGGTACGGGCGGGCTGACCCGGGTGACGGACAAGCGCAAGGTGCGCAGGGATCTTGCCGACGTCTTCTGCTCGACCGAAGAGGGCGTCAAAGGCAAGCGCGCCGTACAGTGGAACCTTGTGGATGAGGCGATTGCCAATTCAACGTTCGATGAAACGGTTCAGGCTCGCGCGCAGGAGTTTGCGGCGTCTTCGGGCAAGCCCGACGTCGCAAAGGGCATCAAACTTGGGACATTGAACAAGGATATCACCGCAGACGGATCCGTACGTTATTCGCTGGTTGAGGTGCAAGCGGACCGTGACGCGCGCCGCGCAACTGTGATGATCAGCGGACCTGAAACAGATGCCCCGGCGGATATGGCAGCGTTTGAAGCCGAGGGGGATCAGGCCTATTTGCTGCGACTTGCCCGAGAGCTTGATGACGCAATCCTGCATCTGCGCCTGAATGAGGCCGACCTTGGTCTGCTAGTCTTTCAGTCTCAAGGTGATCCGCTCAAACTGGCCGCGCATGAGGCCGTGTTGATGTCGGGTGCAGATCACTGGCTGGCCAATGAGGTTTTGAAATACTGGAAACGTGTGCTGAAACGCATCGATGTCACTTCGCGCTCCATGGTTGCGCTGGTCGAGCATGGCAGTTGTTTTGCAGGTGTGTTGGCCGAAACCCTGTTCTCGGTTGATCGCACTTACATGATGGAAGACGAGTTCGAAGGCGACAATCGCCCAGTCGCAACGGTAACGCTCACGGCGGCCAACTTTGGTGTGTTCCCGATGGGCAATGACCTTACCCGATTGCAAAACCGGTTCTATGGCACGCCCGACGCGGTTTCGGCGGCGCATGCACATGTGGGTGAGCCGTTAGAAGCGGACGGCGCGGACGCTTTGGGGCTGGTCACGATGATCCTCGATGACATCGATTGGGAGGATGAAATCCGCATCTTCATGGAGGAACGCGCCAGCTTTAGCCCCGATGCCATGACAGGGATGGAGGCCAATTTGCGCTTTGTCGGGCCCGAAACAATGGAGACCCGCATTTTTGGCCGGCTCACTGCATGGCAAAACTGGATCTTCAATCGCCCGAACGCCGTCGGCGCGGAAGGGGCGTTGCAACGGTATGGGACCGGTGTGCGCGGAAATTACAATATGGAGCGGGTTTGACCATTGGGGGCGGAGGATGCCTCCGCCTTACGGGACGCCCCGGAGCCTGGACGTGTAAGGCGGTGCCTGCCCCGCCGATCTTTGAGGAGAAACCGGAATGCTTGATCTGATAAACGTCAGTTATGACACGCAAATTCCAAACAACGTTGGCCTGAGCGAAGACCGCAAGGTTCTGAAAGCCTTGGAGAAGTGGCATCCGGGGTACATCAACTGGTGGAATGACCTGATCCCGCAGAATTTTCAGGACAGCATGGTCTATCTGCGCACGGCAGTGAGCGTGGACCCCAAAGGCTGGGCCAAATTCGACTATGTCAGGATGCCTGAATATCGCTGGGGCGTTCTGCTGGCGCCCGCAGTTGAAGACCGGAAAATCCCCATGGGCGAGCACTTCGGCGAGCCCGCATGGCAGGAGGTGCCGGGCGAATACCGCAATATGCTCAAGCGTCTAATCGTCATTCAGGGTGATACCGAGCCTGGTTCGGTCGAACAGCAACGGTTTCTCGGCCTGACCGCGCCCAGCCTCTACGATATGCGGAACCTTTTTCAGGTGAACGTGGAAGAAGGCCGACACCTTTGGGCGATGGTCTACCTGCTGCAAAAGTATTTTGGCAAGGACGGCCGGGAGGAGGCTGACGATATGCTGGTGCGGTCCTCGGGCAGCGCAGAAGCGCCGCGCATGCTGGGTGCGTTCAACGAGGAGACGCCGGATTGGCTGTCGTTCTTCATGTTCACTTATTTCACCGACCGCGATGGCAAGATGCAGCTCGAAAGCCTCGCGCAGTCAGGTTTTGATCCGTTGTCGCGCACCTGCCGTTTTATGCTGACGGAAGAAGCGCACCATATGTTTGTGGGGGAAACCGGCGTGGGGCGCACCATTCAGGCGACACTGGATGCGATGAATGCCAACGGGATCACGGACCCCTATGATGTGAACAAGATACGGGATTTGGGAGTCATCGATCTGCCCACAATCCAGAAAAAGCTGAACCTGCATTATACACTGTCATTGGACTTGTTCGGGCAGGAAGTGTCGACCAATGCCGCCAACGCGTTCAACTCCGGAATCAAAGGCAGGTATATGGAGCAGCGGATTGATGACGATCATAAACTGCAAAATGACACCTACGCCGTGACGAGTATCAAGGACGGTCAGATCCTGACCGAAGATGTCCCTGCATTGACGGCCATCAATATGCGTTTACGGGATGATTATGTGCGTGATGCATCGGGTGGGGTGGGGCGTTGGAACAAGCTGATTGCCAGGTCGGGGATCGAATTTGTACTCAAGCTGCCACATGAAGGATTTCACCGTCAGATTGGCGTGTTTTCATCGGTTGCAGTGGATCCCGAAGGCCAGATCATTTCCGCAGAGGATTGGGCGGCACGCAAGCACAACTGGCTGCCCACCAAAGAAGACGGAGACTTTATTCAATCCTTGATGAAACCGTGCTTTGAACCCGGGAAATATGCCAGTTGGATCGCAGCTCCCAAAGTTGGCATCGACAACAAGCCGGGTGATTTTGAGTATGTGCAACTGCATATGGCATGAACGTCGAAAGCGTGAGTTATGAACACAAGGCTATGCGTATCCGCACCCCCCGTAAGGCGCACCCTGGTGCGCCAAGCCTGAGACAAACGGAGATTTGAATGACGACATCGCGTAAGATTGGACATGCCCCACGCCTGCGAGAATTGGCGCAGGAGTTGAACAACTTTTCAAGTCCTTGTATTGGATGCGAGGGCTGTGAGGGGCTGTGCCAGGCCTTGATCGATACCCTTGTGGTGCCAAAAATCATCGCAAAAGGGCGGGGCGGATGAACGCGCCGCTCAAGCAGCACCTCATTGATCCCGAAATTTGTATCCGGTGCTATACCTGTGAAATGACCTGCCCGATCGGGGCAATCCAGCACGATGACAATAACGTCGTGGTCGATCCAGATATCTGTAACCACTGCATGGATTGCATCCCCGTTTGCCCAACGGGTTCCATCGACGAGTGGCGTGTTGTGAACACGCCTTACAGCCTCGAAGAACAGTATGAATGGGAGGAGTTGCCGGAACAGGCAGAGCTTGAAACGGCATCGCCGGAAGAAGGCGAAGTGGATGAGGCGATCGCCCGCTTGCTGGCAGAGGCCCATGCCGGTGCGGGCGGCAAGTCAAAGCCACCCGCGTCAGCAGCCAAGCCAGTCATCAATCTTTATAACCTCGGCAAACCTGCGACTCTGACGGTGCAAGGCAACTATCCTCTGACAGACGATCCGGACCATGATGTGCGCCACATTATCCTTGAGACCAACGGCCTGCCGTTTCCGGTCCTGGAGGGGCAATCGATCGGGATCATACCGCCCGGTACCGATAGCGGGGGTGACGCGCATCTGCCGCGGCTGTACTCCGTATCATCGCCCCGCGACGGTGAGCGGCCCGGCTATCACAATATTTCGCTGACCGTGAAACGGGAGGGGCAGGGTATTGCATCGAACTTCCTGTGTGATCTGGAAAAAGGCGCCGATGTGCAAGTCACTGGTCCTTTTGGTGCCACCTTCCTGATGCCCAACGACCCGGATGCGCGGATCTTGATGATCTGTACGGGCACAGGATCCGCTCCGATGCGCGCCTTTACAATGCAGCGCCAAAGGGCAGGCGGCGGAGACATGACTGGAATGACCATGTTTTTCGGGGCGCGGACGCCCGAAAGCCTGCCGTATTTCGGCCCGCTCAAGAAGGTCCCCGACAGCGTCTTGCGAAAGCATCTGGTCTTTAGCCGCTTGCCGGGTCAGCCCAGGGAGTACGTGCAGGATCGCATGCTGGCCGAAGCGGATGCCGTTGCAGACATTTTGCGCGATCGTGCTTCCCATATCTACGTATGTGGACTCAAAGAGATGGAAGAGGGCGTTGAAAAGGCGCTTGCCAGCATTGCCGAAAGCGTGGGGCAACCCTGGTCCGTATTGCGTGACGTGATGCGCGATGAGGGCCGGTATCATGTGGAGACATATTAGGTGTCGGCCACGCCTTTCGTACATGAAATCCGTGTCACCTGGGGGGATTGTGACCCCGCACGCATCGCCTATACCGGTCGGTTGCCGTGGTTCGCCCTGGATGCGATCAACGCCTGGTGGGAAGCGCATCTGGGCGGTGATGGCTGGTATCAACTTGAAATGGACCGGAACATTGGCACCCCGTTTGTCAATCTGAACATGGATTTCCGGCATCCGGTCACGCCGCGCCATCGCCTGATATGCGAGGTCTGGCCGACCCGGCTGGGCGAGAAATCGGTAACCTTCTCGGTTGTGGGCCGTCAGGATGGGACTGTGTGTTTTGAGGGCCGATTTACCTGCGTGTTCATGATTGCGGACCAGTTCAAGAGCCAGCCTGCGCCACCTGAATTGCGTGAGATCATCGCGCGTCAGTTAAGATGAAAAATCTGTTGAAGACGAGCGCGCGCGCGCTACTTCCACCGTACCTATAGAATACTGTGCGCATGACTTTAACTCGACCAATCCCCGAGCCGGCGGAGTCTCTCATTGAGCGGCTGGCTAAACGCGTGCGTGCTGCGCGTACGTCCCAAGGCCTTCCACGTCGGCTGTTGTCGGAACGATCGGGCGTGTCGCCCCGATATCTGGCACAACTGGAGGCAGGCGAGGGAAACATTTCGGTTATGCTTCTGAGCCGGGTGGCGGCAGCGTTGAACCTCAAGATCGAGGACCTGCTGAGCGATGCAGGGCCTATGGAAGATGATGTGGCACGGGTCGCGGCCCTGTACCGAACGGCACCTGCGCCCGTTCAGGGCCGCGTGCGCGCATTGCTGGCACCGGAACATCCGATGGCGCAGCGGGCGCAGCGGATTTGTCTCATCGGGTTGCGCGGTGCGGGCAAATCCACCTTGGGGCAGGCGGCGGCTGAAAAGCTGAAAGTTCCATTTGTTGAGTTGAACGCGGAGATCGAGCGCGCCGTCGAAATGCCTCTGGACGAAATCATGGCTCTCTATGGTTCGGACGGGTTTCGGACGCTGGAAGCAGAGGCTGTGGCGCGTGTGTTGCAGACCTATGACAAGCTGATCCTGGCCGTTTCCGGTGGCATTGTGGAAGCACCCGCCACCTATACAAAGGTCCTGTCCCGCTTTCATACAGTCTGGATACGCACAAGTGCGGCAGAGCACATGGCCCGCGTTCGCGCCCAGGGCGATTTGCGCCCGATGGATGGGAACCCTGAGGCGATGGATCAGCTCAAGCACTTTCTGACGTCCCGTGCGCCGCAGTACACGCAAGCTCTGGCGCAGGTGGATACAGCCTCCAAACCCGTTCAGACATCGGTCAACGACTTGCTTGCCGTGATTGCCAAACACAGATTTCTGGACAGCATTGGTCCGAGGTGAGATCGGTGATCGCCCCGCTTCAACGCCGGTTCTGGGGGTTTTGTGAGCAACTCTTGATGGATCATACAAATCCGTGGGAGCTTGATGAGGCCCTTGTCGCGTGGGGCTATGCCATGGGCCCATGCGAGGCCCAGGACCTTGTGGGCCTGGATCTCGTACTGGCCGCCGGAGAGGGCGCGATACGGACGCCCATATTGCCGCGTATGATCGCGGAAGGTCGTTTGGGCAAGAAAGTGAGCTGGGGCTATTATCGCTATCCCGGCGGTAGCGGCGCAGTGATTGATCCGCTGATCGAGGACCTGATCCTCGAAGAAGTCCGTTTTTCCAATCAACCCCGTGTCCCGTTGGACGGTGAGGCTTTGGTTGAACGTCTGCACAGCTATATGGCGGCCGATATCCGGGCAGATCCGGACGCAGCAGTGTCACAGTTGCACTTTCCAGCCTGCAAGATCGACCTGCTTTAGGCGAGTCCGCTGGTCGGACGCTCTTTGACCGCTTGCGCGGCAAAGACGCCCCGCCCACCGTCCCTTGGGGTCAAGCCCTCAGGCGCCGTCCAATCCGATCAGGATCATGGTGCCGAGGCCCCAAAGTGTCATCTGGTAGTGCGTGTTCTGTGCGCCCTCATGGCAGAACCAGTAGCAGAAGTGATTCCCCGCGATCAAAAAGCCCGCCCAGATGGTCGTGAACATCATCGCGCCGATCATGGCGATGCTGCGCCCGGTCGCAATGGACCCTGCACCCAGAAGTGCAATCAACAATGCGGCGACCCCGGCAAAAAGCACCAGTGTTGTCAGCAGTTCCGCTAGCAAAACAACGCGGAACGCCCATTTCTGCAGGCCCCTGTTGGTGATCGCACGGTGTGCGATTTGGGCGTATTCATCGGGGTATTCATCTTTCATCCGCGCCATTTCAAGGACGGCGGCTGTGTATGTTTCGTTGACCGTCGGGTAAAGGATGTTGTCGCGAACGCCGAGGGCCAGCCAGGTTCCGATCAGCCCGGTTCCAAGTGTTTGCGCTGCGGTCAGTACGGTTTCCATTGCACGCTATCCTCATAAAAAAGGGCCGCTTGGCGGCGGCCCTTCTTTCTTGTTTGACCTACCTTCAGGTCCAGTGCAGCTGTTCCGGGCGCACTTCGAAGGAGATGTGGTGCGCGCCGCCTTCGAGGCCTTCGCGCGTGTGGTTGAAGAGCGAACGCCAGTATGGCTGGATTGTCACGCCATCGTTCTGGATCATCGCCTGACCTTCGGCCATCAGGGCCCGGCGCGCTTCCAGATCTGCGGTTGCCAACGCCTTCTCCAGGATTGCATCGAATTCCGGGTTGGCATAGCCAAACTCGTTCCATGCTTCGCCCGAGCGGTAGGCGAGGGCCCAGATCTGAACGCCAAGAGGGCGGTGGTTCCAGTTGGTCGAGCTGAACGGATATTTGACCCAGTCGTTCCAGAATGTTGAGCCGGGCAGGATCGTCCGTTTCACCTTGAACCCTGCGTCGCGCAACTGCGCAGCGACGGCGTCCGTGGTGTCCTTGCGCCACGCATCATCGATGGAGAAGAGCTCGTGCTCGAAATCCAGCATGCCTGCTTCTTCCATCAGCGCCTTGGCGGCCACCGGGTCGACCTTGCGTTCCGGCAATTCGGCATATTCAGGGTGCATTGGCCCGACATGGTGGTTCTCGGCCGGCATGCCACGACCAGCATAACCCAGTTCCAGAAGCACCGAATTGTCGACTGCCATGGTGATGGCCTGCCGCACGCGGGCGTCAGCATAGGGTTTCATCCCATCGACTTCCGCCAACTGGTTGGGACGGATCACGATGGTGGCGGCTGTCACGATTTCATTGTTGACCCAGCCATCCAGGGTGTCGAAGATGTCGATGAATTCCCCCTCGATCGAGTAGGTCATGTCGATTTCTTCGGCTTCGGCCGCAGAAACGAATGCAGATGGATCTGTGCCGTAGTCGATGTATTCGACGCGGTCCACGAACGCGCCATTGCCTTCGTTCCACCAGGTGTGATCGGTGTTCTTGACCAAAACGGCCTTGACGCCAACCTCGAGCGATTCCGGGAGGTAGGGCCCAGTTCCGATCGGGTTGTCCAGCATGGATTCGGTCACGTGCGAGCTGTGAACGATGGCAGCCGGATAGTCGGACATGCCCGGGATCAATGAAATGTCCGATGCGGGCAGGTTCAGTTTGACGGTGTGGCTGTCGACGACTTCGATGCCGCCATCGAGGGCCTTGTTGGTGTTCGGGTCGATCAGCGTGGCGAAGCGGCCCGCCATCGAGTTACCTTCGACATCCTTGTCGCACCACATGGCAATATTGCGGGCCACGTCCTCGGCGGTGAAATCATCACCGTTGTTCCATTTCACGCCCTGGCGGACGTTCAGGGTATAGACGGTCGCGTCGTCATTGATTTCCCAGCTTTCCAGCAGTCTGGGTGTGAATGTGCCATCGTTCTCGTAGTGCACGAGGTATTCCAGCCATCCGCGCGACACGTTTGCAATCTGTGACCAGTCATAGGTGCGCGGATCTTTGAGGGCGCGCACTTCCTGCTGAATGCGTACAGTTCCGCCAGCCTTGGCGTGAGATGCCGCTTGTGCCGGCGCTGCCATACCAAGCATACCGTAAGCGGTTGCGGTTGTCGCGCCAAACGCGCTGGCGAGTGCCAGAAACTCGCGGCGGCTGACATCGTCCTTGCCGGCATGTGCCGCGGAATCCACGATGGATTTCGGCAGCGGCGTGCCGGTACGGGTTAAAAAGGTCATGTTCTTCCTCTCTGTTGGCGTCGCGGATTTTTGTCCGCGCTCTGATTGGGCATGGTTCGAGCCCTGCCTATCGGTGTTGCAGTTGACCTGCGTTTTTGCCACCCTTTCTCGGGGAGCGCCCGGATTTCAAACGATCGGGCGCGTGGCGTCAACCCATCTTTGGGGTCAGGTCCCAGACTTAAATTATTATGGCGAACACTTTTTGTAATAAAGCGTCGTTTATCGGTTAAAAACCGCCCATCGTCTCTGTTTTTGTTGTGCATGTCCGGCTTTTGCCGACTGGGTTGCTGATTGGCAAAGCGGTGTGATTGGGTCTGATCTTGAACAGAGGCGCTGGCGCGCCGCACGATGTTTTGCGCCTGCCTCCGGCAGTCGCGTTTTGCCTCCGGCGGGGATATTTTCAGCCAGGAGAAGTATTGCGGGCTTCTTTCAAGAGTGCCGTAAGTCTTTCCGGGTCACCGATTTCGTTCATCAGTATGAGGATCAGACGTGCATTGAGTGCATGGGACTGTTCCAGACTCAGGCCGTCGTGAACGTCCATGAGTTTGGCGTAAAGGGCGTCGCCGTTGACACCGAAGTTATCCTCCAGCTTCATGTGGGTCGTCCTCGGGCGCGGGCCAGTGCTGTGGACATCGCCTTGGCATCCGGGATGTCGAAATGGGCGCAGATGTGGCCATCGGGCCGGACCAGGAACGCGCCTTTGGTGCCGTAGCGGGTTGCGGCTTGTTGTGTGTCGGGCAATCGCACGATCCGGACGCCGTCGGTCTGCGGCCAGGCAGCGTTGTCCAGGGTCAGGAGCGTGAATTCCCCCTGGATGTGCTCGATCAGCCAGCCCTGGTTCATGGGCAGGTCTGTCAGGCATTGTCCGACCATCGGGTGATCTCCCGTTTGCAACGTCATGCCGGCAAGGCTGCAGGGCTGTGACAGTCGGCCAGAATTGATCAGTTTGCGCGCAAAGGGGTGCTTTTCCGCCAGCGCCAATGTTTCGTTGCGAAACAGCGTTTCAATCTTGGACTTCGGGGTCATGAAATTGGTGGCCCGTGACGAATTCAGGATGTTTTCGGCAGAGCCGTGGGTGCGTTCTTCGTCATAGGTGTTCAGGAGCGTGTCCGGTGCACCGTTCAGCATAGCCGCCAATTTCCAGCCCAGATTGTCCACATCCTGGATACCGCCATTGCCCCCGCGCGCGCCAAAGGGGCTGACCACATGGGCGCTGTCGCCGACAAACAGAACCCGCCCGTGCACGAAGCGATCGAGCCTGGCGCATCGGAATTTGTAAACGCTCATCCAGTCGAGCCTGAAGTCCATATCCCCGATGATTTCCTTGATCCGGGGGATCACCTTTTCCTCGGTCGCTTCGGTGTTGGGGTCGGTATCCGGGCCCAGTTGCAGATCGATCCGGTAGATGTTGTCGGGCTGTTTGTGCAGCAGCGCGGACTGTCCCGGGTGGAAAGGCGGGGCGAACCAGAACCAGCGTTCGGGATCGTCTGTGGCGAAGGGCGACTGGGGCAGTTCCACATCGATGATGAGGAAATGCTCTTCGAAGGTCTGCCCTTCGAAGGGCAGGTTCATGCGCTTGCGCGTGGGCGACCCTGCGCCTTCGGCGGCGATGTAGTACTCGACCTCCAGAGCGTATGGGCCGTCAGGCGTTTCAATGCCGAGGCTGACATGATCACCGTGGTCTGTGTGCTCCGTGACCTTGTTGAGAAACCGCAAATCTATGAATTCGGACAATTCCAGGGCGCGTTCGATCAGGTATTGTTCAACGTAGTATTGTTGCAGGTTGATGAATGCGGGATATTTGTGTCCGTCCTCGGGGAGCAGATCGAACCTGTAGACTTCGTTTTTGCCGTGAAACAGACGTCCGACTTTCCATGTGACGCCCTTTTCGAGCAACCTTTCACCGACACCCAGCCGGTCAAAGATCTCGAGCGTCCGTTTGGCCCAGCAAATCGCGCGTGAGCCGACCGAGACGACGTTGTTGTCGTCGAGCACAACGGATTTGATGCCGTGCTGCGCCAAGTCTACGGCCATGGCAAGGCCGATGGGACCCGCGCCAACGATCGCGACCGGGTGCCGCGCCTCGGGGGCTGTCAGGCCGGGGGGCGCGATATAGGGGAAGGGTGCGTAATCATAAGCCATCCGGATGGTCCTTTCGGATCAGTTTGATGAGGGTCCAGATAAAGGTGCCGCCAAAGAAGAGTGTCGCTATGCCGATGGCCTCCCATCCGCCCGGACCTGTTGGCAGGCCGCGATAGAGCAGGGCCCCAAGGGTCAAAGCCAGTCCGACAACGGAAAAGACGAGGCGGAACTTGAGGTCAGCGGATGTGGGGCCGAATTTGTTGGTCATCGCGAACGGTTCCCTAGCGGTCGCGCCAGTCGGGCCAGCATCCGATCGCGACGCTGAGGCGCCATGCGCCGTCTTGCAGGACACAGACATAGACTGCGTCGATGATTTCCAAAACTGATCCGTCCGCGCGCAAGCGGGCGACGTTCCTTAAATCCACAATCGCCGTTGTGTCATTGCATTGACGGGCAGAAACCGACGCAATCTCGGTATGATCAAACCCGTCGGCCTCCATGGCGGCAAACTGCTCCTTGAGTTTGGAAATCAAAGCGCTTCGGTCGGGAAGGGAAAGGGCGCCGCCCGGGACGATGTAGGTGGCTGGCTCGGAGAAAAGAGCCGCCATGCCTTCGAAATCGCGGGCGTTCCAGGCTGTTAGATAAGTCGCAATCAATGCTTCGATTTCTGTTTGCAGGCTCATCCTTGCAATGCCTCCCACATTTCGATGTCGCGTTTGTCGGTCCAGATACGTGGGTGGGCGATCCCGCGCGCCTCGTCGTAGGCGCGTGCCACGTTGAAAGGCAGACAATGCTCATAGATGGCGTAGTCGCTGAACTTGGGGTCGCATTCTGCGCGCACGGCGTCCCATGCATCCTTGAGCGTGCCATTGCGCGCCGCGACCCGAGCGGCTGGTGCGTAGGTGCTGTTGACGAAGTCGCGGGTGTTTTCGATGGCTGTGTTGACCATTTTGGGGCCCACCAATGCGTCACCGCGTCCGGGTGCGATGGCGTCGACGCTGTACGCCTTGATGGCGTCGAGTGTTGTGCTCCAGTCGGCAAAATGCCCGTCACCACAATAGCAGGCGGAGTGGTATTCAACGATATCTCCGGTGAACATGACGTTTTCGTCGGGCACGTGGATCACGATATCGCCCGCTGTGTGCGCGCGGCCCAGATGCATCAGGTTGATCCGGCGGTTTCCGAGGAACACGGTCATCTTGTCGGTGAAGGTTGTTGTGGGCCAGGTGAGACCGGGAATGGATTCGAACCCCTCGAAGAGGCGGGGAAAACGCTGGAATTCGCTGTCCCAATCTTCCTGTCCGCGTTCGGCCACCATGCCGCGGGCCATGTCGGACATGATGATTTGTTGCGCGCCAAACGCAGAGGCCCCCAGCACCCGAACGGCGTGATAGTGGGTGAGCGCCACGTGCGTGATGGGTTTGTCAGTGACCTCGCGGACTTTTTCGATCACCTTGTTGGCAAGCCGGGGCGTTGCCTGCGCTTCGACGATCATCACGCTGTCGTCGCCAATGATGACGCCTGAATTGGGGTCACCTTCGGCGGTGAAGGCCCAGAGGTCTTTGCCCACTTCCTCGAACGTGATCTTCTTTTCGGTCATGTCCCCTTGGGAAGCGAAGGCTTTGGCCATGTTTGGTTCCTTTGTTGAGCGTCAGTTGTTGAGCGTCAGTGTTGTTTGCTGTCGGCTGGGGCGCTGCCCCAGACCCCGGAGTTTATCTGGCAAGATGAAGCTGGATCATCGTGCGTATGGGTCCTTGAGCGCGGGCAGGATTTTACCGCTGCAGGTGCCAAATCCGATTTTGAATCCGTTGCCTTTGGCCGCACCGTGGAGGGTGAGCGTGTCGCCATCTTCGAGGAAGGTGCGTGTGTCGCCCGTGTCCAGCGTCAGAGGGTCCTTGCCGCCCCAACTGAGTTCCAGGAGGCTGCCTCTTTCGGGTTTTGTCGGCCCTGAGATGGTGCCGGACCCCAGCAGGTCACCGACGTTCATCGGGCACCCGGACGTCGCGTGGTGCGCCAGTTGCTGGGCCGCCGAGTAATACATTTCCCTGTAGTTCGTCCGGGCAATGGTTGTCCCGGGTTTGCCTTCGGGGGCAAGTGTGACTGCGAGGTCGATGTCATAGAGCATTGGCCCGGTGTCCTTGAGGTGATCCAGCAGTTCGAATTCCCGTTCAGGCGTTGAGGTCCGGAAGGGTTCGAGCGCGGCCTTGGTCACGATCCAAGGGCTGATCGATGTGGCCGTTGCCTTGGCCTGAAAGGGTCCGAGCGGTTGATACTCCCACGCCTGAATATCGCGTGCCGACCAGTCGTTTAGCAGGACGTAGCCAAAGATCGCCCCATCCGCCTCGTCGACGGAAATCGGACCGTCCGAGCTCATGCCGACAATGGCGCCCATCTCAAGCTCCAGATCGAAACGGCGACAGGGCAGGAAGGCGGGCAAGTCATGGTCGGCGGATTTCAACTGGCCCCATGGGCGGCGGATGTCAGTGCCTGACACCACCACCGAAGACGCGCGACCGTTGTAGCCGATCGGGATGTGCAGCCAATTGGGTGGCAGTGCGTTTTCTGCGCCGCGAAACATTGTGCCCACATTGGTCGCATGGTGCCGCCCTGCGTAAAAATCGGTGAATTCTGAGACCACCAGAGGCATGTGCATCTCGGCGTCGGATTGTGCGACGAGCAGTGGCGCGATCAGGGCCCGATCACCGCTGTCTGCCGCCAGCAGGCCCGTCAACCGGTTGCGCAATGCGGCCCAGATGGCGGGTCCTTCCTCCATCACTTCGTTCCAGAAGGGGACGTCGAACAGCGGGTCATCAGTCAGATCAATGATCCCTTGTTCTTCGGCGGCCTGCATATCGAGGATCATGTCCCCGATGGCGACGCCGCAGCGGGCATCGCGCGTGGCGGTCGAAAACACGCCGTAGGGCAGGTTGTTGAGGGGGAAGTCGGTGTCGGCGCTGTTTGCGCTTTCCACCCAGCTTTTCATCAGTGTCATGCGGCGTCTTTCAGGTTTGGGGCGCGTCGGGTTGGTGTTCAGGGCGGGCGGCATCGATGGCCGGATGCGCAAGGCAGGCCGCTTCGATCCGTGAGAGCCTTGGGTAGGGTCCCATATCAAGGCCCCAGCGGTGGGCATTGTAGATTTGCGCAACGATGCAGAGGTCCGCGAGGTCCGGGGTTTGCCCGAACGCAAAGGCGGTGTCCGGAGAGACCAGAGCCTCGGCTGCATTGAACCCTTCGGTCATCCAGTGTTGCATCCAGTCTTTGGTCTGGTCAGGCGTGGCATCGTGGGTCTTTTGCACGTGTTGCGCAACCCGCAGGTTGTTGACCGGATGGATGTCGAGCGCGACGGTGTGGGCACAGGCCATGACATGCGCCCGCTGCACGGGATCGTCGGGCAACAATCGGGGTTCGGCCACAGCATCGAGATAATCCATGATGGCCAGGGACTGTGTCAGCACTGTGCCATCGTCCAGCACCAATGCGGGGACGCCGCGTCCGGGATTGATGGTGGCGTAGTCAGGGCTGCGCTGCGCCCCTGCCACCAGATCCACAGGCACCGTTTCATACGGCAAACTCTTGAGGTTCAAGGCCGCGCGCACCCGGTAGGATGTGGTGGATCGCCAGTAGGAATACAGCTTCATCCGGGATCCGTTTCGGATGGAGCGTGCGTGTTTGGCGGGTTGGCGTACATGTGCGCGCCTGGGCCCAGATGCGGCGGGTCTTCGCCCGGTTGAACCCGGTGTCCAGCCGCACCGGTATTGCCCTTGAATATCTCGCGCAGAATGTTTGGCAGCTGCCAGAGCGTCAGCCCAAAGAGCACAATCAGCACCCAGCCGAACCACGAGATGGAGGTCAGAAAGCTGATCATTTCCGACCCGGTGTTCCGTCGAATTTCTTTTCGATGCCCGACCAGCAATCGATGTAGTCGTCCTGCAGCGGTGCCTCTTGGGCCGCGAATTTGGTCAGGTGCTGCGGGAAACGCGTCTCGAACATGAAGGACATCGTGTTGTCGAGCTTTTCCGCTTTGAGCTTGGCATTGCTGGCGGCCTCAAACGCAGTGTTGTCAGGGCCGTGCGGCAGCATCATGTTGTGCAGGCTCATACCGCCGGGAACAAACCCTTTGGGTTTGGCGTCATACTGGCCATAAATGTTCCCCATCAGTTCCGACATGATGTTCTTGTGATACCACGGCGGGCGGAACGTGTCTTCGGCGACCATCCAGCGTTCGCGAAAGAGCACGAAATCGATGTTTGCCGTACCCGGAACACCAGACGCCGCCGTCAGAACCGTAAATATCGACGGGTCGGGGTGATCAAAGAGGATCGCACCGACCGGGCAATAGGTGCCCAGATCGTATTTCACGGGCGCGTAGTTGCCGTGCCAGGCCACAACGTCCAGCGGACTATGACCGATATTGGTCTCATGAAACTGGCCGCACCATTTGATGGTCACGGTCGAGGGCCGTTCGACATCTTCGAACGCGGCCACGGGAGTTTTGAAGTCGCGGCGGTTGGCCATGCAGTTGGCCCCGATCGGGCCGCGCCCGGGCAACTCGAACTTCTGGCCATAGTTTTCACAGACAAAGCCGCGTGCGGGGCCTTCCAACACTTCGACCCGGTACAGAAGGCCGCGTGGCAGAATTGCGATCTCCTTCGGCTCCAGATCGATGATCCCAAGCTCGGTGCAAAACCGCAGACGCCCTTCCTGCGGCACCACCAGCAACTCGCTGTCAGCGGAATAGAAATAGCTGTCGGTCATCGATTCCGTGACGAGGTAGATGTGGGTGGCCATGCCGACTTGGGTGTTCACATCGCCTGCCGTCGTCATCGTCCGCATCCCCGTCAGCCAAGTCAGAGGCGCATCGGTATGGGGCAGGGGATCCCAACGGTACTGCCCCAGGCTGGTGACATCCTCGGGAATATGCGGAGCGGATTTCCAATAGGGCAGATCAATGCGTGCATAGCGGTGCGCGTGTTTCACGGAAGGCCGGATGCGGTAACACCAAGTCCGCTCGTTCTGATGACTGGGCGCGGTAAAGGCTGTGCCGCTCAGTTGCTCTCCATAAAGCCCATAGTTGCATTTCTGCGGTGAGTTCATGCCATCGGGCAAGGCACCCGGCAACGCCTCGGTTTCAAAATCATTGCCAAAGCCGGGCATGTAGCCATCGGTGATTCCGGCACCAGATGGGGCCTGAACCATGCTGTGGGGTTTGGTATGTCGATTCATTTCCAGAGCTCCCTTGCGGAATTTGGCACAGCTGTAATAGTTGATTTTGTAACTAACAAGCGGCGGTGTCATGTCTGATTTCGATCTTGAGCAGTTTTTGCCCTATCTTTTGAACAAGGCGGCCGAAGCATCGAGCCTTGAATTTCAGCAAGTCTACAAGGACCGTTATGGCATGCTGCGCAATGAATGGCGTGTCCTGTTTCACCTCGGGATGTATGGGCAGTTGACCGCATCCGACATTGCGTCGCGCGCAGGCCTGCACAAGACCAAGATCAGCCGCGCTGTGTCCAAGCTGCAAGAACGACGGTTTCTGACCCGTACGCGCGATGCCGATGATCGCCGGGTCGAGCATCTGGCTCTGACTGCGGCAGGGCAATCGGCATATGCAGATTTATCGGATGTGGCGCAAAGGTATGACGCCGCTCTGGTCGAAGATCTGGACCCTGAGGATGCCGGAAAACTGCGTCTCATCCTGCGCAATCTGGCCAAAATGCCCCGGTGAGAGGCGCCGATTGAACCAAGGTTCCTAAAAGTCTACGTCGACCTTGGGCAATTTCAGAGCCTTCACCAGATCGCGCAGTTCCTGCCGAGCGGCCACATTGGATATGTTCAACTGCTTGACGCCGATATCCTTGAGGTCAAGCAATGTCAGCCCGCGCGGAAACAACTCGCGAAAGATCACCCGCTCGGAAAACCCGGGCGCGATCCGGAACCCGATCCGCTTGGACAGCATGGCGATTGCGCGCTCCATCTTTTCCTTGTTGACCATGCGCTGGGCACCGATCCGGTTGCGTACCACGATCCAGTCAATGGGATTCAACCCGGCCTGGGCCCGCAATTGCCGCGCATTCCACACCATTTCCGAGTAGACAGACGGGCCCAGGATTTTGTCACCGTTGCCGTCGATCCGCGCCAGCAGGTCGAAATCGATAAAGCTGTCATTGAGGGGTGTGATCAGTGTATCCGCCAGCGAGTGCGCAACCTGGCTCAGTCTTGTGTGGGACCCCGGGCAGTCGATCAGGATGAAATCACTGTCGGGCTCGAGTGTGGCAACGGCCGCCGAAAGCCTGTGATCATAGATGTTTTCACCGGGTTTGAGGGCTGCGGCATCGATCTCCGGCAAATTATGGACACGTGGGCTGGGCAAATCCAGATCGGCCTGGGCAAGAAAGCTGTCCCGGTTTTCGACATACCGACCAAAGGTACGTTGACGCAGATCCAGATCCAATGCGCTGATCTTGTGGCCCATTCGCGCCAGGGCCGTTGCCAGATGCATCGAAACCGTCGATTTTCCGGCACCGCCTTTTTCGTTGCCCACAACAATGATATGCGCCATGCCTGCCC
>CAYGQZ010000012.1:0-6788 GCA_964352055.1 uncultured Rhodobacterales bacterium
GAGAAGCGCCGCCAATGTCGGGTCTTCAGGCTGAAGCCCACTCGCGTCGCCCGGCATACCGATTTTCAGCAAACCGGTCCGCTTTGGGGATTGTCCGGTGATGAACGCGGACCGCCCCGCCGTGCACGACTGTTGGCCATAGGCATCGGTGAACATCATCCCTTCCTTGGCCAGCCGGTCGATGTTCGGTGTTTTGTATCCCATCACACCCAGGTTGTAGGCGCTTGTGTTGTACCAGCCGATGTCATCCCCCATGATGACCAGAATATTCGGCGGTTCTGTTTGCTGCGCAAAAACTGCGCTGGCGGCCAGCGAAAATGCCGTCGCCAGTGTCAGCGTTCTCAAGTCCATACTTTATCTCCCTTGGGTGAACTGAAATAAGTAAAGGTGTCTCAATCTGGGCTACTCTGGTGTGTACCAGATCGGCGAGGTGGAGGCGCGTTTCTACACAGTAAGAGGGATATCACTGGGCAATTCAAGATTGAACCTCATAGCGTTGTATGCAGTCCAACGCGGTGTTGGGATCTCAATGACCCGGGCATAGCAGAAGGCGCTTTGAGCGGGATCGAAGCCCGGCTCGCGCCAAACCGTCCCGAGTTCCGATGGTCCGATGGTCCGATGGTGTTGGTCCCGCATGGCCGCGACAGATCAAGGCCGGAACGCAGGATGAATGGGTCTTGATCCTCGTCCGAGATAAACTGCCGCCAATCAGCGAGTTTGTGAATGTCACTCATATTCTGCGCATTCCTTTCGGTCTGACAGGTTGGGCAGGCTTTTATCCCGCGATTTCGACACGCAGGAAAAACGGTGCCGTCTGCCCCAGCGCGTCACCTGGATTGGCGACCGAGATGGCTCTGTTGCCGGGTGTGGCATTTGTGGCGACGTTCACGCTGAGTTCAAGAAGTTGTTGCGGCCCCGGTTCGGAATTGCCCGGCACCGCATAGGTCACGTCACTGAGGGTTTCGACCGTGACGCTGATTGCGGGGTCGGGGCTGTCGCTGCCGTCCTCGTAGAACGCCACTTTTGGCAGGGTCGCGCCCAATGCGGCAAAGGCGCTGCCGGTGAGCGCGAATTTTGCAGTGCTGCCAGCCGCAATGCGCGGGGCCACGATGATCGTGTTCGACGCCAGTGTCATCGCCACGCCCCGAGCATTGGGCACGGCGGTGCCGTTGTAGCCCTGCCAGAGATCCCAATACATGATCTGCTGCGGCTGCGCCTTGGCAAAGGGCAGGTCGAGATTGGCGACGCAAGGCTGCGGCGCCTGTGGCATGTCGGCGGCGATGGCCCGCGGGAAAAGCGCGATCTGGATCGTCGGCAGGATTTGCGATCCAAACGCAATCGGCGCCCGGTCGATCATGATGTCGCCCACCTCAAAGCTGACCCCTGCATCGCGCCACGCCTGCGGAATTTCAAACTTGGCGTGCAGGACGAAATTGTAGTTGTCCGGCATGTCCGGCAGGTTGGCCTGACCGCGCAGGATCTGCCAGCAGTCCGCGGCACTGGCCCCGGCGGGCAGGTTCGGATCGTCGGGAAGGGTGTAGTTGGTAAAGGTCGGGATCTGGATATAAAGCCCGATCGGATCGGCCAGCGATACGCGGAACCCGCTCCCGAACCCGACAATCTGATTTGAAATCTGGCCGATATGCGGATCGGAATTGCGCGAAATCTGGCCGTATTGCGCGCAGCAGATCAGCTCGGACCCGTTGGCGTTGCCTTGATTGCGCAGCACGGTTGCGGCGCCGGCCAACCCCATCTCGGTCTGGAGCGTGTTGGGCGTCGAGGTCAGGTGCATCGCGCCGCCACTGTTGGCCAGCCGGTGCGGGCCCGCATTCCATGTGTTGAGCGGATTGTAGGCGGGTCGCCCGGTGGCGGGATCGGTCACCGGCGTGCCGTCCGCACCGATCAGATACAGGTCTTCGACGGTGATCTGGGGACGGTCCAGCGTGTCGCGGTAGATCTGCGCCACCGCTTCGGGCGAGATCGACCAGAGCGTGTACCAGTATTCGGGGTTTTCGCAGACGAAATCGACGCGGGTGATCTTGCCATCCGTGCGGTCGCCGTCGCGGGTGACGGCCATTTCGCAATACTCGTCCATCCAGCCGCGCGGGCCATAGGGCTGGAACTGGTTGGTGTTGGGGGGATGTGGAATCTCACCGCCGGTTTCCCTGGCGCAAACCGCCGAGGTTGACGGGATCTCCGGCACCGGGCGCGTGGTGACAAAGCCGAAATCGGCAAACTGGTAGCGCTCGGCGTCGGTGAAGTCGGGGTAGTAGAAGATGATCCGGTTCGGGAACGATGTCCACGAGACCTTTTCCACGATCGACCCCGTCAGATCGGTTTCCAGCGGGTTGTAGTAATAGCTTTGATCGGAGGCGAACAGCGTGGTGAACGGGTTGCCCCGGATCGCCTGTTGGGTCCAGCCTTCGGCGTTGACGTTCCATGCCGCATCAAGGGCTGCCTGATCGGCGGTGCCTGCGCCGAGGTCGGTGATGAACGCAGGCGTCGAGAATTTCGCAAGCGTCTGGGCGCGGGCTGGACGCGGCCCAAGGCCCGCAGCCGCGCCAAGCGCCAGCGAAGATGCGGTGACAAGAAAGCTGCGGCGCGAGAGGCCGGGGGCGGGATTGGATGGTTGTGTCATCTGGGTCTCCTCTGGCTCAATCGGCTGTGCTGGGGGATTTGGCGTTGCCAAAGACAAAGCTGTAATCCGATGCAAAAGGCGTCAGGCTGCTGTCATTCGAAGGCAGCGCCAGTTCAGCGTTCATGTGGCACTGGATGCAGGTGGTGTTCTGCACATAGGTTTCCATCGTGGTGTTGGCGACGGGCCGTTCGGTGGGCGCGGGCCGCATCCCCGAGATTGACAGCGGCGCATGGGGCGGCGGGACGGTGGCCGTGTTCTCATCCACCGGGCTGTCGGACCAGAGCACGCCGACCAGCATGTAATTGGCAAAGACGGAGTCCGGCGCGGCCTTTCGGATCATTGCCTGCGCGGCTGCGTTCAAATCGGTGACAAGGTTGTCCTGCCCATCCGGAATGGCGTGTTCGCGGGTGATCTGCACCGGCATTGCGGGACATTCGGGCGTCACGCAGAAGGCGGGGCTGTCATTGGGCGCGCAGGATGTCATGGTCAGTGGCGGGTTGGCCTTGACCGTGCTGTCGCAGCTGGGGGTGGCGTTGCCGACGCATTGCGCCGGGATTTTCTGGGGCGTGCACGAGGGGTTGAAGAACGTGAACGTGTCCGCGACAGATCCCGCATCGACATCGGCCTGATCAGGGGCGTTGTCGACATGTTCGAACGTGGACCAGACCCATTGCGGCTGCGACGTTGTCTTGTGCAGGATATGCAGTCCGATCAATGCAATGGGCGACTGCGAACAGGTGTCGTTGGCGGGGTCATAGAGCACCGCCTCGCTCATCTTGTAGCGCGCCCATTTGGGGTCATTCGGGTCTGTGACGGTCAGCCATGCGGCCTTGAATTCGATGGAACCAGTCTGGCCGCCGAGTACACCGCGGGGCAGGTCCACCTTTTGCCCGCTTGCCGTTGCGAGGTAGCCTGTCAGTGCGTTGTAGAGCCGATTTTCGACGATGAAATCGTATTCGTCCCGGTTCACAAGGATTTCGAAAAACACCTGATTGCCGTCCCGGTCCGCCAGCCAGTTGGGTGAGCCGTTGAACGGAAAGGCCTCTGCCGCGTCGTCGGGCACGTCGAAGTCGACCGTGACCTTCGAGGTCCGGGTGATCGCGCGTGTTCCGCTGGTGCCATAGCTCTGGCAGGCCGAGGGCAGAGGTGGCCGCTGACCAAAGGGCAGAGGCGTTTCACCGTTCGGACGAAAGATCGTGTGGATGTCGGAATAGGTTTCCCAGACGGTCGGCGCGTTGTCACCGGGGGGTCCGAAAAATGTGCCCGGATCGTTAGCGGCGGCAGTGGTTGCGCCGGGTGCTGCTGTCCAGTTGAGCGCGATGAACTGCTGCCATGCGAAACAGTTCAGCGCGTTCTGATCGGTGATCGGACTGTCTGACGGGATGTCGGAGCTGAGCGCGGGCGGGTTGAGGCAGGGAAAGGCCGGAACCGCGGTGTCATGGCTTTCGGCCGCAGCCATGGACGAAAAAAGCCCCGCCACGATCCCCGATGTCAGTGCCCCGGTGAAGGATTGAAGCAAAAGTCGCGGCATTCTCAAATCTCCCTTTTGTGAAATCGGGTTGGCTTGGCAGCAGGTTGCGATTCCTGCTCATGAAACTCTCCGGAAAGTGAGGCTTGCAAAGGCGAACGTGATACGAGGTCGAGCGTAACACGGTTTCTCCGCAGGCGGGAAGTTTCAACTTTTGCGATAGTGATCCGGATCACAGGCCCTTGAAACCAGCCCGTTGCAACGTGTTTTGCGCCTACGCCCGATTTGAGGGCTCCAGCTTCGCACGTTTCGCCAACCGTGTGGAACAGCCGTTTTGGTGTCCGGGCCCAAGCGCCTGGCCGGTTCGCATGCACTGCCTTTGCCGTTGGAGGCCTGCGGTTTTCCGCGCGTACCAACGGTACAGGTCTTGAAGCAACGAAATCGTGGACAGCGCAAAGATGGTTATTGTGCGTGCGCCGCCAAGCTGAAAAACCCAAATGCGGTTTACGAAACGTAAGACTTTTCAGGGGCATAAGAGCTCAGGCGCCCCGAAATGGCGGGTGACGGGAAAGGGAAATCGACTGGCGATACCGCGCCGATAACCTGAATGCTCTATTTAAACTTGTGTGACGCTTTTATAGCGAGCACAGTATCGGCCGTTTGGAGTTAAACGCAATTTTCGGGGTTTTTGGCATATGTCTTGCGACCGCGACTGAGATGCTTTTGGGGATAACCTGCGATGCGAATTGAAGGAACGGACGCCGACGATATTCTTGTGACTGAAGCCGCCGGAGACGTGGTTCTGGGCCTGGGTGGCGATGACAGACTGACAAGCCGAGATGCTGATACCACGCTGATTGGCGGCGATGGTGATGACGAATACCGCGTCAACAAACTGAAATCCACGATCATCGAAGAGGCGGATGGCGGCCACGATACCCTCATTTCCAGAACGTCCATTGCCTTGCCGGATCATGTAGAGGATCTGGAGTTCAGCCGCAGTGATCGCTGGCATGCGCTGGAAGGCAATGATCTCGACAACCGCATCACCAGCGGGGACGGCGCCCAGGGTATCGCGGGCTATGAGGGCAATGACACACTCACCGGCGGAGGCGGGGCTGACAGCTTTGGCTTCATGCAGGGCGATGGCCATGACATCATCACGGATTTCGAGGTGGGGCTGGATCGACTCGACATCTGGTTCACCGACCACCCGAACGCCGCTGCCCTGCTGGCGGCCGCCGAAGCGACGGCAGATGGAACGGGCACGATCCTGCATCTGGCCCAGGGTCAAACAGTCACCCTTTTGGGGGTAAGTCCGGGTGCCCTGACGCTAGGCGACCTGAGTGTCGTCACCGCAGAGGCAGGTGGTGCGCCAGAGGGTGCGGTCCTGAAATTTGCCGATGAGTTCAACGATACCTCGTTGAGCGATCAGTGGAACACCATTCGACCCAACGGACATCCGGTTTTCCTGAGCAGTTCCGGCGGCAAGAGAGAGCAGAGCTATGTCGATGTGGTCGACATTCCGACAGCCGATGGCGGATCCGAGACCTGGTCGCCCTTTTCTGTCACGGACGGCGTTCTGTCGATCGGTGCAAGACGCACGCCGGAGGCGCTGACAGAGACCATCCCCGAAGACTGGCTGGCCGGGGAACTGACCACCTTCGGCACGTTCGAAATGACCTACGGCTATCTCGAAATCCGGGCGAAGCTGCCCGAAGGTCAGGGATTGTGGCCTGCATTCTGGCTGGTGCCTGCCGATGGCTCCTGGCCCTCCGAAGCGGACGTTTTCGACATCATGGGGGATGAAACGCATATCCTGAGGTCCGGCGTCATCAGCGAAATCTGGGGTCAGTCCGTCACCAGCATCGACCAGTGGCTGGTCCCCGATCTGGCCAGCGACTTTCACACCTTTGGGATGTTGTGGACGCCTGGCGAGGTGATCTTTACCTTTGAAGGCGTCGAAATCCACCGCACCGCAACGCCCGATGACATGCACGATCCGATGGTCCTGATCCTCAATCTGGCCGTGGGCGGATGGAATGGCGGCTCGGATGAAACAACGCCCGAAGATCAGGCGTTGCAGGTCGATTACATTCGGGCCTATGACATTCCCGGGATCGACGGCATTCCGGTAACAACGGATACATCCGATTTTGGCGATGTGGACGATGGCGTGCTGTTTACCGGCGCGCATCAGGTCCTTGATCTTTATGGCGATACGGTCATGACTGTGGACAGTGTGGCAGGGCTGGTCGATCTGGCGCTGCCCGTCGTTGCAGACATCGACACGCCCGCCGAAGGCGAAATGGCCACGCTGCTGGGCGATGACGCGGCCAACACGCTGACGGGCAACGCGCGCGGCACCGTCTTCAACGGCAAGGGCGGAGACGATCTGATCCTGGGCAGGGGCGGTGCGGATTACCTGATCGGCGAAGACGGAAACGACACGCTGGACGGCGGCACCGGCGCCGACACCCTGGTCGGGGGTTTTGGCGATGACACCTACGTCATTCGTCAGGGCGATGGCGGGCCCGAACCCCTGACAGAGGTGATCTGGGAACAGCCGGGAGAGGGCATTGATACCATCTTTTTCGCAGACCTGAACGCGGATCAGGTGACGGGCCACATCGAAGGCGCGCGCTGGCGTCTGGTGATCCAGGCTGACAGCGGCGACGTCAC
>CAYGQZ010000012.1:6888-13912 GCA_964352055.1 uncultured Rhodobacterales bacterium
GCACCGCCGGTGATGACACGCTGACCGGTGGCGCGGGCGATGACACGATGGCCGGCATGGACGGTGACGATATGCTGGACGGAGGGGCTGGTCAGGATGCGCTTTACGGCTGGAACGGCAATGACCTACTCAAGGACAGCGGGGCCGAAGGCGGGGATTTTCTGTCGGGAGAGGCCGGAGATGACACGATCTGGGCCGGCGCGGGCCTTGACGAGGCCCGGGGCGGTGACGGGAATGACAGTCTGAGATCGAGTTCGGATGGCGACATTCTGGATGGTGGTGCGGGTGATGACACTCTGGGCGGACATGACGCTGCCGACACCCTGCGCGGCGGCGATGGCGATGATTTTATCTGGGGCGGCGGTGGAGACGACGTGATCGTGGGCGGCGCGGGCGACGATACGATCAGGGGCGGCGATGGTGTGGATCATCTCTCGGGCGGGTCAGGCAACGACCGGCTCTTTGCGAATACGGGCGGCGGCCTGATGGAGGGTGGCAGCGGAAACGACACCCTTAATGGACATAATGGAACCGACACGCTTGAGGGTGGCGCAGACAATGATCGCCTCAGTGGTCGGGGCGGGTCGGATGCGCTTTGGGGTTCGGACGGCAAGGACACTCTGCGCGGCGGCGACGGCGCCGACAATCTGAGCGGCGGCCTGGACCGGGACTGGCTCTGGGGAGACGCAGGCGACGACACGCTTGACGGCGGCGCAGGGAACGACCGATTGCGCGGGGGCGCCGGGCAGGACACATTCGTGTTCCAGTTCGACGAAATCGACCGAGACGTGATCTATGACTATGACACCGGTGAGAGCATCGTGATCGGCGCATCCAATCCGTCCGTGCTGCTCGTGGAAGTGGTGCCCGATCAGATTACGATCACCGATACCCTTACGGGTGTTGTGCGCACCATCATGGCAGACGACGCAGTGGTTGACGACATCCTTTTGCTGATGTCCTAGCCACGCGATGTCTCAAGGGGTCGGACAGGCACGGTTTTCCTGTTCCATGATCTGAGGGGGCGGCACACCCGGTTGTGTCGTCGTCCGACAGCGGCCGCCACGTCTGGCTTCTGCCCCTCAGGACGGGGATCCATTGATCGATTTCCGATCTTCGTAGCCTTCGAAACCCACCAAAACGCCGAACAGTCGCGCCGAATGAATGAGACGCGCTTCATGCTGATCGGGACAATGAGCAGAGACAGTGCTGACGCCCGAACACTCATCGGGACGTCTACAGGGTTCAGACGCCATGCACCGTCTCGGCACTGCCCATCGGCAATGTATCTGACGCGGGCTGGCTCGCGAATTGGAGCTGTGGAAGGGTCCGGGCCTTGCGCCAGCACGTTCGTAAGAGGGTCTGGCCGCCGAGCACGACGAAAAAGAGACCGTGATGGTCCCCTCCCAGAACATCACTATGCGATGCACTGCCGGGCAGTGATCGAGATCATGTTCGGCAGGCTCAAGGATTGGAGGCGCGTCGCAACCCGATAGGACAGGTGCCCGAGAGTCTTCCTCTCACCGATCGCGCTTGCCGCAACCGTCATTTACTGGCTTTGAAACTCATTGAGTCCAGACCCTGTAATAACGGAACCGACTGTAACGATATCATTTTCGGTTTCTGCGGTAATGACAGCATCAACTCCGGCCCCAGTAACGACGAAACCTATGGCGATGATCACATCACCGCGAACTTTGGCAATGACACCATCATTGCTGACTGGCGGGCCAATCGCGTTTGCGTATGCCGGGGGCGCATGGTCGCGGCCCGCAATAAACTTCGAACCTTGCATACAATGTTGGACTAAAAAAATGTGTCATGTTAGCTAATTTCTTACGACAAACGGGGGCGTATTCTTGTGCGTCGCCCCTGTTTTGAGCGTAGCCTTGGCCAAGGAAATCAATGGCTGCGTCAGACGACGGTCGCACGCCCGTTGCCGTGCAAAAAAACATGGAGGAACCCATATGACCATCGGCCGAACACTCTTTTTGATGACCGCGCTTGCTGCAAGCGTCGCTGCCGCGCCTGCTTTGGCAGAATGTGACTGGAAGCCGGAACGGCCGGTGACCTACGTTGTTCCCTGGGGGGCCGGTGGTGGTACGGATGCCAACTCGCGCATGCTGGCCAGCCTTCTCGAACAGCAAATGGGGCAACCTTTCAACGTTGTGAACCGCACAGGTGGCAACGGCGTGGTTGGACACTCGGCCATCGCTACGGCTGACCCCGACGGTTACACCATCGGGGCCGCGACAGTTGAAATCACGACCATGCACCACGCCGGATTGACCGAGCTGAACCACACCAACATAACGCCGATTGCATTGGTCGATATCGTTCCGGCCAGTATTCTGGTGTCCAAGGACTCGCCCTACAGCACGCTTGAGGAACTGCTGGCTTATGCAAAGGAAAACCCCGGTGATCTGACCGGCTCCGGCACAGCGCAGGGCGGTATCTGGCATCTGGCCCTGGCGGGCATGCTGAACGCAGAAGGTATGGATCCGCAAGCAATCCGCTGGATTCCCTCTGACGGGGCGGCCTCTGCCATGCAGGAACTTATTGCAGGCGGCGTTGACGTTGCCTCACCCGCCTTGTCCGAAGGCAAAGCCCTGATCGAAAGCGGAGAGCTCAAGGCGCTGGCCTATATGCATTCCGAGCCCAACAGCGCGTTGCCGGATGTGCCCACGACAGCCGATGCGCTGGCGAGTGGCTGGACCCTTGCGGCTTTCATCACCGTGTCGGGCCCGGAGGGAATGGATAGCGAAATCGCCTGTTCCTATGAAAAAGCGGCACTGGCGGCCTTTGACACGCAGGAATGGGCAGACTTTAAGGACTCGCGTGGCTCGGACGTTGTCAAGATGGGCAGTGCTGATCTGACCACGATGATGGCCACAACATCTGACAATCTGGGCGAAACGATGAAAGCCATCGGCCTCGCCAAGTAAAAAGCGCCAAAGGCAGAGTGCACTGCGCTCTGCCTTTGTTTGATGGATCGGGGGGGATATGAAAGTCAACGACGCGTTCCTGGGCATTCTGATGCTCACGCTTGGGGTGGCCATTGTGCTTCATGCGCAGACCTTTCCCGTCATGGCCGGTATGGAATACGGTCCGGAATTCTTTCCATCCCTGATCGGCTCCGGTATCGCGCTTTGCGGGTTCGGAATGGTCGTGTCCTGGGGGATCACGGCACGAAAAGGCGCAGCCGAGCCATGGGTGACCATTCCGGACTGGATGCGGACCCCGATCAACCTGCTTCGTGCCTTCGGTATCCTTGCCTCGGTCGTGTTCTACATTCTGGCCGCACCCACGCTGGGCTTTATCCTGACCATGTTTCTGACGACTTTCGGGCTGCTCTTGTTGTTGGCCAACCCGCTCTGGCTGTGCGCAGTGATCGCAGTGATCCTGCCCGCCATTCTGCACATTGGCTTTTCCACGGGCCTTCGCGTGCCGCTGCCGCGCGGTATCATTGAACGCCTGTTGTTCTGATGGAGCAGTTCTCCGAAGTTGTAGGGCTGGTTTTTCGAATTGATGTTCTGACAACGATTGTCCTGTCCGCAATCTTTGGACTGTTTGTCGGCTCGGTCCCCGGATTGACGGCAACCATGTCCGTGGCCTTGCTGGTTCCGATCACGTTCTTTCTGGATCCGGTGCCTGCGATTGCCGCCATCGCCACCGCTTCGGCTACGGCGATTTTTGCAGGCGACATTCCCGGTGCTTTGCTGCGGATCCCCGGAACGCCGGCCTCGGCGGCCTATGTCGACGAAGCCTTTGCCCTGACAAAACAGGGCAAGAGCGAGGTTGCGCTTGGCACCTCTTTGATCACGGCCGCGCTGGGTGGGCTGATCGGCGTCGTCTTGCTGGCCGTTTTCGCCCAGCAACTTGCAGCCTTTGCCGTCAAGTTTTCCTCGGTCGAATACTTCTGGCTTGGGTGTCTCGGGCTGACCGCTGCGGTGGCCGTGTCCACCGGGTCGCTGGCGCGCGGGGCCTTGTCTTTGATGATCGGTCTGATGATCTCGACCGTCGGGATCGATATTGCAACCGGGCATCCGCGTTTTACCTTTGGGCAGATGAACCTGCTGGATGGCGTGAGCTTTGTCCCGGCCATGATCGGGATGTTCGCGCTGTCGCAGGTGTTGCGGTCGGTCACCCAAGACCTCGACGTCAAGGCGCCCGTTGCCAGGATCGGCAGTCTGTCAAAGCAGATGCTTGGAACCGTAAGGACCTATTGGAAGAACATCCTGCGGTCCTCGGTACTGGGCAATGTGCTTGGCGCCTTGCCCGGGGCAGGAGCAGACATTGCCGCATGGGTGGCGTTCAGTCTGTCCAAACGGTTTTCAAAAACTCCGGAAAAGTTCGGCACTGGCCACCCCGAAGGGATTGCGGACGCCGGTTCTGCGAACAACTCGGCGGTGGCGGGGGCATGGACGCCCGCGCTTGTCTTCGGCATTCCGGGCGATACGGTGACCGCGATTGCGATTGGTGTGATGATGCTGAAAGGGATCACCCCCAGCCCACGTGTTTTTGAGACGGACGGAACGCTGGTCTATGCGATCTTTCTGGCCTTTGCGCTGGCCAACATCATCATGATCCCACTGGGTATGATCGCAATCCGAATGGCGCGCCATGCGCTTTCGGTGCCGACCCGCGTGCTGATGCCGATCATTCTGGTGTTTTGCGTTGTCGGATCCTACGCTGTCGACAACACCTTGTTTTCGGTCTGGATCATGCTGGGGCTGGGTCTGCTGGCCTATGTGATGGAAGAAAACGACATCCCGATCGCCCCCGCCATTCTTGGCATCGTTCTGGGCAAGGTCATTGAAAAGAACTTTCTGATATCGATGTTGAAAAGTCAGGGCGAAGTGATCGGTTTTTTTGATCGTCCCGTCGCCGCAGTTCTGGGTGTCGCGACCATTTTGCTCTGGAGCTATCTGATCGCGCGTGCTGTACATTCTGTGGTCAAGGGCAAGGAAGTAACACCATGAACATGTTGAAATCCCGCATCCAAAACAGTCAGGTCACGCGTGGCTTATGGCTTGAGGCGGGATCGCCCGTCATGGCCGAAGCTGCGGTTTATGCGGGCATGCGCTTTTTGATGATCGACAATGAACACGGGCCTGCATCGGTTGAAACGACGGCTCATATGGCCCGGGCAATCGAAGCGGCCGGGGGGCACCCCATGGTGCGCGTTTCGGGCAATGACATCGTTCATATCAAACGGATGCTCGAAATCGGCATTCAAACGCTGATGGTCCCAATGGTGCACTCAGCCGACGAAGCCCGCGCGGCTGTCGATGCCTGCCGCTATCCACCGTTTGGCCAGCGCGGGTTTGCCGGAGATATTCGTGCCAGCCGCTATGCCAGAAATCCCGATTACGCAAAAACGGCCAATGACGATGTGTTTCTGATTGTCCAGATCGAGTCTCCCGAAGGTGTCGAAAACGCACAGGCCATCGCCGCTGTAGACGGTGTCGATATGATCTTTATCGGACCATACGACATGTCGGGCGGATACGGCAAACCGGGCGAAACAGATTGTGCCGAAGTCGAAGCGGCAGTGCTGCACATTGCAGACATCGCCAGGACAGCGGGCAAGCCACTGGGCACGGTGCCACGAAAAGGCCAGTCCGCCGCAGCACTGCTCGCGAACGGTTTCGATCTGGTGATTTTCGGTTCAGAGGTCGATAGCGTGATGTCTTTCGTTGAATCCGAAGTCAGATCCGGCGCGTCCAACTGGTTCTGACGGGACAGATCAGACAGGTTCGAAATGCAACTGCGCCAAGATGCAAAGAAGCGCGCAATACCCTGACACCGCCAACTGGCGGCACCTGAGGATCAAGCATGCGCCAGTGATCAATCACGCGGCAACTCTGGCCGATGCCACCATGAAAGGGGTCGTCGTAGTCGCCGTAGAACTGCGTATCCGGTTCACATACCTTGCGACATGCCGTTTGCATGTCGGGGGACCGGCCTTAATGCGGCAAATCTGATCTGATCGGTCAGACTTCCATAACCTCAACCCGTTGACCCGTCGCCCCAGACCGCGTCATAGCATCGATCAGTGCGTGCACGCGCAACGCCTCGCGGCCCGTGATGCGTGGCGGCCGGCCCCTTGCGATCGCTTCGGCGAACTGGGCGATCAGGTCGCGGTGCCAGTCACAAGGAAAGGCCATCGGATCGGCCCCGCCTCCGGTGCTCGCTGCTTCGCCCTGTTCCTCAGTCCGTCCATCGCGCCAGATCACGCGCAACTGGCCGCCGGTCAGCGTGGCCGTGGCTTTGGTGCCATCGAGGACCAGCCGCTCGACCTCACCGGGATAGGTGGCGGTGGTCGCGACGACCGAGCCCACCGCCCCACTGCGAAACCGAATGCCTGCCGCCGCAAAATCCTCGGCCTCCATCCTGTGCAGGCTTGTGGTGGCTGTCAGCGCCTGCACCGATTGCGCGGGGCCCGTCAGGCTCAGCATCAGATCCAGAACGTGGATCGCCTGCGAGATCAACACCCCGCCGCCATCGCGCGCATAGGTGCCGCGGCCGGAAACATCGTAATAGGCCTGATCGCGCCACCAGGGAATCTCTGCCCGCACCAGCGCCAGTTCGCCCAATGCGCCCGCAGCGATCAGGTCCCGCAGTCGCAGCGCGCTTTGCCGGAAACGGTGCTGAAAGACGATCCCCAAGGCCACACCGGCATCTTCGCAAACCGTGACAATCTCCTGCGCCGATTTCAGGCTGCGCTCAACCGGTTTTTCCATCAGGATATGTTTGCCCGCCGCCGCCATCTGCGCAACGATTTCCATCCGCTGGTTGGGTGGGGTCGCAATGATCACGCCGTCTGTGTCCGGGTCAGCGGCAATCGCCGCCAGAGTGTCGAACACTGCAAAGCCGAATGTGTCCCGCACCGCCTCGGCCTTGCCGCGGGTCCGGTTGAAGACACCTGACACAGCCACCTTGCCCCGCAGTTCGGCCAACGCCTCAAGATGTGGCTTTGTCGCCATGCCAAGGCCAATCACGGCAAGGCGCGCAAGGGGCA
>CAYGQZ010000012.1:14012-19946 GCA_964352055.1 uncultured Rhodobacterales bacterium
ACCACCACAGGCACGAGGATCGGGACAAGGATCACCATTGCCGCGATCATCTCGATGAACAGTCCGACAAAGATCAGAAAAAGGTTGATCAGCAGCAGCAGATAGATTGGATTGCTGGTCAGTGCGCCCAGCCACGCAGCGATATTTTGCGGCGCCTGCTCAAACGTCAGGATCCAGGCAAAGGGCGAAGCGGCTGCGATGATGACCGCCACCGCCACCGTGTCTTCCATCGCTTCGCGAAATGCCTCCGCCAGGTTGGCCGCCGTCAGCCCGCGGTAGATCAGCGCGCCACAAAACAGCGCAAACACAAAGGCGATGGCACCTGCTTCCGTCGCGGTGAAGATGCCAAACCGTACGCCGCCGACAATCAAGACGGGCAGGCACAACGCTGGCGTTGCCAGCCAGAATGCCCGCCAGCGAACACGTCCGCTGGACCGTTCATCGTGGCCGCCATAGCCGCGCCGGACCGAGATCAGCCAAACCACCAACGACAGCGCCGCCGCAACCATCAATCCCGGCACGATGGTGCCGACGAAAAGCGCCCCCACCGAAACCGACGCGAGGGCGGCATAGATGATCAGCCCCAGCCCTGGCGGGATCAGGTTGGCCAGTGTCGAGGCTGCAGCCGTCAACGCGCAACTGAATGCGCGATGATAGCCATGCTTTTCCATCTGCGGGACCAGCAGTTTTGCAGTGGCCGAGGCATCGGCCGTTGACGATCCGGAAACGCCTGCCAACATGACGTTGGTCACGATGTTCGCCTGCGCCAGCCCGCTGCGGAAATGCCCCACCAGATGATAGGCGAGGTCCACGATCCGCACTGTGATTCCGCCCGCGTTCATGACCGCCGCTGCCAGGATGAAGAATGGGATCGCGAGCAATGTGAAGGAGTTCAGCGCGCCTGACATGTTCTGCGTGATGGTGACCAGCATGAGAGGAGGCAGCGGGGTTAGCCCCGCAAAGGCACCCACCACCAACGCGAAAACGATAGGCACCTCGGCAAAAATCAACCCCAACGATACGATCATGAGAATTGTCGTGCTGCTGGCCTCGCCAAAAAGCGCCGATCCGCCCTCGCGCAGGGCGTAGTAGCCCGCGATCCCCGCAATGATCGCGGCCAGCCCGCTCCACCACACACGTCCCGCGATGGGGGACGTCATGAACACCAGGCCGATCACCCCACCGGCGGGCACGGCCATGAACAGGTATCGCAATGGTACGCGCAGGGCGGGCAGGACCTGCATGGCGCGGTTCATGAAATCAATGCCATGGATCACAAGGATCACGCAGGCGATGACGTTTACCAGCCGCAGGAACACGGCGTGCCGCGCCCGAAGACGGGCCGACATTTTCGGCACGAACAGCGAAATCGCGATATGGCGCTCGCGATAGGTCAGCAACGCCATTCCCATAAACACGGCCCAGACAAACAGGAACTGCGCCGCTTCCTCGGGCCAGGGCAGCGAAGCATTCAGCACATAGCGGCAAAACACCTGAAGGACGACGACAGCGGTCGCGCCAAGCATCAGCAGCACGCTGATTGTTTCCACGGCACCGTCCAGCAGGCGATAGCCTTTCGCCGATTGGCGTGGCGCGGTGGCCGCAGGATCGCTCTGGATTGCCTCTTTCATTGCCATACCCTAAAAAATGCCCCTCCCGAACGGCTTCGGGAGGGGTGACTGGCGTCAGCCAAGCGCGCGGATCTTCGCGATCATTTCGGCGGTTTCCGGGCTGGTCGCGCCGAAACTGTCGAACAATCCGGCGGTCTTTTCCTCCCACCGCGCCTTCTCGGAATCGGGGAAGGGATGCACGGTGCAACCGACGGCCTTCAGGTCTTCCAGCGCCTGGTCGGCCCCGGCCCGGTTGATTGTGCGTTGCTCGGCGAAAACCTCCTTCGCGGATGTCCGGCACAGCTCTTGCAGATCGGCGGGCAGCGCGTCGAGCCAGGCAGCGTTCATCCGGATCGCCTTGGGCAGGAACCAATGATAGCTAGGCAGAACGTTCGTCGCCTGCTCGTGCCACTTGAACCCGAGGATCGAGAAGTAGTCAGAATCGAGCCCGTCGATCACCCCGGTTGACAGCGCCGAATACTGTTCCGAATAGGGCAGGGGTGTGGGGTTCGCGCCCAGCGTTTTCCAGAAATCGACCCAAATCCGAACCTCGGGAACCCGCAGTTTTACCCCTTGCAGAGCATCCAGATCGGTCACAGGCTCTTTGGTCAGCAGATGGCGAAATCCGACTTCTCCATAGGCCACGAACTCAACGCCCGTCTTTTCGCGTGCGATGCGGCTGATTTCTTCGCCGATATCACCTTGCAGCACTGCGTCAACATGCGCTTCATTCTTGTAGATGAACCCGGGCGCGCCAGCGGTCGCTGCAATCTCCGGCGCGATCGCCTCCTCACTGTCGGGGCCTGCGGCAGTGACCTGAATGGTGCCGATCCGGCTCATCTCGAGCAGTTGAGCGAGGCCGCCCAATTGGCTTGCTGGAAAATGCTGCGCATCGATGCGGCCCTCGCTGCGTTCGTTCAGAATTCCGGTCCATTCCTCGAAGGCGTTGGTGAAAGGCGATCCGATGGCTTCGGAATGGGCGATCTTGCAGACATGCACATCCTGCGCCCAGGCACTGCGCATCAGCATCGGCGTGGCCAGTGCGGCGCCGCCGACTTGCAGCAGGTTGCGCCGGTTTAATCCATGTATTGATTTGGTCATTCTCTCTCTCCCTTGTTTTCTCGTTTACGTTGTCATTCTGCCGTCACACAAGATTTACCTCCCGCGCCAGCCCGCAGGTCCGCACCGGTGCGTTCTCGTATTCCTCCTCTTTTATGGGCCGATGGGTCACCACCGATTGGGCCGATAGGGCGCGCATCGCATCCGAATGGATGCTTGGCGACATGATCGACAGGTCGCGCACCTGGTCATAGTGCGCCCGGGCCATCCCGGCTCTCGCGGGATCTGCCCTCAGAAGACTTCCGGGATGCTGCATCTGCATGTTCAAGGGTCACCCCGATCGAAAAACTCTGGGAAGGCAGCAGCCACGACGGTCACGTCCTTCAATATCTGGCGCAAGTGAAACCGCATATTGTGCTCGGCCGTCGCCGGATCGCCGCGCCGGATCGCCTCGACAATCTGCTTGTGCTGCTGCACCAACGCACGGCGCGGAAACTGCTGCGCGCTCAGATGCCGCACACGGTCCATCTGGGACTTCAACGGTTGCAGGAAATCCCAGCCCGCGCCCTGCCCCGCGATATCCGCCAGCTTGCGGTGAAACATTTCATCGAGCGCCATGAACGGCTGAGGGTCGCTGCCCGCTGTTGCCTCCATCTGCGCAGCAAGAATGCCGTCCAGGTCGTGCAACGCGGCCGCATCGGCCTGCTGCGCCACACGGCGCACAATGTCCGCCTCGACCGCTTCACGGACGAACTGCGCCGCCAGAACGACCGAGACATCAACGCGACTGACATAGCTGCCGCGCTGCGGACGAACCTCTATCAGCGACGCTTCGGCAAGCTTTATGAACGCTTCCCGTACCGGCTGCCGGCTGGTTCCGTAGAATGCGGCGACATCACCCTCTGAAAGCCGAGTGCCGGGTGCCAGCTCACCGCGCACGATGCGCCCACGCAAAAGCCGAAACAACTGCGGACCAACAGGTGCCCCGAGGTTCAGGCGCTCTGGTTTGATGATGTCGGTCTCGGCCATCTATCGTTTTCCCCCAGGAGCATCGTGCACCTTGTCTTCCATACTAGTCAACAGACTTGTGCGGTGTTACGCTAACCCACCACACCCAGACAGGAGAGCGTGGAATGCGGCAGACATGGCGGTGGTTCGGGCCAATCGATCACGTATCGGTCGACGACATGCTGCAAGCCGGGGTCGAAGGAGTGGTATCGGCGCTGCACCACGTGCCTGCCGGCATGATCTGGTCCCCAGCAGAGATCGCGAAGCGACAAGCCGAGATCGCCACACGCCCGGATGGAACCCCGTCCGGTCTCAGCTGGGAAGTGGTTGAAAGTCTGCCGGTATCGGAAGACATCAAACGCCAAAGCGGCGATTGGCTTGCGCATATCGACGCCTGGAAGGCATCCTTGCGCAACCTGCATGCCGCGGGCCTGCGCGTGATCTGCTATAATTTCATGCCGGTTCTGGATTGGACTCGCACCCATCTTGCCCACCGTGTCGCTTCTGGCGCGACCTGCATGCGCTACGACCTGCCGACCTTTGCCGCGTTCGACATGTTCATTCTCAACCGCTCCCGAGCAGAGGAGGACTATACACCGGGCGTCGCCGCGAGTGCGGCCGAGGTCTTTGCCGCCATGTCACAGGACGACAAGGACCAATTGGTGCGCAACATCGTCTACGGACTGCCCGGTGCGGCCGAGAATTTTTCACTGAACGACCTGCGCCACCACCTCGATGCCTACGGGAACATCAGCGCGGATCGGCTGCGCGCCAACCTGATAGACTTCCTGTCCGAAGTGGCCCCGCTCGCTCAGGAACTGGGCATGCTGCTGTGTTGCCACCCCGACGACCCGCCGGTTCCCTTGCTTGGCCTGCCCCGCGTCATGTCCACCGAGGCGGACTACCAAACCGTTCTGGATGCTGTCGATTTGCCAGCAAACGGTGTCACGCTCTGCTCCGGCTCGCTTGGCGCGCGGGCCGACAACGACCTGGCGGGCATGATGGACCGTTTTGGCGACAGGGTGCATTTCCTGCACCTGCGCAACGTCAAGCGAGAGACGGACGAGATCCACGGCAGTTTCCACGAATCCTCGCATCTCGAAGGCGATACCGACATGGTCGCGCTTGTCGCAGCCGTCCTGCGGGAGGAAGCGAGACGACGCGCGACTGGGCGCGCAGATGCAAACATCCCATTCCGTCCGGACCACGGCCAGGACATTCTTGACGACCAGACCCGCAAGGGCCAACCGGGTTATCCAGCCATCGGCCGCCTGAAAGGCTTGGCCGAATTGCGCGGCATCATGACCGCCCTGTCCCATCCTGCAGCCCGAAACCTGACATGACGCCCCCGGACTTGCACAGATTTTGGATATCGCTCGTCCCGCGAACCTGCCCGGCGACAGCCCAGTACATCATGGGCAAGGGATCTTGCGCGTTGGCCTCGGAACGCTCCGTCGCGCCCATCAGACAGCGATATCTGATGCGGCTTTGGTGGCAATTGACAGGTCACCGGTATCGGGCTGCGCAGCCGCGACATAGCGGTGGCTCTTGGGCTGCAGAACTGTCTGTCGTTGGTGTGGCACCTGCGCGCCTCCAGCCAATCGACATTTTGAATCTCTCCCAAATTGCCCAGATCAACGGCGCAACACCTTGAAGCTCATCATGACACCGCGAAGGACCGCGCGTGACGCCCCCTGCCAAAGCCGGTTATTCACGCTCCGCCGATCCGTCGATGGCTTGCGCGACGTGCAATTGCCCCGGCGCGTCCCGACCGCGGCCAGAGCCTGATGCTTGCAAAAGGTATATACAACGTATATTTATTTCAGTAACAACCGGCACGCAAAAACAACGGCTGTACGATTGCCTCAGAAACAGATGGACCATAAATGATACCTGTCACGAAAGTTACCGGAATCGGCCCCGCGATGGCGGCCGCCCTCTCCCAGATCGGCGTAACGTCGGCGCAGCAACTGGCCGCAAGCACGCCCGAAGACTTGCTTGGAGTCTCGGGGATCGGACCAAGCAATGCCGCCAGACTTGTCGAAGCGGCCAAATCCGCTTGTCAGTCTGAGGAAGCCGCCGACGCAAGTGCGTCCGCAAGCCTTGACACAGTGAGCACCACCACGGCGACCGCGCCTGCCGATCCGCAAGCCCCGAATGAAAGCGACAAGGCTGCTGACGCCATTGCGTCGCAGCAACCGGAAGAGACCAGCGCCCCTGCGGCAGTGGAAGAGAAAAAAGACGACAAGAAGAAAGC
>CAYGQZ010000012.1:20046-25191 GCA_964352055.1 uncultured Rhodobacterales bacterium
TTTGTCGCGGCGTTTGGGCGATGTGTTCGTGCGCTGCCCAGCCTGCGGCGATCGCCGCTCACGCTGGATGCCGTACTCTCCCTGGGCCGGTTTTCTGACTGAAATAATCCATTTCAAACACAGACCTTTGCAAAAGCGTCATTTTTTGGTGATTTAGCTGTCAGGAATACACCGAAAGGGACTGTGCGATGAGCGAAGATCAAAGCGACACCAGCGCGAGCGACTGGCTGAAGGCCGAATTGGCGGATACGCTGGACGAAGACTATGAACTGGAGCTGGAAGACGCCGCACTGTCCATGGAAATCCGCAAAATCTATCGTGCGGCACATGCCGAAATCATGCCGCGTGCGGAATACTTTACGGCGCTTATCAAACTTCAGTCCGAGCTGATCCGGCTGCAGGACTGGGTCATCCACAGCGGCGAGAAAGTTGTCGTCATCTTTGAGGGCCGCGACAGCGCGGGCAAGGGCGGTGTGATCAAGCGGATCACGCAACGGCTCAATCCGCGCGTCGTGAAGGTCGTGGCGCTGCCCGCGCCATCGGAACGTGAGAAATCGCAATGGTATTTCCAGCGGTACGTTCCGCATCTGCCCGGAGCCGGTGAAATCGTGTTGTTTGACCGATCATGGTACAACCGTGCCGGTGTCGAACGCGTCATGGGATTTGCAACCGAGGATCAGGTGCAGGATTTCTTTAACGATGTTCCTGAATTCGAACGGATGCTGGTGCGGTCCGGGATCCGCCTGGTGAAATACTGGTTCTCGATCACCGATGAAGAGCAGCAGATGCGGTTCCTGATCCGCATTCACGATCCGCTCAAGCAATGGAAGCTTTCACCGATGGATTTGCAGAGCCGGGTGCGGTGGGAAGATTACACCAAGGCGAAAGAGGAGATGCTTCTGCGCACAAACATCGAAGAGGCCCCGTGGTACATTGTCCAGGGCAATGACAAGAAGCGCGCGCGCCTGAACTGCATCAGTCATCTGCTTGGCATTTTTCCGTATACGGATGTACCGCATGAAGAGGTTCATTTGCCCGACCGCGTCTTCAACCCTGATTACGAACGCGCGATCTTGCCGGAAGAGCTGTACGTCCCCTCAAAATACTGATGGCCGGTTCTGCAATGGAAACGCCGCGATCCTCTGGGCGATGGCGGCGCATGTCATAGGCGCCGCAGGACCTCATCCAGCATGAGTTGCCCTGCCCGGTTCATCTCTCTGTGCCGGTTCTTGATCACGTAGAAGGTCGGCACCTGGATGTTTGTCGGTATCCTCAGGGCCTTGATTCGCGACCCGAAATTTGCATCCATGAGAACGCCCGCAACCTCGCGGGTTTGCGGGCTGATCACTGCCCCATTGCGCAACAGTGCCATCGACACCAGCAATGAAGAGCTGTCGGTCACGTTGTCGGGTGGCGGCAGGCCCAAATCATGGAACGCAGCTTCGACCGCGGTGCGAATGGGCGAGCCGCGGTCCTGTATGACCCACTCGTAGTGCCTCGCTTCGTCCAAAAGGACGGTTTTGCGGTCAGCAAGGGGGTGATCCTTTTGGACCAGCAGATCCACATCCTCCTTTCGTCCGGGCAAAAGTTCCAGTTCCGAACTGGCATAGCCCGTGGGCAGACGCCCCAGCACGAAATCAAATTGCTCTTCCTCGATCCCGCGCACCAGGCGGCTTGATGGCCCGATCTCAATCGAGACGCGCACATCCGGGGCTGCTCTTTTCAGGGCTTCAACAGCGGGGACGAGGCAGGACACCGCTGGGCCGGTGACGCTGCCCACGGAAACTTTTCCGCGTGCGCCCGCATTCAGTTGATCAACCTCGGTTTGCAGACTTTCCAGTTGTGAAAGGATCACCCGTGCGTGCCGCAAGAAGGCCTCTCCGACTTCGGTGACGTCCATCCCCCGTGCATGACGCAAGAACAGCGGGCCGCCGACCTCGGCCTCGATCTCCTTGAGGATGCGCGACGCGGCTGGCTGCGACATGGCCAAGGCGTCCGCAGCAATTTGAAGTTTCTGAACCTCTGCGATCTTGACGATCAGCCGAATGTGAGAAGGTTTGAGCTTTTGAATCAGGTGCATAGGTCACGACATAACATGAATGATATGCAAAATGGCAATATTTGAATTTGAATAATATGTTTCGCAGCGATTAGCGTCCTCTACACGCGGTGGTCTGGCCCGGCCAACGGGACCGCTGGAAACGCCCAGACGCCAATGGAGGAGGAAACCATGAAACAGAAATTTACTTTGATGGCGACGGTGGCTGCCGTTGTTCTGACGGCCGGTGCTGCGTTTTCGGACGGGTTGATTGGCATTGCGATGCCAACCAAATCCTCTGCGCGCTGGATTTCGGACGGGGAATCCATGGTCGCGCAATTCGAGGCCGCCGGTTACGAGACCATTCTGCAATATGCCGAGGACGACATTCCCAACCAACTCGCCCAGATCGAGAACATGATCACCAACGGTGTGAACGTCCTGGTGATTGCCGCGATTGACGGCACAACCCTTTCCAACGCGCTTGAGAATGCCCATTTCGCCGATATTGATGTGATCGCCTATGACCGGCTGATCCGTGACAGCGAATATGTCAGCTACTACGCCACATTCGACAACTTCAAGGTGGGGGTCCAGCAGGCGACATCTCTGGTCGGCGGTCTGAAAGAGCGGTTCGGCGATGGCCCCTACAATGTCGAGCTTTTCGGCGGATCGCCTGACGATAACAACGCCTATTTCTTTTATGACGGTGCAATGTCCGTGCTGCAGCCGCTGATTGACGCAGGTACAGTCAACGTTGTCTCGGGCCAGATGGGAATGGACACTGTGGGGACCCTGCGCTGGGACGGCGCGGTCGCGCAGGCGCGCATGGATAACCTTTTGTCGGCCCATTACACAGATGCCACGATCCATGGTGTTCTGTCGCCCTATGATGGCCTGTCCATCGGTATTCTGTCTTCGCTGAAAGGGGTTGGATATGGGTCGGGCGATCAGCTGATGCCGATTGTATCGGGTCAGGATGCAGAGGTGCCGTCGGTCAAATCCATTCTTGCGGGCGAACAGTATTCGACAGTCTTCAAGGATACCCGTGAATTGGCCCGGGTGACCGTTGGCATGGTCGAGGCATTGGTCGAGGGTGGCGAGCCTGAAATCAACGACACCAAAACCTACGACAATGGCGTCAAGATCGTTCCCAGCTACCTGCTGGAGCCGGTCTCGGTCGATATCACCAATTGGGAAGAAATTCTGATCGGTTCCGGTTACTACACCGCTGATCAGATCCAATAACGCCAGCTGGCGTTCTCCCCGGACCCGCCCACCAGCGACATTTGGGGCGGGTCCAACCCATCACGGTGGACTGATGCAGACACTTCTGGAAATGCGCGCAATCACCAAGACCTTTCCCGGGGTCAAGGCGCTGGATTCTGTGAGCCTTGCCGTCAAGGAAGGCGAGATTCACGCGCTGGTCGGTGAGAACGGCGCGGGAAAGTCCACCCTGATGAAGGTGCTCTCGGGTGTCTATCCAGCCGGAAGCTATGACGGCGAAATCCATTATGCGGGTGCGCTGGCGCAATTTGCTTCAATCGCGGACAGTGAGGCCCGCGGGGTGATCATCATCCATCAGGAACTCGCCCTTGTGCCCTTGCTGTCCATTGCCGAGAACCTCTTTTTGGGTAACGAAATCCAAGGCCCGTTCGGGATCATCAACTGGCATGAAACCCTGCGCCGCACAGAAGGCCTGCTTGCCAAGGTGGGGCTGAACGAAGCCCCCACGACGCTGGTTGACAAGCTTGGCGTTGGCAAACAGCAACTGGTCGAAATCGCCAAGGCGCTTTCCAAGGAAGTGCGCCTGCTGATCCTCGACGAGCCGACCGCCGCCTTGTCAGAGGCCGACAGTCAGGCCCTTCTTGACTTGATGCTGGAGCTGAAAAGGCAGGGCGTGACGCAGATCATCATCAGTCACAAGCTGAACGAAGTCCGCCGGGTCGCAGATACGGTGACCGTGATCCGGGACGGAGCCACCGTGTCCACGATGGTTGCCGCTACGGATCCGATCAGCGAGGACCGGATCGTGCGCGATATGGTGGGCAGGGATATGGCAAACCGCTATCCTGCCAGGCCCCGGCGCGCCGGCGATGTGCTGTTGGACGTGTCCGACTGGAACGTCTATCACCCCGAACACTCTGACCGCCATATCATCCGCGATGTCAGCTTCCATGTCCGCGCGGGCGAAGTCGTGGGCATCGCCGGATTGATGGGCGCTGGCCGCACTGAGCTTGCGATGAGCATCTTTGGCCGCTCATGGGGCAGCCGCATCAGCGGCGCGGTGCGGATCAAGGGTGCACCTGCAGATGTCCGCAATGTCCCCCAAGCGATTGCGGCAGGCCTTGCCTACGTGACCGAGGACCGCAAGAGCCTTGGACTGATCCTGGATGAAACCATTCAACGCAACATCACGCTGGCCAATCTGGATGCCGTGGCCAATGGCCCGATCCTGAGCGACCGGCTCGAACGGGACGTCGCCGAAGACTACCGCCGCGCGCTGAATATCCGCACGCCGGGTGTGTTCCAGCGTGTCGTCAACCTTTCGGGGGGCAATCAGCAAAAGGTCGTCCTGTCGAAATGGCTTTTTACCCAGCCCGATATCCTGATCCTTGATGAGCCCACGCGTGGCATCGACGTGGGCGCCAAGTTCGAAATCTATGGCATCATCAATGACCTTTCCGCGCGGGGCAAAGGTGTCGTGATGATTTCTTCGGAGTTGCCCGAACTGCTGGGCATGTGTGACCGCATTTACGTGATGAACGAAGGGGCTTTGGTGGACGAGTTGTCCGCAGACGAAGCCAGCCAGGAACGCATCATGTCCTCTATCGTGACCCATTCAAGGGGAAGACCATGACCGAAACCGCAGACACAGACGCCGCCGCGACGCAATCCGGCGTTCTGGATTACCTCGTCCGCAATTTGCGCGAATATGGCCTGCTGTTCGCTTTGATCGGCATCATGGCCCTGTTCCAGATCTTGACGAATGGCACATTGCTGAAGCCGGTGAACATCACCAACCTGCTGCTGCAGAACAGTTATATCGTCATCATGGCGCTTGGCATGCTTGTCGTGATTGTCGCCGGGCATATCGATCTGTCGGT
>CAYGQZ010000012.1:25291-33837 GCA_964352055.1 uncultured Rhodobacterales bacterium
CCGTTCCCGCGTGAGTTTCAGGTGATTGCCAATGGCTTTGTCCCCGACTTTTTCCCGGCATCCATGGGCGAGGGACTGGCGCCGCTGATCGGTGCGAGCCGCGTCAACATGCTGGCCCTGTGCGTCGGTCTGGTTGCCGCAGCCTTTATCGTAACGATGGGCATGCGCAAACGGGCCCGCAATCTGCGATATGGGATCGAAGTCGAACCGCGCAGTTTTTTCATCGCCCGTACAGCGATCATATCGTTCGCGCTGATCTTCATTTGCTACAAGCTGTCTACGTTTCGGGGTCTTCCGAATGTCTTGCTGACGATGGGTGTATTGACCATCATTTATGCATTCATCACCGAAAACACGACTTTGGGGCGCCGTGTCTATGCGCTTGGCGGCAATGAAAAGGCCGCAAAGCTGTCCGGTATCAAGACTGAGCGGCTGACCTTCCTGGCTTTTGCAAATATGGGTTTTCTGGCTGCCGCCGCGGGCCTCGTTTTCGCCGCGCGGCTTAACACGGCCACGCCCAAGGCGGGCTTTGCCCTTGAGCTGGATGTGATTGCGGCCGTCTTCATTGGCGGCGCGTCAATGTCCGGTGGCGTTGGCCGGGTCGTGGGGGCGGTTGTCGGAGCCTTTCTGATGGGGGTGCTGAACAACGGGATGTCGATCATGGGCATCGGCATCGATTACCAGCAGATGATCAAGGGGCTTGTGCTGCTCGCTGCGGTGATCTTCGACGTCTACAACAAGTCAAAGCAGAGGTAGGGCCATGACATTCACACCGGCAAAGTGGCCCCGACGGTTGCGGTCTCGGGACTGGTATGAGGGCACGTCGAAGGATGCGATCTATCACCGTGGCTGGATGAAAAATCAAGGCTATCCCGACGACCTTTTCGACGGTCGCCCGGTCATCGGGATCATGAACACATGGTCCGAGCTGACGCCCTGCAACGGCCATCTGAACGCGTTGGCCGAAAAGGTCAAAGCAGGCGTCTGGGAAGCCGGCGGTTTTCCGGTTGAAGTTCCTGCGTTCTCGGTCTCGGAAAACACGTTCCGCCCGACCGCAATGATGTTTCGCAATCTGGCGGCGATGAGCATCGAGGAACAGATGCGCGGCCAGCCCATCGATGGGGCGGTTCTGCTGGTTGGCTGTGACAAGACCACACCAAGCCTGATCATGGCGGCCGCCTCGACCGATATTCCCTCCATCGTTGTCACGGGTGGCCCGATGCTGAACGGCTGGTTCCAGGGCGAAGCTGTCGGTGCCGGCACCCATCTGTGGCGCTTTTCCGAAGCTGTAAAGGCGGGTGAGATGACACAGGAGGACTTCACCAATGCCGAGGCTGCCGTGACCCGATCGACCGGCACCTGCAACACGATGGGAACCGCGTCCTCGATGGCGAGCATGGCAGAGGCACTTGGCCTGGCGCTGTCCGGCAATGCCGCGATCCCGGCGGTCGACAGCCGCCGCCGTGTGATGGCGCAGATGTCCGGGCGACGGATTGTGCAGATGGTCAAGGACGATCTGAAACCGTCTGACGTTCTGACCCGCCCCGCCTTCGAGAATGCAATCCGGACAAATGGCGCCATTGGCGGGTCGACCAATGCTGTCGTCCATTTGCTCGCGATTGCAGGCCGTGTCGGGGTCGACATCACGCTGGATGACTGGGACAGGCTGGGCCGTGACGTGCCTACAATCGTGAATTTGCAACCGTCAGGCAAATACCTCATGGAAGAGTTCTTTTATGCCGGTGGTTTGCCCGTTGTCCTGCAACAGATGGGTGCAGCCGGGCTGCTGCATCGCGATGCCCTGACGGTTTCCGGTCAAACGATCTGGGACGAGGTCAGGGAGGCCCGCAACTGGAACGCGGATGTGATCCGGCCGATGGATCAGGCGCTCACGCCTGCTGGCGGAATTGCGGTGCTGCGCGGCAATCTGGCCCCCGGCGGGGCAGTGCTGAAACCTTCTGCTGCGTCCCCGGACCTGATGCAGCACCGGGGCAGGGCGGTCGTGTTCGAGGATATCGACGACTACAAGGCGCGGATCAATGACGACGCTTTGGATATTGACGAAACCTGCATCATGGTTCTCAAGAACTGTGGGCCCAAGGGGTATCCAGGCATGGCCGAGGTCGGAAACATGGGTCTGCCGCCCAAAGTACTGAAGAAGGGCATCAAGGACATGATCCGCATTTCCGACGCGCGCATGTCCGGCACGGCCTATGGCACAGTGATCCTGCACACAGCGCCCGAGGCTGCCGCAGGGGGCCCGTTGGCGGTGGTGCAGACGGGCGACATGATCGAAGTGGACGTGCCCGCGAGGGTCATCCATCTGGATATCCCGGACGATGTGCTGGCCAGCCGCCTTGCCGCATGGCAACCGTGCCACACGGTGCCTGACAGCGGCTATGAATGGATGCACCAGCATCATGTCGAAGGGGCAGATACTGGGGCAGATCTTGATTTCATGAAAGGGTGTCGCGGCGCCCGGGTAGGAAGGCACTCGCATTGATGAAAATTGCACTTGTCGGCATCGGAAAGATTGCCCGTGATCAGCATGTGCCCGCTTTGGCCGGGTCAGACGTTTGGGAGCTTGCCGCGACCGTTTCCCGCCAGGGCACCGTTGAGGGCGTGCCCGGCTTTGACGACTTCGGTTTGATGCTGGAAACCCAACCCGACATCCGCACCGTATCGCTGTGCCTGCCCCCGGTGCCGCGCTTTGCCTATGCCCAGGCGGCTTTGCGCGCCGGGCGCCACGTCATGCTCGAGAAACCACCGGGCGCTGTTCTGGCGGAAGTGCAGGCGCTGGCCGATCTTGCCGAGGAAAAGCGTCTGTCGCTGTTTGCCAGCTGGCACAGCCGCGAAGCCCGGATGGTTGATCTGGCGCAAACCTGGCTTGCGGACAAACGGGTTATGAGTGCGCATATCGACTGGCGTGAAGACGTACGCCAGTGGCACCCCGGTCAGGAGTGGGTCTTTGAACCGGGTGGCATGGGTGTCTTTGACCCCGGCATCAACGCCCTTTCGATCCTGACAAAGATCCTGCCGATGTCGGTACACCTGCGCAGCGCAACGCTGGACGTGCCCGAAAATCGCCAGACGCCGATCGCGGCGGACCTGGTCTTTAGCCACAATGTCAGTTGCACGCTCGACTGGCGCAAGACCGGTACTCAGGTCTGGGAGATCGCGGTGGAAACGGACGCGGGCGTTCTGCGCCTGTCGCAGGGTGGTGCAGTGATGCATGTGAATGATACGCTGATCGAACCGCCCGATGACGTTTTGGTCGGAGAATATCCCCGACTGTACGCCCGTTTTGCCCGACTGATCGCCGATGGTCAGTCAGACGTCGATCTGTCACCCATGATCCATGTCGCAGATGCCTTTACCCTGGGGGCGCGGCGCATGGTGGCGCCTTTTGCCTTTTGATGGAGACCACCATGAAACACCCTTTGACCGGCATATTGCCCGTCGCCCCCACGCCCTTTCATGAGGATGGCAGCCTTGATCTGGACGGCAAACGCCGCGTGATGGACTGCATGATCGATCAGGGGGTCGATGCGATATGCATTCTGGCCAACTACTCGGAACAGTTCTTGTTGTCCGATGACGAGCGCGCCGATGTGATGCGCGTGGCACTGGATCACGTGGCCGGGCGCGTGCCTGTGATTGTGACGGTCAGTCATTTTCACACCGGGATCGTGGCGGCCCGCGCCAAAGCCGCGCAGGAACAGGGTGCGGCAATGGTGATGATGATGCCTCCCTATCACGGGGTCGGACTGGTTCCGGGGGAAGACGGCATTTTCGAACATTTTGCTGCCGTGTCGGAACAGATCAGTATCCCGATCATGGTGCAGGATGCGCCATTGTCGGGCTGCCAGCTCTCGGTTCCGCTGTTGGCCCGCATGGCACGCGAGATCGAGAATGTGAGCTATTTCAAGCTGGAAATGCCCTTTGCAGCGGACAAACTTGCGGCGCTGATTGCTGCCGGTGGCGGTGACATTGTCGGGCCTTTTGATGGCGAAGAGGCGGCAACGCTTTTGGCCGATCTGGATGCGGGGGCGACCGGGACGATGACGTCGGCCCTGCAACCCGAACAGATCAGACCCATCGTGACCAGCTATCTTGCAGGGGATAGCAAAGCAGCCCTTGCGCAGTGGCAACACTGCCTGCCGCTGATCAACCACGAAAACCGCCAGTGCGGGCTGCGCGCCTGCAAGACAGTGATGCAAGCGGGGGGTGTCATCAGATCCGATCATGTCCGTCATCCGCTCAAACCCATGTCGCAGCGCACGAAAAACCGGCTGTTGCAATTGGCCCGCGACATGGATCTGATTGCAATGAACTGGGGCAAGTGAGGCTGACATGATATTTCAACCGCATGGCAAACATCTGATCGCAGGCCAATGGGTCAAATCCAATGACACGTTCCAGTCGTCGCCTGTCAGCGGTCAGGTCCATAGCTTTTCGGCAGGTTCGCCTGACCACGTCGCCCTTGCCGCCTCGGCGGCAGAGGCCGCTTTCGCCGCCTACGCGGCGACCCCGCGGGCCGTCCGGGCGGCTTTTCTCAATGCAATCGCGGATGAGATTGACGCGCGCGGCGATGCCATAACCGAGATCGGGACCTCTGAAACCGGCTTGCCCGCGGCCCGCCTGCAAGGCGAGCGGGGGCGCACGGTTGGGCAGCTGCGGCTGTTTGCGGATCATATCCTGCACGGCGATTACCTGGATCGTCGCCACGATGCGGCTTTGCCAGATCGCGCGCCTTTGCCGCGCCCTGATCTGCGGATGATGCAACGTCCGATCGGGCCTGTCGCCGTATTTGGGGCCTCGAACTTTCCCCTCGCCTTTTCGACAGCGGGTGGTGATACAGCCAGCGCGCTGGCTGCCGGCTGCCCGGTGGTTGTCAAAGGGCACCCGGCACATCCCGGCACCTCCGAAATTGTGGCAGAGGCCGTCCTTGCAGCAATCATGTCGAGCAAGATGCCTGCCGGTGTCTTCAGCATGATCCATGGACCGGCCGTCGAGGCCGGTGCCGCCTTGGTCCAGCATCCGCTGATCAAGGCTGTCGGTTTTACCGGATCCTTGCGCGGTGGGCGCGCGCTTTTCGACTTGTGTGCCCAAAGACCGGAACCCATTCCGTTTTTTGGAGAGCTTGGGTCGATCAACCCGATGTTCATCTTGCCAGTGGCCGCCAGCGCCCGCGCCGCTGACATCGCGACGGGCTGGGCCGGGTCGCTCACCATGGGTGCCGGACAGTTCTGCACCAACCCCGGCCTTGTCGTGATGATCGATGGACCAGAGGCAGATGTGTTTGATGCTGCAGCGGCCGTGGCACTGGCTGCGGTCGAAAACCAGACAATGCTGACCGATGGCATAGCCGCGGCATATGAGACTGGCATTGCACGCATGCGCCAAACCGACGGGGTCGAAACCCTTGTCCCTGCGGAGAACGCTCGGCGGAGCGCGGCACCCTTCATGGCGCGCACGGATGCGGCAACGTTCCTGGCCTCTGAGGGCTTGAGCGAAGAGGTGTTTGGACCAGCCGGGTTGGTTGTACGCACCAGGGACATGGATGAAATGGTCGCGATTGCTGTTGCGTTGGAAGGGCAGTTGACCTGCACCTTGCAGATAGATGACGGCGACGTCGAAGATGCGCGACGGCTTATGCCCGTCCTCGAACGCAAGGCCGGGCGGTTGTTGGCCAACGGATTTCCGACAGGTGTCGAGGTGGCGGACGCCATGGTACATGGCGGGCCATACCCGGCTTCGACCAACTTTGGCGCAACCTCAGTCGGAACAATGGCCATCCGGCGTTTCCTGCGGCCCGTCTGTTATCAAAACATGCCAGCGGCCTTGCTGCCTGCAGACCTGGCCTGACCAGACTGCCCGGCACGTGCCGTGCAAAAGGTCGTGCCCCGCGCCTCGTGACAAGCTGCACCACCTGTGTAGACTCGTTTATATATCTTACATATATACATAATGATTACACGCCCGGGGTTTGCGCGCAGATATGGCCAAAACAAAAAAGAAGAACCAGAAAGACAGCCAGTTGGTGATGCGGCTTCCCAAGGCGGAACGAGATGCTTTTGTGAGCCTCTGCAAGGACCTGGACACGTCTGCTGCTCGCGAAATCCGGCGTTTCATCCGCCATTTCCTGAATGAGCACGACGTATCGGTGCAAGACAACGACTGACGCATTCTGACTCAGAAGTGGCAAGACACCAGGGTCTTGCCCCGCTGTCTGCTGTTGAACGCCTAACCAGGCAACAAATTGGCGCTGTGCGACGTACAAAGCCAGCGTTCATCTGACCCGAACGCACGCCGACGCACGAACGATCACGGTTTCAATGCGCAATCATGACGTGACGCACAGCGGTATAATCCTCGAGCGCATACATCGACATATCCTTGCCATAGCCTGACTGTTTCAGGCCGCCGTGCGGCATCTCGTTACACAGCATGAAATGCGTGTTGATCCATGTGCATCCATAGCGCATGCGCGCCGCCACGTTCATTGCCCGGCCCACATCCTGTGTCCACACAGAGGATGCAAGCCCGTAATCGCTGTCATTTGCCCATGCGACCGCCTCATCCGGGTCGGTGAACCGGGTAACGGAGACCACGGGGCCAAAGACTTCGCGCTGGACGATTTCATCCGTCTGCAGGGCGCCCGAGACGATGGTCGGCTGATAATAGAAACCGCTGCCGCCGTGCATCACACCGCCGGTCGTGATTTCCATATGCTTGTGTTCGCGCGTCCGCTCGACAAAGCTGGCAACACGGTCGCGCTGGCGCAGAGAAATCAGGGGGGGAATTTCGTTCAGCGTGTCATCCGCGTTGTCGTAGACAATAGTGGATACGGCAGAGGTCAAGTCCGCCACAAGGTTCTCATAGATTTTCGGACCCGCATAAATGCGGCAGGCCGCCGTGCAGTCTTGCCCGGCATTATAATAGCCAAAGGCTTTCAGCCCGTCGACGACCCGCCCCAGATCGGCATCGTCAAACACGATGACGGGTGCTTTGCCGCCCAATTCCAGATGCGTGCGTTTGACGGTTCTGGATGCGGCCTGCAGCACCTTCTTGCCGGTCGCCACATCGCCTGTGATCGAGACCATGTCGACATCCGGATGGCTGATAAGCGTGTTGCCGACACTTGCCCCTTGTCCGACGACGACATTCACCACACCTTCGGGCAAGATATCCGACATCAGCCTGGCCAGCCGCAGCGCGGTCAACGGGGTCTGCTCTGATGGTTTCAGCACGACGGTGTTGCCGCCGGCAAGTGCAGGTGCCAGCTTCCAGGCCATCATCATCATCGGGTAGTTCCAGGGCGCGATAGAGGCCACTACCCCGATCGGATCACGGCGCACCATCGAGGTGTGCCCCTCCAGGTATTCGCCGGCCGCGGACGTGTGCATGTTGCGCACTGCACCCGCAAAATAGCGGAAACAATCGGCCACAGCGGGGACTTCTTCGTTGCGCACTTCGTTGATGGGCTTGCCGCAATTCAGGGCTTCAAGCTGCGCCAGCTCTTCGAGATTGGCCTCGACAGCATCTGCAATGGCCAGCAGTTTCGACGCCCGCTCTGACGGGGTGGTGCGCGACCATTTTGCAAAAGCGGCACGTGCGGAACCGACGGCGCGGTTGATCTGGTCGCTGTTGGCTTCGGCCAGTTTTAGGATGGTCTCGCCGGTGCGCGGATTCAGAACCGATTCTTCGGTGTCGGTACCGGCCTCGAACGATCCACCGATCAGCATATTCGTTTCCATGGTGTCACTCCCTTGATGTGTTTTGTCCGGTTTATTTGCCCTGGCCCGCGACCGTATCGGTGCCCCGCGTCAGGTAGTAGGCGCCGAGGATGGGCAGGAACGTGACCAGCACGACGACCATTGCAACCACATTGGTCACCGGGCGTTCGCGCGGGCGCACCAGCTCTTCGAGCATCCAGATTGGCAAGGTTTGCTGTTGGCCCGCGGTAAAGGTGGTCACAATGACCTCGTCGAACGACAGCGCAAAAGCGAGCATGCCGCCCGCAAGCAAAGCGGTCGAGATGTTCGGCAGGATCACGTGGCGGAAGGTTTGAAAACTGTTGGCCCCCAAATCCATCGAAGCCTCGATCAAAGAGCCCGAAACCCGACGGAACCGCGCCACCGCATTGTTGTAAACCACCACCACGCAGAAGGTCGCGTGGCCCAGAACAATGGTCCAGAAGCTGAACGGAATATCCGCCAGATTGAAAGCGGAACGCAGCGAGATGCCCGTGATGATCCCCGGCAAGGCAATCGGCAAAATGACCAGCAATGAGATTACTTCGCGGCCAAAGAACCGCGTGCGGCTGACGGCTGCGGCACAAAGCGTGCCGAGGATCAGCGCGATCACCGTCGAAATGCTGGCCACCTTGAGCGAAAGGGCCAGCGCCTCCCAAACGTCCGACCGGTTCCAGGTGACAGCGAACCACTTCAGCGTAAATCCGGGGGGTGGCCATTGGTATGACTTGTCCTCGGTCGTGAAGGCATAGACGAAGATCAGCAGGATCGGCAGGTGCATGAAGGCAA
>CAYGQZ010000013.1:0-2421 GCA_964352055.1 uncultured Rhodobacterales bacterium
TAGGTTGCTGCGATGCACTGCACTGTCCATGGTGCGCTCAAGGAGCGCCTTTATGTCAATCACCGCAAGCATCTACCATCTCACGCACTACAAATACGACAGGCCTGTCACGCTGGGACCGCAGTCAATCCGCCTGCGTCCCGCACCGCATTCGCGTACCCCCGTCATATCTCACAGCCTCACCGTGTCGCCCGCTGCACATTTCGTGAACCACCAGCAGGACCCTTACGGCAACTGGCTGGCCCGGTTCGTGTTTCCCGAACCCGTCCGCGAGTTCAAGATCGAGGTGGACCTGGTTGCGGATATGTCGGTCTACAACCCGTTTGATTTCTTTGTCGAAGAAAGCGCCAAGGATTTCCCCTTTGCCTACGATGACGACATCGCCCCGGACCTGAGCATCTATCTGAACTGCGATCCCGTGGGGCCCCTGCTTGGCGCATTCCTTGCGTCGGTGTCGCGCGCGCCGATGGTCACGATTGACTTTCTTGTCGGGTTGAACATGCGTCTGTCGCAAGACATCACATACGAAATCCGCATGGAGCCAGGGGTTCAGAGTGCTGAAACCACTCTGGGCCGCGCTGCCGGATCTTGTCGCGATTCCAGTTGGTTGCTGGTGCAAGTGCTGCGCAATCTCGGGATCGCCGCGCGCTTTGTGTCGGGCTATCTGATCCAACTCAAACCCGACCTGATCGCCCTTGACGGCCCTGCGGGCACCGACAAGGATTTCACCGACCTGCATGCCTGGGTCGAGGTCTACCTGCCCGGCGCAGGCTGGGTCGGCCTTGATCCGACCTCTGGATTGTTGGCCGGCGAGAGCCATATTCCGCTGGCAGCCACTCCCCATTACCGCCATGCCGCCCCGATTTCCGGCGCGGCCAGCATGGCAGAGGTCGATTTTTCCTTCGACATGAAGGTGATCCGAACCGCAGAGCATCCGCGCATCACCAAGCCGTTTTCCGATGACGCCTGGGAGGCGTTGAACACGCTCGGCCACGCTGTCGACAAGCGCCTTGAGGCGGGGGATGTGCGTCTGACCATGGGCGGCGAGCCAACTTTCGTCTCGATCGACGATTTCGAAAGTGCCGAATGGAATTCGGATGCCGTCGGCCCAACCAAGCGCGGACTGGCAGACAAGCTGATGCGCCGCCTTCAGGACAAGTTTTCGACCGGCGGGCTGCTGCACTATGGTCAGGGCAAGTGGTATCCGGGCGAGACCCTGCCGCGCTGGACCTTTTCGCTGTATTGGCGCAAGGACGGGCAGCCGATCTGGCATGACCCCGACCTGCTGGCGCAGGAAGACACTCACGAAGATGTGGGGCCCGCCGACGCCGAGGCCCTGCTCACGGCCATTGCCGCGCACCTTGACGTGCCCTCGCAGAACGTTCTGCCCGCCTTTGAGGACCCGGCGGAATGGATCATCAAAGAGGGCAATCTGCCGGCCAACGTGACACCCGAAAACTCCAAACTGACGGATCCCGAGGAACGCGCCCGCATTGCGCGCGTGTTCGAACGCGGCCTGACGACGCCCGCTGGCTATGTGCTCCCGGTCCAGCGCTGGCAGGCGCGTGCGTCCAGCCGGTGGATGTCCGAAGTCTGGAATTTGCGCCGGGGCAAGGTCTTTCTGGTGGCAGGCGACAGCCCGGTCGGCTACCGCCTGCCCCTCGGTACGCTGCCGCACATTCCCGAAAGCAGCTATCCCTTCATCGTCCCCCAGGATCCGACAGAACCGCGCGCGCCCCTGCCCGATGCAGAAAAGCCCGTCGCCATCGTGCCCGAGCAACCGATCGCGCAGCGCACCCAAGGCACGGCTGGACAGGAACAGGTCGAACAGACCCTTGGCGATCTCTCGGGCCGCGTGCGCACCGCCATCTCGGTCGAGCCGCGCGATGGCCGTCTGTGCGTGTTCCTGCCTCCGGTGGAAACTCTTGAGGACTATCTGGAACTGATCGCTGCCGTCGAGGCGGCGGCGAAATCACTGGGGCGCAAAGTCCTGATCGAAGGCTATGCCCCGCCCCACGACCCGCGTGTCGAAGTGATGCGCATCGCCCCGGACCCCGGCGTGATCGAGGTCAATATTCACCCGGCGGCCAATTGGGACGCCTGCGTGCAAACAACGCAAACCGTTTATGAAGAAGCGCGGCAATGCCGTCTGGGCACGGACAAGTTCATGACCGATGGTCGGCATACGGGCACGGGGGGCGGCAACCACGTGGTTGTGGGCGGTGCAACACCTGCCGACAGCCCCTTCCTGCGCCGCCCCGACCTGCTCAAAAGCCTGATCCTGTTCTGGCAGCGTCATCCCAGCCTGTCCTATCTCTTTGCCGGCACCTTTGTCGGGCCGACATCGCAAGCCCCTCGGATCGACGAGGCACGCCATGACGGGCTCTACGAGCTTGAGATCGCGCTCGACCAGATCTGGCC
>CAYGQZ010000013.1:2521-28009 GCA_964352055.1 uncultured Rhodobacterales bacterium
GCCCCGACGCCGGAGCGGCCGCATCCCGAGTTCCCGATGACACTGGACTTGCGTCGCAGAGCGGGTCTTTAGGCCATGCAAGAACCGCAACCCCTCGCAAGGGATCAGGCCGGGCACAACCTGCGTGCGGCCTATGCTGAACAGGGCGCGGCGCTGAATGACGAAATGCTGTTTCCCGATGGAACAGTCAAACCCGTATGGGCGCCCTTCTTCGAGCATCTGAGCCGGTTGTCACCCGAAGACCTGGGCACGCGGTTTTCGCGCGGGGATCAGTATCTGCGCGATGCCGGAGTACTCTTTCGCCAGTATGACGAAACCCTGTCCACCGAACGGGAATGGCCGCTCAGTCATATTCCGGTGATCATCGGCGAGGACGAATGGCAGGTGATTTCGGATGGATTGATCGAACGGGCGAACCTGCTCGAAGCGATCCTTCAGGATTTTTACGGCGACAACACGCTGGTGTCCTCCGGCCAGCTGCCCGCCAAACTGCTCAGCCAGAACCCCGCCTGGCTGCGCCCCATGGTTGGTGTCGGCAAGCAGGGCGCGCATCTGCTCAACGCGCTGTCCTTTGAAATCGGGCGTGGACCCAATGGCAAATGGTGGGTGATCAGCGATCTGATCGAAGCGCCCTCGACCGCTGGTTTTGCCGTCGAAAACCGGATTGCGATGACCCGCGTGTTCCCAAACTTCTTTTCGGGGGCAAATGTCCATCGGCTGGCCGGCTATTTTCAGGCGTTCCAGCAAACGCTGATGGATATCCGAGGACGGACCTCGGGCGAGATCGCGTTGCTGTCGCCGGGTCCGATGAACCAGAACTATGCAGAACACTCCTATATGGCGCGCTATCTGGGCCTGTTGCTGGTCGAAGGCGAAGACCTGATCGTTCAGGATGGCAAGGCCATGGTGCGCACGGTGGCAGGGTTGAAACCCGTCAGCCTGTTGTGGAACCGATTGCCCAGCGCGATGGTCGACCCGCTTGAGCTGGATTCGTCGTCGATGCTGGGTGCGGCGGGACTGGTCGAGGCGATCCGCACGGGCGCGCTCAGAACCGTTAACATGATCGGTGCGGGCGTCCTTGAAACGCGCGCGCTCATGGCCTTCTTTCCGACAATCGCGCGGGCGCGTCTGGGTCGGGGGCTGGCCCTGCCCAACATCGCGACATGGTGGTGTGGCCAGGACAGCCAGCGCGACCATGTGATCGCCAACAGCGCGCGGATGATGGTCGGGGATGCCTTTTCCACCGTACCCCTGATGTCAGACCCGCATACGACGGCATTTGGCGACCTGGAGGACGGGCCGCTTGCGCAGAAACTGGCGGACTTGCTCAAGAACAACGGGCACACCCTTGTCGGGCAAGAGGCTGTGACCTTGTCGACGACACCTGCCTGGCAAAACGGCCAGTTGGTGCCACGGCCCATGTGTATCCGCATCTCGATGGGGCGTACCGAAGACGGTTGGGCCGTGATGCCCGGTGGCTATGCGCGGATCAGTGCCGGCAATGATGCCAAGGCCCTTGCGATGCAGCGCGGCGGCAAGGTGGCGGATGTCTGGGTGACAAGTCCCAGACGGGTCAAGACACCGACCCTGCTGTCGGTCTCCAAAAACGCCGTGACCCGCAGCCTGACCCATGCGCTTCTGCCCAGCCGGGCGGCCGACAACCTGTTCTGGCTTGGCCGGTATGTCGAACGATCCGAGCACAACATGCGCATATTCCGGGCCTATTTCGCGCGGATTTGCGACGGGGCAGATCACAGCGATACCATGCCCACCTTTATTCGCGATCAACTTCTGAACGGCGTTGCTCCAAATGGGTCTGCCATAGCTGCGCGGTTTGGCGAGCCCCTCGGGCTGGCACTGCAATCGGCATCGCGCATCAGTGACCGCTTTTCGCCCGATGGGATGATGGCCTTGCGCGGTTTGGTGACGGATGCAAAGCGGCTTGATGGGCTGCGCGTCCCGCTTGAGGATACGCCGGTTCAGATCAGCAGGTTGTTGCGCCAGATCACCGGTTTTGCGGGACTGGTGCATGAGAACATGTACCGCTCGGACGGATGGCGGTTCCTGAGCATCGGGATCTCGCTGGAACGCGCCGCGAATTTGTGTGACCTGTTGGCTGCTTGCCTGTCGGTGGAACCGTCCAGCGGCGCTTTGGCCCTGGCGCTGGAAATCGGGGACAGCGTCGTGTCGCACCGCACCCGGTTCCAAATTGCTGCCAGTGCCGGGTCGGTCACAGACCTGCTGGCGCTTGACCCCAGCAATCCGCGCGCCGTCCGCTATCACATCACGCGCTGCAGGGATCACATTGCCAACCTGCCGACCCAAAACGAAGACCACCACATGAGCCACGTGGCACGCCAGATCTTGCTGCTGGAAACGCAATTGGCCACCAGCGAGCCTGCGGACATATCATCCGAGATCCTGAGCCAGATCAAACTGGACATCTGGGCCATATCAGACACGCTCAATACCTATCACCTGGCCTGATTGATGATTTACTCCATTCGCCTGAAAATCGCCCATTTCTACGAGCGCCCCGCAGCCAACAGTCGCCATTTGATCCGCGTGCTGCCGCGCACGCTTGCTGGCCGACAAAACCTCACGACACATCTGCTCGAAATTTTCCCCGAACCCGAATCCCGGGCTGAGTCCGTGGATTTTTTCGGCAACAGCACACATTCCTGCGCGCATCGCGATCAGCATTCCGAGATGTCGATCAATTTGTCCTGCCATGTGGACATGCATCCCCCCCTGCCCTGGCTGGACATTTCACCGGATGTTGCGCAACTGCGGTCGGTCTGTGATGCACTGACCGATCTGGGGCCTGCGTCGCCCTTGCATTTTCTCGGGCCAAGCCCGCGCCTGCCAGCCAACCGGGCCATCCGTGATTTTGCGCACGACCTTTACGCGGGCAACGCAAGCACCGTCGAAAACGTGATCCGTATCGGCAAAGCGCTGCATGATGCGATGACCTTTGATCCGACGGCAACGACCGTTGATACGGACGCGGCGGATGCATTTCTCCTGCGCCGTGGGGTCTGTCAGGATTTCAGCCATATCATGATCCTTGCTCTGCAATCGCTTGGCATTCCGGTGGGCTACGTCAGTGGGTATCTTCGGACGTTGCCACCGCCCGGGGGCGTCAAGCTTGAAGGGGCAGATGCGATGCACGCCTGGGTACGCGCCTGGTGTGGACCACAACAGGGCTGGATCGAATACGATCCAACCAATGCCACGCTGGTCGGAACAGACCATATCGTTGCGGGGTACGGACGCGATTATTCCGATGTCTCGCCGGTGCGCGGGCACCTCAGATCTGCGGGCAGCCAAAAGAACAGGCAAGCGGTGGATGTGGCCATCGTCGCCTAAAGCTTTTCGAGTTTGACTTGAGACATTGCTTATCACTTTTCGCGTTCGACCGAAGGGAGAGGCAGCGAACTAGTGATTCAGGTTTTACTCGAAACGCTATAGGCGTTGGTCAAACCATCACACACGCTGAACCTGAACGCTTTGCTCTTGCAGGTTCAATGCACCGTAGGATGTCAGAAAGGATGCATCAGCGGCATCGCGGCCCACGCAAATCCGTATGATGTCTGTCGGTTGCGCCATTCCGGTCGAATCAACAAGGTGCCAGTCGCCCGCAAGAAACACTTCGACCACCGCATGGAAATCCTGCGGTTTGACGTCTGGTGCGTATGCACTGACAAACCGGGCCGGAATTCCCACGGCGCGCACCATGGCAATGAGAACATGCGCGTAATCCCGGCAGACCCCGCGCAAGGCAGAAAAACTGTCGGTCGCAGTGGTGCCGGGATGGCTTGTGAAAATGTCATAACGAAAATTCGACGCAACCCAGTCACGCATCGCCTGCACACACGCGCCACCTGTGAGGCCCCCGAACCGATCGGCGGTGAAATCCAGAAAAAGGTCGGACTGACAATAGCGTGAGGGCATCAGGTACTTTAGAACAGAGCCGGGCAACTGGCACCGGGGCGTTTCCTGAAGCTGGGTCAGGTCAACCTCGGGTCTGTTGACCTCCACTTGTGCCTTGTAATAGCAGTCCAGTTGCGCTCCGACGGACACCCATCTGCGCAGGCCTATGGCGTCCTCGCCGTCAAGCTGTCGCAGAGTCGAGCCCGAAAGAAGCGAAAGACGCGGGTCAAGGCAGCGCTGTCGGTCATCGCTGGTCGGTTCAAGCTGCAGCAGCGCTTCGCAAGCCTGCGGGGCAGAGTATACAAGACAGACTGTCACGTCGAGCAACACAAGAGAACTCCGGATCAGGGGAATGGATGAGAAAGGCGAGCTATCGCAGCCTATCTCCGCCCTGTCGACAGCATTCGCCCACCACGTTGAAGTTTTTGCCGAAAACCTGCCATGAATGGGCGTCTAACGATGCAGCGGTCAGCGCTTTGCCGTCCATTCCAATCCCAAACCCGCGCGCAGACTCTTGGTTGCAAGGTTTTGTGCTTTTTCAGAAAAAAAATTGGAGGGAATGTCCGCAGGACGTCGCAGCCAATCAACACCGGGGGGGCACCTGCCACACGAACCCGGTCAGACTTTGAACGCCACTCTGCCCCCGACTGTCATCTGCGGTTCAAATTGGTGGATTACGTTCGAGGGATGAAGAACTACAGCCGAATAGCCGCGCATCGCGGCGGTGCCATGGAGCAACCCGAGAACACCCTTGAGGCTTTTCGGCATGCCATCTCTGTCGGGGCCGACGAGGTCGAACTAGACATTCATCTGTCCGCAGACGGGGTCGCGGTCGTGCATCATGACGCAACCCTCGAACGGATGACCGACGGACACGGACCCATAGGCAATCTCAGCCTGGCCGCATTGCAACGCCTTCGCGTGGCCGGATCGGACAGCGCACGGATCCCCACCCTGCAGGACGCCTTGGCCCTGATGTCGTCGTCCTCGCTGACCTTGCGCCTTGAAATAAAGCGGGCAGCGGATGGATCAAGTTACCCCGGGATCATCGAACAGGCCGTTGAACGTATCAAAGCCCATGATCTGGATGGACAATATTATGTGACCGCATTTCACACGGACGACCTGAGAACTCTGAGCAATGTCGCGGCGGATGCGGCGTCCCTTCTGCTGATGGAAGAACAGACATTTCACGCGATCGGCGGGGTCGATGGGTTGGCGGGTGTGCTGGAGCTGGCAGGAACCCATCAGGCGGCCCTGCCCATCGGGTGCCTTACGCCACAACTGCTTGAACAGGCGGCACGGCAGAACGTGTCGATCAGCGCGTTCGGCTGTCACAGCAGACTGCAAATCGAAAAGGCGCTTCACCTCGCGCTTGGCGTCTTTACAACGGATCGCCCCAGCCTTGCCATTGCGTTGCGGCACACGTTCCAGTCGGCTTGACCCGGCGGTCACCGGGGGGGCAGCAGGTTCGGCCAATCCGTCATTATTCCGTGGGCGCCGTCGTCCAGAAATCTTTGTGCGATCGTTGCATCGTTGAGTGTTGCAATGGCCACATCCAGGCCGGCAGCGCGCATGGCAGAAATGTCATCGGCGCTTGTCCATGCGGCATTGCAGTGGATGGCCGACAAGCCCAGCGCGATCTTGGTCGCCATCGGGTTGCGCGGTGGACGCAAGGCCGCCAGCCCCAGATCGAGGTCCGGGCGGAGTTCACGCACCGTGCCGAGCGCGGTCACAGAAAAACTGGTCGCCATCACCGGAAAATCGGGATCGGTCGGTATGAGATCTGCGACGGCGCGTGCGTCGTCGGCATCAATCCCCCAGGTCGCCTTGATTTCAAGGATCAAGCCCAACCCTGTCTCGGAGCAAAGCGTGATCACATCACGCAGTGTGGGCACCGCTTCCTGCGTCAATGCGCCAGTCACGGGATCACGCGTGCGAAGGGTGCGGATCGTGGCCATGTCGGACATTGCGACGGGACCCGTGCCGTTTGTCGTGCGCTCCAGCGTGTGATCGTGCATCACGATCACGGCACCATCGTTCAGCACCTGGGCATCAAGCTCGATCCATTGACACCCCGCTTGATGTGCCGCCTCGAAAGCAGCGATGGTATTTTCGGGCTGTTGGGCAGAAGCGCCGCGATGGGCGATGAGAGGTCCGGCAGCGGCCATGGTCTTTCCTTGTCTTTGGAGGATCGCTGGCCGGGGGATCCCCCCGGCCAGTGTCCTGATGATCACCGTTCAAGCGCAACGTTTTCGATAAACGCCTGACGAATTTCGGTATTGAACGGGTTGCCCGGCCAGATCGTCTGCTTGGCCCGCATTTCGTTCGGGATCAGCGCGTTGCTGTCATCCGCATCCGGGTGCATCGGGGCGGCACCAAACACTTCGTTGAAGCGTGTTTGGATTTCAGCCGAGCTGACCCAGTTCATGAACACAAGCGCCGCAGCCGGGTTGGGTGCGTTCACCGGAATGACGTTGTAATTGCCACCCCCATTCATGCCAAATTCCGGAATGTAGAAGGCGATGCGTTTGTCGACTTCGCCCGTGCCCTGCAGGTTGAAAAGGTGGTCTTCCCAGGCGGCGACTGCGGCAAACTCGCGGTTCGACAAACGCACCAGGCTGTCGGTGTTGGACGCGGTGATGACGTATCCGTCAGGGTCTTCCAGGAACCAGTCCCAGGCAGGCTGGAGCTTGGCCATTTTTTCTTCCGAGACAGCGCCGTCAAGGAATTCGCTTTCCGGCAGATCGGTCACATTGCGGGCGATGTTCTGGATAAACGATGGCCCCGAGCCTCCATTTTCATAGTTGAAGCCGAACTTGCCGGGCTGGTCTTTGAAAAAAGCCCTGAACTCCTCCACGCTTTGCGGCGCGTCCTCAAACGCAAGAACTTCGGGATCGTATGCGATGCCAGTCTGGTTGCCCCAATATGCAAAGGCATGGCCGAGGCCGTCATAACCGCCAAGCTCGGTCACCATCTTCGGGCCATTGGGAAGCACATCCGTCAGCGGACCAACGGCCATTTTGGTTGGATCAAACAGGTCGATGCGGTCAAGGCCCATAGCAAGCACATCGATGTCGCCTGTATCTCGGCCCGCCTCGGCAAGGAACTTTTCGATATTGCCATCATGGGTGCCTTCGGGAATTGTAACTTCGATCCCGTATTCCGCCGTGAACGTTTCGGCGATTTCGCGATATTGCGGCTGGAAATACCAGACGAACCAACTGACTTTGCCTTCTTCCTTGGCTTGAACGACGATGTCGTCCCACGACTTGGACAAGAGATCAGAATGGCTTTCAGCGGTGGCAACGGTGGCAAGAGCCGCAAATGCAGCAGATGCGATGAGAGTTCGGTACATGTTTTCTTTCTCCGATTACATGGTGCAGACGGGCTGCGGGGTCATCCTTTGACACCTGCCTGGGCGGGATTGGCCGACTTCAAAAGCCGTTCCAGCCCCAGCATCAAAAGGACATTCGGGACAACGAGCACAAGACTGACCACCGCCGCATTGGGACGGACAAAGTTGTACCCGAGATAGGAATAGAGGATCGACGGCATGGTCACGAAATTCGGTGCCCCGACGATGAATGCGATCGCGAACTCTTCGATCGATTGAATGAATACGATGATCAGCGAGGCGAGAATACCGGGTGCCAAGGCGGGCATGAACGCCACGCGCAGGCGTGCCCAGGGCGACGCGCCCAGATCGCGCGCGGCGTCGATCAGATCCTGTTGCACGTTCTCGAAGGCGACGGTCATGATCCGGATCGCATAGGGCAGAAACAGGACGCAATGGGCGACCAGGATCGACAAGAAGCGTGAATAGATCCCAAGCTTGAAAATAAGGGACGAGAAAAAGATCGCCAGGACAAACCCGGGCACAACGAGCGGCAAGAGCGTCGCGATCTGCGCCAGCCCCTTACCTGGAAAATCATAGCGGGCAAAGCAATAGGCCGTCGGCGTGGCCAGCAGCAGCGTGATCACGGCAACCATCGGCGCAAGCAGGTAGGAATTTCGCAACGCATCGGGCAAAGCCGTGGTGGTCCAGACGTCCACCCAGCGCGCAAAAGACAGGCTTGGCGGCAGAACATCCGGATAGTTCCAACCTGTCTCCGGATCGACGAGCGACCAGATGACCGCCATGGCGAACGGAACGATCAGCCAGATCGTGCAAATCACCAGCAAGGTGCCCATCAGGATCCTGTTCAGGCCTCGCCCCTTTTGGCGTCGCTTTGGGCGGGCAATCGTGGCAACGGGCTGTGCCTGCGTCAGATTTACCATCGTCCCCCCCTCAGCATGAGCCGCGAGATCATGGCCAGCATCAGCGAACCGCCCAGCGCCAGGCCCATAAGGCAAACGCCCACAACGGCGGCCTGGTTCCAGCGTCCGAAACTGTCTTTCAGAAAGACCATCAGTTGCGCCATGGACTGAGCGTTCGTCGGACCCGCTGTAACCTGAAAGGCAAAGTCGCCTGCCGCTCCGATGAAGATGATGATGAGAGCCGCCTGCATTGCAGACACCGACAACGGCGCAATCACCTTGCGGAAGCGATCCCAGGCCCCGGCACCAAGATCGCGCGCGGCATCAAGGACTTCATCGGAAATGCCCTGGACGGCCCCTGACAACAAAAGCAGGGCAAAAGGCATGTTCTTCCAGATTTGCAGGAAAACGACGCCCCAGGCCCCTCGGTCATTCTGCATCCGGATCGGCGCGTCGGTGAAACCAAGCCACATGAAAAGCTGGTTCAGGATGCCGTGATAAGCGACAATGTTGATGAACAAGAACGCAGCCACGAGGCCCGGTACAAACAGCGGCGCCTTGAGAAGCGCCGAGACGACAAGCGCGCCGCGAAACGGTCTGCGGAGCCAGATTGCAATCGGATAGGCCAGTGCCACAGATCCAATGGCGCTGACCGTCGCAATATAGGCCGAGTATTGAAAGGCCCGCCCAAAGGACCGGCTGTCCAGAACCCTCTGCCAATGCTCAAGCGAAAACGTGTCCTCGCCGACCAGATTGAAGAAGCCAAAGCTTTGCATCACGGCGACGTAGAAGACCGAGCCAATCATGATCAGGATCAGGCCCAGACCGGGCATGAGCAAGAGCAAAATCGTCCCGGTCCGCCGCCAGGTCATGAACGCTCTCCGGACACGAACCTGATCCGCTCGGGTGCAAGCCGAAAGCTGATGTGCCGGTCGGTCGGCAAATGTGCGTGCGGCAGATGCAGCCGCTGTTCGGGTGAGGTTCCGACCTTTACGTGCAGTTCCGTATATGCGCCCTGATACGCGCGTTCCGTCATCTCTGCCGTTATTGCACCGTCATCTCCCGGTGCGCAGGGCTCTGCGTCTTCGGGGCGCCAGATCAGATAGCTGGCCGACGGCTCTGGCGCATGGCTGACGGCAAGCGTGCCAATCGGCGTGGTGACATGGCCATTGGCGCCGCCCTCGAACGGAAGGATATTGGCGGCCCCAACAAAATCGGCAACAAAGACTGTCGTCGGCCTGTTGTAGACCTCTTCGGGCGTTCCGATCTGGTCGATCCCTCCATTGCGCATGACAACGACCCTGTCGGACATGGACAACGCTTCGGACTGGTCGTGCGTGACATATATCGCCGTGAACCCAAGCTCTTTCTGGAGCCCCCTTATCTCTCGGCGCACCTGATCGCGCAGCTTGGCGTCCAGGTTCGAGAGCGGTTCGTCAAACAAAACGACGGCCGGTTGCATCGCCAGCGCCCGCGCCAGTGCAACCCGTTGCTGCTGACCTCCCGAGAGCTTGTTGGGAAGTTTGTCCCTGTGCGCTTCCAAATCCACTTGGCCAAGGAGCCGTTCCAATCGCTCGAACCGTTCAGATCTTGCGACCCGGTTCTGACGGGGCCCGAAGTCAATATTGTCGGCGACGCTGAGATGCGGAAACAAGGCATAGGACTGAAAGCACATCGCCATGTTGCGCTGTTCAGGCGGATTTTCGGTGATGTCCACTCCGTACAGATTGATCCGCCCGGTCGTTGGGATGTGAAATCCGGCAATCGTTTTCAGAAGCGTCGTCTTCCCGCACCCCGATGGCCCAAGAAGCGTCACGAACTCACCACGAGACACAGTGAGGTTTATTCCAGCGAGGGCCTTAAAGCCATCATCAAAGACCTTGGAAAGGTCCGACACCGCCAGCGCAACAGGTCTGTCGACCATGCTTGTTCCACCCATTCATCCGCTTGAAATCGTTTGATCTTCAATTAAGTTCAGGTTGTGAATATATTTGAATGGATTCGTTTTGATGACGGTTTCGCAAAGTCTTGATGACGTTTCGACCGCCACGCCTCTGCGTCCCATGCGCGACACGGAGCGTGAAATCCTCGAGGCGATACGGCGTCGTCCCGACCAGAGCCGCGCAGATCTGGCCCAGCGGCTTGACTACTCGCGGGCATTGATGACGCAATCCGTCGCGACCTTTCTGGAAGAAGGCTGGATCACCGAAAAGCGGGAACGGATACCGTCACGGCGCGGGCAGCCCGCGTTGCGGCTGAAGGTCAGAAAGGGGGCCATCGGCGGCCTTGGGCTCAGCCTTTCAACGGGCGGTATCCGAGGTGCCGTGGTTGATCTGAGCGGTGTCATTCTTGGCACAGCACAAAGCAGCATCAACGCGCAAGACATGGATGCAGGATCAACCGCCGCCGTTGGCATCATCGAAGGTTTGCTGCGGCACGCCGATTGCTTTGCCGGCATCACGATCTGGGTCCCTGCCATGATCAGCCAAACCGGTGAAATCGAAGAAGTTACGCCCACACAAAGCGGTGTGGATTTCCATGGCTACAAGGCGGTATTGGAAGAAAGGTTCGGCCTTCCCGTGTCGTTGGAAAGCAAATGCCCGTCTATTGACGAGGCAATGTATGGCAGCGATCCGGGGGATTTGATCTTCATGCTGTATCTGGACTACGGGATCGGAGGAAGCCTCATCGATGGCCTGCGGGTGTTTCGGGGCGGATACGGGCAAGCCGTCAACATCGGAGCCCTCGTGCCGGACAGTGGACTGCGCCCTTCCCTGCCCGATCTGGCGAAATTCCTCGACCTGACCGAAGCTGAACCGGATCCGGAGCACATTCTTGCCTTGCTCGAAAAGGGCGATGACCGCCTCCAGCACTGGATCCGCTCGCGCGGTGAAGCCTTGTCCGTTCCGCTCAGCACGGTCGTCCAGTTTTTCAACCCAACCGTGGTTGTGCTGAGCGGGATGTTCCCAAGAGCCATCCTTGAGCGCCTGGCAGAACAGATAGACTTCTCAAGGTACGATGTGCCGGGTCGGCTTCCTGTCAGAAAGCCGAAGCTGCGCATCGCCAGAAATGTCGGGGCGAGTTCACTTGCGGCAACCGCCGGATCCACATCGTTGTTTCAAGTCATGGTTTCCAACGGTACGCGCCGCATGACATGACGTCGATCAGCAGTCTTCCCGCTGCGCCTCGCCCGCCCGTTCAGATCCAAGACATCCGTTGCATCATCCTGATGCGCGTGCACATCCACCAGAGCGCCGATCGCAACACGCCAGCCGTCCTTCTATTGCGCGTTTGCCCCCGGAAGTGCGGTGAGGGTCATTGCCGACAAGTGCCGGAATACGCGCTAACCGGCGCCGATATTATCCAGAAAAAGGGAAAAAAGCTCTCCCTGAGAGTTGATCCTCAGCTTTGAGTACATGTTCCGCCGATGAATGCGGACCGTTCCGGGTGAGATCGTCAGCAGGTGACCAATCGCCTCTGACGAATGCCCGCGCAAAGTCAATTCCACGATCTGGCTTTCCCGCGGCGTGAGGGCTCCACCGCCAACAGCGTCAAAAGCGTCCAGAACTTTCCGGTTCATGATCTCGGACTTCTCGCTGCGGGCGGATCTTTCGACGCTGGACCAGTGGCGGCGACACAGTGCTTCGACAATCGGCCGGATCTCGGACAGCACGCGCATCTCGGATTTGTTGAACTTCTTTTCGGTCCGCATCAGCGAAACAACAATCTGAAGTTCTGTATCCACATCAATCAGAAACCCGACTTCTTCCGCTAGTCCCGTCTGTGCGTAGTAACTTCGGTAATACTCCCCTTGATAAAATCGATCCGGCGCGATGTCCTTCAGCCGCCAGATGCCCGGTGGCGTATCGCCGATGCTTGCCAGAAAGAACGGATCGATCAGGTAAGGGCCCTCAAGGTAATCGTCGACATGAAGCTTTCGCCGTGCGGGGGTGAAATCGTCAAACAGGGCAAGCGGGCGTTCTTTTCCGATATATCCGAAGATCACGATAAACTCGCAGGGCATCACATTGCGCAAGCCGTCGGCAAGCGTTTCGGCAAAGATCGGAGTACCCAGAGCATCAAGGCACAGCGCGGCCTGGCAATTCCAGTCTGTTGGCATCGTGACCCTGACCTCAAACAAAGCTTATATAACAAATTGCATATTTACACAAACGTGCGATTCCCGACAAACTATTAAAACCGCGTTATAGGCGCAGCCCCTCTTTTTCTGCTCAGGTAAGCCGTTGTTGGACCACGATCAGCCCACTGAAAGGACGGATGCGCCCATCGCAGAGTTGCGCGGGGTGACCAAAAGCTTCGGGTCGCTGATCGCTGTGGACAACATCAATCTCAGGATAGGTGCCGGGGAATTCCTGTCCTTTCTGGGGCCATCGGGCTGTGGCAAGACAACCGCGCTCAGGATGCTCGCGGGCTTTGAAACCCCGAGCCGAGGGCAAGTGTTTATCGGAAACGTGAATGTTTCGGACCTCGAACCGTACCGGCGGCCCGTCAACATGGTCTTTCAGAGCTATGCGCTTTTCCCGCACATGACCGTCGCGCAGAACATCGCCTACGGGCTGGATCAGCGGCGGCCCAGATTGCCAAAACCCGAAATCGCCAACCGGGTCCAGCGTGTGCTCGACACTGTCCGGCTGGGCGAGTTCGGCGCGCGCCGCATCTGGGAAATGTCGGGCGGGCAGCAGCAGCGCGTTGCCCTTGCGCGCGCCATCGTCAACGAACCCAAGCTGCTTTTGCTGGATGAACCGCTTGCCGCACTTGATCGCAAGCTGCGCAAGGAAATGCAGATCGAATTGCAGGATATCCAGCGCCAACTGGGGATCACCTTCGTTCTGGTCACGCACGATCAGGAAGAGGCGCTGTCGCTGTCTGACCGGATTTGCGTGATGCGCGCAGGTGCGATCGTGCAGGCGGGCAGCCCGCAGGACCTCTATGACCGACCGACCACGCGCTATGTCGCCGACTTTGTCGGAACTTCGAATTTCTTCGACGGCACGGTCGGGATCGCCTCGAACGGCGACAGCGCGATCACGCTGGGCAACGGGCTGACCTATCCCGGCAGCCTGGGCAGCGACATTGCCACCGGCGAGGGCGGATGCCTCAGCGTGCGTCCCGAACAGATCAGGGTGAGCCGGACCGACGTGCCGGGCGGTCTTGTGGCGACGGTTCAGAACCGCATCTTTCTGGGCGAGCACACCGAGTACGTCCTGCGCCACGAACAGCTTGGAAGCATTACCGCACTTGCGCCCCGTCAGACGGACGCAGGTTTATCGACACTCGGGAAAGGCGACATGGTCTGGGTCCACTGGACCCCGGATGCCGCCCTTATCCTGAGGCCGGACTGAAGGCCAATGAGCAGCAACCATTCAACTGGGAGACACGACATGAAAGACAAATCATACATCTCGAAGCGGAAATTCATGGAAGAGTTGCGTCGGTACGAAAATGGGTCCGTCACGCGGCGGCATTTTCTGGGCGTGACAGGGCTTGGGGCTGCAACAGCGGTCATGGCCGGCGCCCTGCCCGCCCTGCGCCCGTCACGCGCACTGGCCGCCAGCCATATCGGCGACCGGGTCGTTCTGGCGACCTGGCCGAACTATCACGATCCGGAAAACTTCGAGATCTTCACCGATCAGACCGGCGCGTTCACGCAGGTCAACGTCTTTGGCTCGAACGAGGAAATGCTTGCCAAGCTTCAGGCGGGCGGCAGCGGCTGGGACGTCTATGTGCCCACCAACTACACGATCACGACCTATGTCGACGAAGGCCTGATCGAGCCGCTCGATCTGTCCAAACTGCCCAACTATGATCCCAGCGCATTTGACCCCCGGTTTGCCGATGCAGGCATCGTGGACGGGGTTGTTTATGCGGTGCCAAAGAACTGGGGCACGACCGGAATTGCCAGCAACACGTCACACAACGGCGGTGCGGCCATTGACAGCTGGAAAGCCTTCTTTGATCGCACGATGGACGACTTTTCAGGCCGGACCATGGTGCATGACTATCAGCTGACCACCATCGGGGCCGCGCTGAACTATCACGGATATTCGTTCAATTCAGTCGACGAGGCCGAGCTTGCAGATGCCGAAAAACTGCTGATCGAGGTAAAACCACACCTCTTTGCGATCACGTCTGACTATCAGCCCGCCATGCGCACGGGCGATGCCTGGCTGACCATTTGCTGGACCGGCGATGGCAAACAACTCAACACCGACATCCCCGAGATCGCCTTTGCGCTCGGCAAGGAGGGGGGCGAGTTGTGGAGCGACTATTACGCCATCCCGAAAGGTGCGCCGCACATGGAAGCGGCCTATGCCTTGATCAACTTCATGCTTGATCCCGAGGTCAACGCGCGCGAAGTGCTGGCCCACGGCTATCCGGTCGCCGACAGCCGCACCAACGCCCTGCTGCCCGAAGCGATCCTGAACGATCCGATCCTTTACCCTGCAGCCGAACGCCTGAGCGCGCTCGAGTTCGGGGCGGCGGCAACCCTGACCGATCCGAACCGCGCCGAGTTGCTCGCGCGCTTCAAATCCGCCTGATCGGACGACAGGGATGACAGAGCGCGAAAGAAACTGGCTTCTGGTCGCACCTGCGGGTGCCTGGCTGCTGGTGATGCTCGTGCTGCCGCTCTCTGTCGTGCTGGTCTTCAGCTTTGGAGAGCGGGCACCTGCCGGTGGCTGGGTGCCCGCTTTCACCTTTGAACAATATGCCAATCTGCCTGCCCGCCTGACCGCGTTCAAGAACACTCTGACCCTTGCGCCGCTGGGCACGTTGGCAGCACTGATCATCGCCTATCCGCTGGCCTACCAGCTTGCCGTGCGCACCGATCCAAGGTGGAAAACAATCCTGCTTGTTCTGGTGATCGTGCCGTTCTGGACTTCGATCCTGATCCGCAGCTATGCGTGGATTTTCCTTCTGGGCGGACAGGGGTTGCCTGCCCTGCTTGAGGTCATCGGCCTCGAAGACGTACGACTGATCTATACGCCCTTCGCGGTCACCGTTGGTATCGTCTACGGCTACCTGCCGCTGATGGTCTTTCCGATCTATGTGGCACTCGACCGGCTCGACAAACGGCTGCTCGAGGCTTCGTCCGATCTTGGGGCAAAGCCGTTCACGACCTTTCTTCGGATCACGCTGCCGATGTCCATTTCGGGTGTCGCGACCGGGTGCATGCTGGTTTTCATTCTGCTGATGGGCGAGTTCCTGATCCCTGCCCTTCTGGGCGGCGGCAAGGTGTTCTTTGTCGGCAACGCGCTGGTCGACCTTTTCCTGCAATCCCGGAACTGGGCCTTCGGGTCGGCGGTGGCCGTCATGCTGATCCTCGTCATGTTGGTGACCGTCACGGTCTATATGCGTCTTATCGCGCGGCTCAGTGCCACGCGCGAAGACGTGTCGATCATGTGAGGGCCTGATCGATGCGGATTTACTCATTCCTTGTCTATGTGTTCCTCTACACTCCGATCGCCATCATCGCCCTTTTCAGCTTCAGTGCGGGCCGCAGCGCCAGCCAGTTCGACGGTTTTTCGCTGAAGTGGTACGGGCGGGCCCTCGACAATCCGTTCGTGATGGATGCGCTTGGCAACAGTCTCTTTGTGGCTTTCGTGTCCGCAACACTGGCGAGCGTGCTTGGCACACTTGCGGCCGTTGGTCTGCAAGGGATCAAAGGACCGGCCCGTGCGTTCTTCGACGCTCTGATCTACATCGCCGTCATGATCCCCGGAATCGTGATCGGGATTGCAACCCTTATTGCGCTGGTGACCGTGTTCGATGTGGTCAACCCGTGGCTGGCCAGCATCTGGCCCGAAGGTCGCGAGGCACCGGCGCTGTCGATGGGCATGCCGTCGCTGATTGCCGCCCATACGATGTTCACGCTGGCGCTGGTTGTCCTGATTGTCCGGGCGCGGCTGCAAGGTCTCGAAGGCGCGTTGTCCGAAGCCTCTGCCGACCTCTATGCCCCTCCCTTGCGGACGTTCCGGCTGATCACGCTGCCGCTGATCGCACCGGCGATCCTTGCGGGCTTTCTGCTCAGCTTCACCTTCAGCTTTGATGACTTCATCATCGCCTTTTTCGTGGCCGGCTCCGAGACGACGCTGCCCATCTATATCTTTTCCTCGATCCGGCGTGGCGTGACGCCCGAGGTCAACGCCATCGGGACCATGGTGATGCTTGCATCCCTTGTTCTTCTGGTGATTGCACAACTCATTCTGCGGCGCAGCGACAAGCGCTGAAAACGACACCAGGGGAGGTTTCAATGCAGCTGGAAAACCGCGTTGCCTTTGTGACGGGTGCCGGATCGGGCATCGGCGCTGCCGGTGCCGAGGCGCTGGCCCGCGAAGGGGCTCTTGTCATTGTCACCGACAAGGATGGTGCCGCTGCCACCGCCGTCGCGGCGCGCATCACAAACGCGGGGCACAGGGCCAAGGCACTCCAGCTTGACGTCACCGATGATGCCGAGCTTGTCTCGGCGATTGACGCCGTTGCGCGCGACGAGGGCCGGCTGGACATCCTTCATTCCCATGCCGGTGTGCAGATCGAGGGCAAACTGGAACAAGTTGCGGTCGCAGACATGGACCTGTCGTGGCGGCTCAATGTCCGCGCGCACTTTGTGGCCGCGCAGGCCGTGCTTGCGCCGATGCGTGACCAGGGCAAGGGCAGTATCATCATCACTTCGTCGAATTCGGGCGTCCAGTACGACCGCGAGATGATCGCCTATGCCACGACCAAGCACGCCGTCCTCGCGATGACACGCCAGATGGCTGCGGATTATGCCAGGGAAAACATCCGCTTCAACGCGCTTTGCCCGGGGTTTATCGACACGCCCTTCAACCTCGGTTTCGAAGTTCAGATGGGCGGGCGCGACAAGCTGGAAGACTACATACGCGATGCCATTCCGATGGGCCGCTTCGGCACCGTGGGCGAAATTGCCGATGCCATCGTGTTTCTGGCCTCCGACAAATCGTCCTTCATGACCGGACACGCCTTCGTGGTCGATGGCGGCGAATGCATCTGATCATGCGGCAACAGAGGCGAACATGACCCAAAGACTGGCAGGAAACACCGGCGGGGATCAGGTTCGGGACGTCAGGGTGAACTGGCCGGGTTGTGTTGTCGTCGCCGAAAGGGTTTCGAATTGGGCGATGTCTTCGGGCAGATCGACAATCCCAAGCCCCGGTTGATCGCTGATCTGGAACCGGCCGCGCGCCGCGCCCGCGTCCCAAAGGTTGAATGCACCGCGCAACGGGTTGTCGTTGCTGTCCACTTCCAGCAGGCCACCGCCCTTGATGGACGCCAGTACAGCGGCCGAGGCCGCAAGACCAATGCCGCCGCCAAGGAAATGCGGACAATAGATGCGGCCTTGATCCGTCGCCTCTTGTCCCACCGCGCGACATTTCGAAACGCCGCCCCATTTTGCCACATCAGGCTGAATGACCCCAAAGATGCCGGACGCGATTGCTGTGTCGAAATCGAGAGTGCCAGTGATGTTTTCACCACCCGCCAGCGGAATGTGCGAGGACGCGGCGACACGTTGCCAGTCCGCCGCAGGTGCATCGGCGGGAATGGGTTCTTCCAGCCAGCCGACGGGATGGCCCTCCAAGCCTGCGAGAAAGGCGATTGCGTCCTCGGCGCACCACGCTTGATTGGCATCGGTAAAGAGGCGTTCCTTTTCGCCCAGCGTCTTGCAGATGCCTGTGACCCTGTCGATGTCCGTGGCCAGACCGAAACCCACCTTGACCTTGAATGCGTCAAACCCCAAGGCGCGGCTTTCACCGATGATGCGGTCCGCGTCGTTGATGTGGATCCCGCTGGCATATGTGGGCACGGATGACGCGGCATCCGGGCTCAGAAACTGCGCCATTGGCAAGGCCGCCCGCCGCGCCAGCAGGTCGTGAAAGGCAATATCGAGCCCTGCGATGACATGCGCAAACGGGCCCCATTCGCCGCACTGCAAGGCGCGGATATGGGTTTGCGCGCTCAGGCTGTCAAACAGGTCTGCGGGCCGTTGAAACACCCGGCCGAGGATCAGGTCCGACACATCCTCCATCAGCAATCGGACGCGATGCTCTGCCCCCGCCGCAGGCCAGTTGGCAAAGATTTCGCCCCATCCAAACGCGCCGTCCGTGTCTTCCACCCGGACAAAGACCGCCGGGCGGCTGGTCATGGCACCAAAGGACGTGACGACACGCCGCGCGATCGGGACACGGTAGCACCGGACGTCGATCCGTGCGATTGGCTTATTGTTTTCAATTCGTTGCACGCGGTTCACCCCAGCCTTTGCAGGATCAATACCGGTGTCACGCCTGACCCCGTCGAAAGACCGTGTGTTCCTGCGTATAGAAATGCAAGGTCGACGGTCCGTTTGAGCCCCCGACCCCAAGCGACGAATTCTTGACCCCCACAAACGGCGCATGGTCTTCGGGAAAGCTGCCGCAGTTGACGTGGATCATTCCGCTTTCGGCCTCCGCGACAAAGCGTTCGACCAGTGGCAACTGTTCCGAATAAAGGCAGGCCGACAGACCAAACTCAACGTCGTTGCAGATCGTCAGCGCCTCATCCGGCGTGTCGTATGGAATGACGGCAAGCACGGGGCCAAAGACCTCGTCGCGTGCCACTTCCATGTCAGGCGTGACCTGCGACAGAATCGTGGGCGCAAAGAAATAGCCGCCGTCCTGTTCGATCATCGTCCCGCCCGCTGCCACATGCGCACCTGCCGCAACGGCACGGTCAACAAAGCCCGCCACATCGGCCCGTGCCTTTTCGCCCATCAGCGGACCGATGGTCGAGGTTGCGTCCAGCCCGTCCCCGACCTTGGCTGCGCGGGCGCGATTGGCCAGACCTTCGACCACCTGTGCCTCCAACGCACGGCGTACGATCACGCGGCTGATCGCGGTGCAGCGCTGCCCGCATACGGCAAAGGCCGCGCCATAGATCTGGTTCAGCGCAAGCTCCATATCGCTGGCGTCATTCAGGATGACGGGGTTCTTGCCGCCAAGCTCAAGGCTGATCTCGGTCAGATTGGCGGCCGCCGCCTGTGCCACGATGCGCCCCACGCCGACCGAGCCGGTAAAGCTGATCGCATCGACACCTGCCGCTGAGGTAAGCACACCGCCAAGGCTGCCCGAGCCGTTGGCAATCTGGAAAATCCCCTTGGGCAGCGTTGCATCGGCGACCTCTTGCATGATGAAGGCCGCACCGGGTGTGCTGATCGACGGTTTGAGGATCATCGCATTGCCATAGACCAGCGCGGGGATCGTCTTGCGAATGGGTGTGCTGAACGGGAAGTTCCACGGGTTTATCCCCACGATCACACCACGCGGGCGGCGCGTCGAATAGACCGCCGTTCCCGCTTTCTGCGAGGGCAGCACCTCTCCGATAGGGGCCGAGGCGCGACGCGTGGTGGCGCGGCCCTCTCCGATGGCCTTGGCCACTTCACCACGGGATTCCGCGATGATCTTGCCCATTTCGCGGGTGATCGAGCGGGCAATATCCTCGGCGCGCGCCTCGAGACCGCTCAGAAACGCGTCAACCATCCGCCCCCGTTCGGGCTGGGGAATCTTGGCCCATGCGCGCTGTGCCGCGCGCGCTGTCTCGATCATCTCGGGCACATCATCGGGGGAGATCGTGGGAAAGGTGCCAACGATCTCGCTGGGATTGGCGGGGTTTCGGATTTCGACGGACATGGCAGTTCCTTTTGTTCAGCAGCTTGCAGCCGTTACTGGGCGACCTTGATGATCGAAGCGGCCTTTTCGGCGATCATGTAGGTTGCGGCATTGGTGTTGGCCGAAGTGATTTTCGGCATCACCGACGCATCCACCACCCGCAAACCGTCCACTCCCTGAACCCGCAGTTGGGGATCGACAACGGCACGGTCGTCATTTCCCATTCGGCAGGTTCCGACCAGGTGATAGACCGTTGTCGCATTGGTGCGGATGGCGTTCATGATCTCGTCGTCGGACTGATAGGCGTCGCCGGGAATGACTTCGCGCGACCACTGCTTGCGAAAGGCCGGCTGGCGATAAATCTCGCGCAGGATTTTCAGGCCCTCGACCGTCACATCACGGTCGCGCTGTGCCTTGAAGTAGTTCATCGTAATCGTCGGATCGGCCTTTGGATCGGTCGATTTGATGTGGATGCTGCCCCGGCTTTCCGGATGGCACTGCCAGAATGACGTTGTAAAGCCGGAATAGGAATGCAGGGGCTTGCCGGGCTTGTCGACAGAGAGCGGCATGACAAAAAGCTGGATGTCGGGACGGCCGCCTGTCGCATATTTGGTCGCCATCGCACCGCCAACCTGCCCGGCCCCGACCGACAGCGGCCCAGCCCCCTTGATCAGCCATTCAAGGCCCATCCGGGCCAGGCTGATCGGGTTCTTCATGTGGTCGTTCAGCGACAGGCCCCGGTCCGCCAGTTCGACGATTGTGCGCATCTGGATATGGTCTTGCAGGTTTTCGCCAACCTCGGGTGCGTCATGGCGCACCTTGATGCCCAACGCGGCCAAGCGCTCGGCCGGGCCGATGCCGGACAGTTGCAACAGTTGCGGGGTCTGCACCGACCCGCCGCACAGGATCACTTCGGCGTCGGCCGTGGCCTCGTTGTCGGCTCCATTCTGGCGATATTTGACCCCGCGCGCCCTGTTGCCTTCAAAGGTCAGACCGGTCACGTCCGCCCGCAACTTGACCGTCAGGTTCGGTCTGCTCATTGCGGGCTTGAGAAATGCGGTGGCCGCGCTGTCGCGCCACTTGCCGCGCAAGGTCAGTTGATAGGACCCGACCCCCTGAGAGGCCGCGCCGTTGAAGTCGGGGTTGTCCGGCAGGCCGAATTGGCGCGCGGCATCCAGCCACGCTTCGCAGGCCGGGTTGTGATTGCGCAAGTCGCTGATCTGCAAGGGTCCATGGGCGCCGCGATACTGCGACGGTTGCCCGGAATACGTCTCAAGCTTGCGAAAGTGGGGCAAGACGGATTTGTAATCCCAGCCTTCGGCCCCCAATTGCGCCCAGTCGTCGAAATCCTCGTGCTGACCCCGGATAAAGATCAGCCCGTTGATCGAACTGGACCCGCCGATCACGCGCCCGCGGGGGCAATCCATCTGACGCCCGCCAATGCCCGGATCGGGTTCGGATTTATAGAGATGCGAGAAATTCGCGTTGTAGATGGCCTTGTAGTAGCCGACAGGCACCTTCAGCCAGAAATTGCGATCCGGTCCGCCGCCTTCGAGCACCAGAACGCGGCAATTCGGGTCTTCGGTCAATCGCGCCGCAAGAGTGGCACCGGCGGTTCCAGAACCAACGATGATATAGTCATAACCTGACATGCTGTCCCCCTTGAGGCTGAATGTGGTTTAGGGACCAGCGCCAGTCCAGCGCTGGTCCGCCTTGGCAATTTGCCCTCAGAACACGGTCAAGATGCCGAGCGAAATCTGAGGAAAGATGATGATCGGGATAAGCACCCCAATCAGGATGAAGATGAACGGCCAGGTCTCTTTCAGGATCGAAGAGTAACTGGCCCCCGACACCTGCTGCACGATGAACAGGTTGAGCCCGAAGGGGGGTGTCAGCAGGCCGATCATCAGCGTCAACACCGTCACAATCCCGAAATGGATCGGGTCGATCCCCGTGGCAACCGCAACCGGCAGAAACACCGGCACCGCAATCGTCAGGATTGCGATCAACTCCATGAACATCCCCATGATCAGCAGCACAACCGCAATGATCATCAGCAGGATAGTCGGGTTTTCCGTGACGTTCGTCAGAAAACCCTGCACGACAACCGGGATTTGCTGGGTCGAGACAAGCCAGCCGTAGATGTTCGCCGCGGCCACGATCAGCATGATGGTTGCCGTGGACCGCGCCGCCAGTCTGAAGCTCTCGATCACCGTTGCGGCAGTCATGCTGCGATGCACCACCAGGCCCAGCAGCAGCGAGTAGATGACAGCGGCAGCGGCGGCCTCGGTCGGGCTCATCCAGCCGCCCCAGATGCCACCCAGAATGATGACCGGCAGCAAAAGCGACGGGATCGCGCTGACAAAGGCGGACATGATCGCGGGAATGCCCGCAAACTCCGGATCCCGCGGGAATTTGCGCCGCTTTGCGATCACGGCGATATAGGCCATCATCGCAAGTCCCATCAGAACGCCCGGTACGAAACCTGCAAGAAACAATTCGCCAATCGCAGCACCCGAAATAACGCCGTAGAGGACAATGGGCACCGAGGGCGGAATGATCGGGCCGATGGTCGATGACGCTGCCGTCACCGCCGCGGCAAACCCGGGGTCATAGCCCTGCTCTTTCATCGCCTTGATCTCGATGGCACCCAAGCCCGCCGCGTCAGCCACGGCCGAGCCCGACATGCCGGAAAACAGCATCGATGCAGCAATATTGACATGCCCCAATCCGCCATAGATCCGGCCCAGCACCGTGTTTGCCAGCTTGAAGATGCGTTCGGTGGCACCCGAATGGTTCATGATCTCGGCGGCCAGGATGAACAGCGGAATGGCCAGCAGCGGAAAACTGTCCAGCGCGTTGCCAAGTCGTTGCGAGACGATCAGCATGGGCAGCTTTCCATCCCACAAGATCAGGGCAAGGCTGGACAGCAGCAAGGAAAATGCCACCGGAACGCCCAGCAACAAAAGCAGGAAAAGACCGCCAACGAGGATGAGCGTTGCCATTCTTGATTACTCCAGGATGTCGTGCGGGTTTTTTGCGGTATCGCGGTAGATGCTGCCGCCCGTCAGGCAGGACGCGAAATTGATCGCCGTTGCGACAATCATCAAAAGCGCGCCCACGAAAACCGGATAGAACATCAATGCGGTCGAAAGCCGGGTGGCCGGTCTTTGCATGTTCTGCACCACCGGGATGATCTGCCACGCACCCCATGCGATGATGGCCAGCACCAGAATGCACAGCGCCATGCGCACAAGATCGAAAATGCGGTCCACGGCAGGTGTCAGGCCAAAGGTGTCCTGAAGATCGACCGCAATATGCGTGCGCCGCATGGACGCTTCGGCCGCCCCGATGAACACAAGATAGATGAAAAACAATCGGGCAAGCTCATCCGACCAGGACAGAGAATTGCCGGTGATGATGCGCGACCCGATCTGACCGCCGATCAACGCGAGGATAATCGCAAGGGCGATCCCGGCAACCAGGACCGCCCCGCGCGCAATCGCATCCGCGATTGCCGGCAGGACATTCAGTCCCACTGGGACTTCAGCTCTTCGACCAGTTCCGGAGAATAGCCGACGATGTCCACAATGGTGTCGAAGTTGGAGCGGAAGTGTTCCTTCCAGGCCTGAACATCCACGTCAATGATGTTGATGCCCTCTGCGGCCATCTTTTCCTCGGCTTCTGCGATCTGGATGGCGACCTGTTCGTTGTGCCAGCCAGACACTTCATTGATCGCCGTCACGATCGCGGCACGCTGGTCCTCGGTGAGCGACTGATAGACGTTCTCCGAGATCATCACGCCGGTTTCCTCGTAGTTGTGGTTGGTCCGCGAGAGGTTGTTGGCGATGGTGTGGTACTTGTTGCCATAAAGCCAGTTCGAGGCCTGCTCGGTCGACTCCACGATCCCCTGCTGAAGGCCCGTAAAGGTTTCGGACAGCGGCATCGGTGTGGCGGCAGCCCCTGCCAGTTTGAAGTTCTCGATCCAGCTTTCCTGTGGCGGGACCCGGATTTTCAAACCCTTGAGGTCTTCGATCGTGGCAACAGGCCGGGTCGAGATGAAGTTCCGCGGGCCGCGATCCCAGTTCTGCGCCAGGACGCGAGTGCCGTGGTTTTCGACCAATCGCTCACCCATCGCCTGGAACGTTGCGCTTTCATGCATCGCGCGGGCCTGCTCCTGGTCGTTGAACACATAAAGCGTGCCGGAAATCCAGAAATCCGTCTCGAAAGCGCCAAGCCAGGTGGTCGCGCCGACAAACATCTCCACCGTGCCAAGCTTCAAACCCGACAGCATGTCACTGGCAAAACCAAGCTGGGCCGCGGGATAGATCTCCATCTTGACCTCACCATTGGTCAGCTCGGAGACGCGATCGGCCACCCTCTGCGATGCAACGACGTCGATATGGGCGGGCGGATCGATCAACCCGACCTTCAACACCGTTTCCGCCAGCGCCGGAGCGGAGAGCCCGACACTCATTGCCAGTGCCAACGCGCGGCCACCAAATTTCACATGCTTTGTCATTTGCTATTTTCCTCCCAGGATTTCTGCAAATCGGTCGTCTTGAGTTTCGGCTTGTACGGCCCCGTACTGCCCCGGATGACGAGGTCGCAATCAAGGCAGTAGCTGCGGTCCGGCGTGCCCATCGGCTCGACCGCGATCTGTGCCGCCAGACTGCCGATGCGAAAGGCGTCGACGCGCACCGTGCTGATCGGCGGATCCTGATAGGCACTGAAATTCATGTCGTCGAAACCGGCGATGGACACGTCATCGGGCACGGACATCCCGCGCTGCTTGGCCGCTTTCAACGCCCCTATGGCGAACACGTCCGAGGCGGCGAAGACGGCTGTCGGCCTGTCCTCCATATTCATCAGCATTTCCATGGCCTCGCGCCCCTCAAGCAAGGCCGGAGGCCGCTCCATCACCAACTCGGGATCAAAGGCAATGCCTGCATTCTCCAAGGCATCGCGATAGCCTTCGAGGCGGTGATTGACGCGGGCCGTTCGCGAAAACGGCCCGGCAATCATGGCGATCCTGCGGTGGCCAAGATCGATAAGATGATTGGTCATCTTCTCGGCGGCACTGCGGTTGTCGATGCCTACATAGGAAATCCCCATATCGACCTTGGGCTTTTCCCAGACCACGACGATGCGCGCCCATTGATCCCGGGCCAGCTTGCGAATGCGCTCCTCGTTGCGGTAGGTCACGCCGGTCAGGATCAGAGAATGAACGCGGCGCTCCAGCATGGACTCGATCAACGCGGCCTCCTTGGCCTCGTCATATCGTGTCGCGCCCTGGATCACGGAAAACCCGGCCTCGGTGGTCACGTCCTGAACACCGTGTATGGTTTCACCAAAAAGCGTGCTGCTTGAGGTCGGAACGAGAAGGCCAATGATCGTTGATCGCCCCTTCAGAATGTCACTCGCAGTCACGTTGTAGACATACCCAAGCTCTTCGGTCGCCTTGCGCACCTTTTCGGCTGTCTGTGGCGACACCTGGTCCGGGCTGCGCAATGCACGAGACACCGTCGCAACAGACACATTCGCATTCCGAGCGACCTCCCGCATGTTGAGCTTTCGAACCATTTCGACTCCTGCAACTTGTTTCATATTTCTTACT
>CAYGQZ010000013.1:28109-32414 GCA_964352055.1 uncultured Rhodobacterales bacterium
CGCGCGCCACAAAGGCACGATCGGCCGCCAATTGCATCGAACACGGAAGCACTGGCGCGACCGAACGTACGGCGGCGAACGGCTCTCGACCACCTGGATTGAAGGCTCCGACCCGCGTTACGACCCCCGGTGTCGCGCGATGCACGTCCCGGCTGTCGGGGCCGACAGCACTCCGCTACAAGTACACCGCTTCGACCATTTGGGGTTCGCTCATGTTCAGATGCAGCACGGTATCTGCCACCAGACCGCCGGGCACATCAGCGAGGTCGTCAATGCTGCTCAGAGCCTCGAACTGAGCCCCGTCCGCAAATGCGTGCCCCCGCGCCCGCCATCCCCGAAAACGCAATGCGCCGTAGCTGGGCGGGGCTGTCAGCGCAACCGTGGATCCGGTATTGAAGATCCGCAAGAAGGTTCCGCTGCCATCACCGCGGCCGCCAATATCGACCGTATCACAAGAAATGACCGCTTTGACACCGGCAGAGGTCACCACCAAAAGCGCCACTTCGGACGATTTGGCATCACGATAGGTGTAGTCCAATTCCACCGACAGGGCCGCGAGTTGCGCAGGATAATCGCTGGCCATGTCCAAAAGGTCCCGGTGAACCGTCAACGGCCCGGCCAAGGACGGACGATTGAACAGCGGGGCATCCTTGTCCAACTCGCCCAACAGATGGCGCAGCACGGCCGCATCCAGCGGATCCGAACTCTCTTGAGTAATCTCTGTCTTCGTCCGTGCACGCGCCACCGTCGCTTGCCAGTGCCGCGCCGTGTTGCGAAACAGGTATTGATGCCCGGAGCGTCGAAAAACCGAATTGTCTGCATGGGTGGTTCGTATACGCACCTCAACCGACCTCTCCGGTGGATCCAGCAACTCCGCATGAACCACTTTGATGTCGAAAATGCGGACGTCTTCCATGCCCAGATGAATTTTGCCAAGCCGCAAAGGATCAAACGCGACCGATTTTTCCGGCCCGTTGAGGTCCGCCAGTTGCTCGGGCGTCAGCTCGATCAGCGTCCGGCTGGTCACCCGTCCGCCAGCATCCTTTGTCGGCCTGACCGTATTGAAATAGGTAAACAGACCATCCGCAACCGTTTTGAGATCTTCCTGGAAAATTTTGGCCAGCCGATCAAATTCATCTCCGCTCAACGTTTTACCCGCATGGCTGGAAAACGCATCCCTCAACTGCGTGAAGACCGCATTGGCATAGGGGTCAAACCCCTCGGGTTCTCGCAGCCAATAATAGCGATAAGATGCAGCAAAATAGGCCTGATAGCGCTGCATCCGCTCAAGCGCACGACGTTCCATCGACTTGGCATAGGCCAGCCCCGCCGGGCTGAGACCCTGCGAAGCAGAGGCAAGCGAAGCGCGCATTTCGATCTGGCCCAGACGCGCATTGACAATCGTTTGGGCGGCCGCTGTCATCGCATCCATGGCAGCCAGAAGCGCGTTGGCGTAGGTTTCCTTTTCGACTTCCAGGGCCCTGAGGTCTGTTTCGATCTCCTGGTATTGTGGGCAATCCGCAAGCGCCTTCGCCAAAGCATCATCGATTTCAGATTTCGACACAAACAGGCCCGACAATGCACCGGTCACCTGTTTTTTGGCGTCTGATTGCTCTTTGATGTGATCCTTGGCTTTTTGCGACAGTTTCTGTTTGGCGACTTCCTTGTCAAACTCGCTCTTTTCGTCGTCTTTGGCGTCCTCGGAAATATCGAGATAGGCTTTGGCCTGCTGCGTCAGATTTGGCAGCAGCTTGTCCTCCACAAGCTTGCTTTTCCACAGCGCGCTGCCGATTTCCGTGATCGAGTCGAACGGCTCATCGCTGTCCCAGTCGGACAGCGCGCTCAAACCGCCGCCCACAGCACCCAGGGCGGGCTGACCCACCGGAACAACCTGCGCAATGCCGCCAAGGATCTTGGCGGATGTGCGCAAAAGGTGCTCCATTTGCAGTTGCCCCGCCACTTTCGTGCGCTCGTCCTGTTCGATGCGCGACAGCTTTTCCAAAGTGTAGCTGACGCGGTTGCTGACCTTGTTTTCCTTCAGCTTCAGGTCCTTGAGCAATTCAATTGCCGCGCTCTGCGCCTCTTGTGCGGCTTGCATTTCGGCAGAGAGTTGGGTGATGGCCTCTTTGGTCGTTCCGATCCGGTCAGCCAGGGCGCTTTGATCCTGCGACACCCAGTAGCCCAGATAGAGCCCGGCAATGGCGTTACGGGTTTCGGCACCATAGGCTTTCATATTGCTCAGAAAGGACAGCGCAGGCACCCAGCCGGCCGGATGGCCATAATAATCGTTGGGCCCGTCGATGCGCTCGAGCAGGTCGTGAAGTTCCGCGCGGGCCGCATCGATTTCCAGGGGCAATTGAGCATTCGGAACATCCTCATGCGTATGCAAATCATAAAGCTGGTCAAGCGCGTCGACATAGGTCTGGACAAGGGGGCGGACCTCGGCACCAGCGCCCGCGCGAAATCCGTCACGGACAAACGACAGAACCACGGCCAGTGTCAGCGCATTCGTCCAACCCAAGCCCAAGGTCGGCAGCGCCTGCCCTTGGCCGGTCGCCTCTCTGCTATCCTCAGGCGGTTCCGGTGCGGGCACCGCAGGGAAATCCTTGGTCTCCGTTTTGTTATACTCAGACCAATGCCCGTCGATCCAACGAAAGTTCAGAATACCACTGCCATGGCCGCCCAGTAAATGGGGGAAAGTGTAGCTGCGGAAGGCACAGATAACATGGCAGTATTTGCGCGGTGTGCCACCAATAGACGCGGGCAAATCCGCTGCCTTGTTGCCGGGCAATCCCGCGCCAAGGTCTGTAACGCGCATCAACGCATCCAGATGATTGGTGAGCAGGGTGCCGCTCTTCCCCCCCAGACCCGGTGCGCCGGGCATACGTTCGGGTGGCCGGCCATCCGTGGGATCTTTTGAGCCCACAGCAATCGTTCCCTTTTTCTCCCACACGCTTTCCTGAAACAACGCCGTGCTCATATCCATATATTTCAAACAATCGGCATGCACGACGCGGTATTCCAGGTCCTTGATCTTGTCGTCCCATTTGAGGTGTTCGGTGCCGCCATGTTGCGTTGTGGTTGCAACGGTTCCGTCCCATTCCGGCACGTTTTGCCCATTCGCTCCGACAATACCGGCCTGGGCCTTTTGCCCCTGACCGCCGCGCGCGATCAGGCGGATCTCAGGGCCAGGGGCGTCGACGGTCTGCGCATGGATGGTGATGCTGCCCGCATCGCTGCCCATCAGCGCCTGCGGCACAACGGCCGTTTCGTCAAAGTCGGGTGGAGATGTATCGATAAGGCCGTCGCCACGAAACCTGAGGACGCGGGCCGTGAGGGTGAGCCGGGTGCCATAGAGATAAAGCGGGCTGAGCACCTCCACCACATCGGCGCAAATGGTCACTTCGGACAGGTCGCGACGGCCTTGCAACTCATCGAAAAGACGGGGATTGGCCGTATCGCCCAGCCGCACGGTCATACCCGATATGGTCATGCGATAGGTTTGAACGGGCGAGGCCACGTTCGTGGTTTGATTGAACACCCGGACATCCGCGTTTTCGGTGTGGATCTGCAGATAGGCATCGGAGTCGGCAGGTGGCGCCTTGCGCGACGGCAATAGAACAGAGTGTTCAGGCGGCAGATCCGGAGGTAGAGTTTTCGCGGGGGGGCGTATCGATGAATTCAACGGGCGTTCCCTTCTGAACAACTTCAATAGGAACAGCGGGCGCAGACCCGACACCGTTCCACAAAGAAAAACAGACAAACTGCAAAAGCAGGGGGCGCCCGGGCGCTGCGATTGCCGCTGTCAGTGCAACCTTTTCCAAGTGTTAGCACCGATCTGCACTTGGGTCCATAATGGCGTGGCGTGGCCAGGCAGCACTTGGACGCGATGCGCAAGCGCACGGTCCAAGACCACCGCACCAGGGGCTGCATCAACTGACATCCCTGCGCGTTGCGCACTCAGAAACGCCGCAGCCCATGGGGTCGCCCCGCACAGTGCAATGGCGCTGAGGCTCATGGAACGGCAGCGCCCGGCGCTCCGCTCCCGATTGCAGACCAGACGGCACCATCTGTAGAACGCCAAAAGCAAGGTCCGGGCCAGCGCCGCATTGCACCATTGACGCAGTGACAGCGCGCACAATGCCCGCCCCTCAAAGCCAGGCCAGACCGGCGAACCCCAAAGGCCCCGCACCCAAAGGTCATGCAGTTCAGCCAAGCCGCGCGCCAAAGCACCAACCACATGATGCCGGGAACGGTTTTGGTTTGAAAACCCCGGGTCAGTATGGCGCGGCGCGGGCTCCGACG
>CAYGQZ010000014.1:0-32030 GCA_964352055.1 uncultured Rhodobacterales bacterium
GGGTGGGTCAAATCTCGGTGAAAATACCGGGTCACTTCTCAGCGGAAATCAACAAACAAGGTATGAATGCAGCAAAAGATGTGGCAGCTGTCGGCATTGGCACCGCAATTCTCAGTTCTCTGAGCGGGTCGGATGAAAGCGAGGTGTAGGTGTATGGATTTGCAAGATAGGATCGCGGCGAGGCGTAGTGAACGAGCGGAAGACGAGCGCATAAACGCGAAAAACGACGTCAATCTTGAGGCGAACGCGAAAATTGGTTGGATTTCCAAGAGTATTGTATTTGCTGCAATAGGTTACGGCCTCTTGATGATAATCTTCGGGCATCTTGTAGGTGGATGTGTCTTGGTCTTTTCAGGCTCCATTGCCTATTTTGTTCAGACCAAAAGAGCGAAAAAGAAACCACTACAACTCAAAGAATGAAGTGGTGTGCAATTGCTGCGCGGTTTTCACTGGGTATGATAAATAGTGGTTTCTGAGGAGGACCCTCGATTTAGGAACGAAGTTCGAGAGGTGACGACTACGTCTGACGGTGTCTCACCCGCATTGCCACGACAATTGTCGATTGAGAGTCTAAAGAGAAGGGTGAATTGGGCTTCAAGGTGGGTGGCGGGCGCTGTTGTTGCCACAGGTAAATCGGTCCTAAGTCGCGAGATATAAGGTGAAAGACACATGCCAATTTATGATAAATCAACAAAAGATCTAATGCGAGACTGGGCTTCTGCAAATCTAGAAGCAGGGCAAGTATTTGAAAAACAGCGCGCTGTTCAGTGGTTCAATGACAACTATCCAAATATCAAGTCGAACACTGTTTCCATGCATGTAGAGGGGTTGGCGACCAACAACGGCCGTCATCGAAGCCACCATCCAAGTATCCGCTCCGACACAGGCTGGGACCTCTTTTTTAAGATAGGGCCTAATAAATTCAGATTGTGGGATCCTGAAACTGACCCCTCACCTCAGTACGACCTTACTGACACCGGCGGAGATAGAGAAGACGACGAAGGCGCAGACGGATTCGATGAAGACTACGTTGGATCTCTGGACCAACGGGGTGCGGAGGAACTTCGTGAGTTCGCCTATGAACGAGATTTGCAGAACTTTCTTGCCAAAAATATCGAACTTATCGAACCTGGGATGCGGCTCTATGAAGAAGACGGGTTTCTGGGTGTAGAATTTCCTGCTGGTGGCCGTCGCATTGACCTATTAGCCGTCGACATCGAAGGGCGACTAGTCGTTATCGAGCTTAAAGCGAGTCGTGCTTACGACAGAGTAGTGGGACAGACCGCGCGCTACATGGCTTGGGTGCAACAAAACATAACAACGGACGCACCCGTTCGTGGAATCATAATTGCACATAAAATCACAGAAGACCTTCAGCTTGCGGCATCCATTTCCAAAAACATCAGTTTGATGGAATATACGCTGAAGTTTGAAGTAAGGAAAGTTAACAACTAATCTGATATTCTCCATGTGGAATGCAACCAAAGGGACCGTATTTCAAATTTATGCAGGCGGCAGCGAGTTGACCCAAGTCAAAGAGTTTCCGACAAATATATCCATAAAATGATGAAACCCATCTGAAAGGAAACAGAAATATGTGGAAGTATCTTGGTGCCACCTGGCTGTTTTTCGTCATTGGTGTGGGGCCCACTACTGCCCAGCAGTGTGATTTTTTAGCTCCTGATTACTTTACGCGTCCGGAGTTCGTCGCAGACTCCAGTTTATGCCTTCAGCAAGGTTACACGTTTGGAATCAGAACCAGAGGGTCGTTGGATACGCCGCTTCATTTGGCTGTAAGAAAAGTCGATGACCCACTGTATTTTGATCAACTGGCGATACTCATCCCTGACGCCGAACGGCAAGAGCTTGTGGCCTTACCTAATGCAGATGAATTCAATCCGTTTCATCTGGCAGTACAATCAGATCTTGATCCCAGGATCATCGTACGACTTAGCAAATGGGGTGACGTAGTTAACTCTATGACCAAGTCCGAAAGAAGCTACTTGGTGTTGAAGCAGGGGACAACAGGCCTGCATCTTGCCACAGTATCAAAAGCGGGCCGTGATCCTAACGTCAAAATGATAATTACACTTCTTGCCGTTGGTGCTGATCCCAAGATTGAGGATGCCGAGGGGAATAGGGCATTCGATTATGCGCGAGGCGCCTCCAATGTGCACGATGTCGCTCTCTTGCTCGAACCAGACGTCTGGCTGGCAAGAGTAAAAAGCACATTTGAGTCATCAGAAGTTGTTGAAGAAAAGCCTGTTACAGAGAATGCAGGATGCGATAGTTTTTTGTCTTCAGAGTTTTTTGTGGGCGCCAACCCGGAAGAAATCTGGAGTTGCACTGCTATTTGGGCGAATGGACGAGACGATTCCAAGGATCTGTGGTCGCTGCGGACTCGAAATGGTGACAATGCGCTCCACTTGGCATTAAAGGCAGATGTTAGTCGCGATCAGCTGAATGCTCTCCTCGCGGCAGCAGAATGGACCGAAGGGCTTGATGCTGCACTATCGTCTAAGGACGCGAATGGTTTGACTCCGCTTCATGTCGCAGCGAAGCACTCTAGTGATCCTTTGGCCCTGGTCGCGCTTGCACGCTGGGGATCTGATGTAGACGCACTTGCGAACGCAACTAGCAATGGTGTCCTCAAGGGGAAAACCGGTACTTCAGCGCTCCACATAGCGGCCAAGCGAGAAGACTCTGAGTATTTTGTTGCGGCGCTTCTAGCCGTCGGCGCAACTCCATACGTTTATGACAATAATTCAGAGGGCAATATGCTGGAGGAAGCCATAGGCATGACGCCGCTCGACTACCTTAGCCAATCACAAAGCCTGAACGCGATGGCGCTCATCACGCCAAACTTTTCTCTTTGTGAGGTGGTTTCAAACAATACTGAAAAATTTGCAGCAGTTGTTGGTCTGGGAGCTGGAGCAACAGGTACTGCCGCAATGGCAACCTCCGGCTTGGGCATTACAGCAGTAACGCACAGTTCAGGAGCTGTAATTTTGACTGGGTCCTCCGGCTACATCGCTGGAACATTAGGTGCTCTAGGTTCAAGCGCACTTGCTTTTCTGACTGCCCCATTAACACTATCGGCGGCAGCTGTTTCTGTCGTCGCTGTCGGCGGCACAGTCTATTACTGTTCGTCGGACGATTGAATTTCTCGTTCTTTTATAATCGGAAAACGATGCCGCCTTGAAGTGGTCCATTTGACAACCCATCGCTATCTCTCAGGAATCCGATAAACCTGTTGAAATCGCTTGGCTTCTATTGAGTTGGAGAAGAAAATGAAACAGGTTTTTTCGCAGCTAGCTTTGAGCTCTTTGCTCGCCTTGTTTGGGGTGGGCCTTGCTCACTCAGAAACACGACTTATTTGTGAAAATGCAAGACGAGAGTATTTGGTCATTTATTCGCCTGGCAATCCCACTCTGATACTAAACCCTGATTCTGGTGCGACCGAGTATCAGGTCCTGGTGGACGATAATGCGGACGCGTCGCATGTTATCACAGCATCGACACCCAACACTGGCCCGACAGCCCGATTACACCTTCGACCATACAAGAAGATGGAATTTTGGTCTGGTGGGCAGGTCGTTCAGACTGACGGATGTTATAATGCAAGATAACTCAAAACAATTAGCTAGCCAGAATTTGGCCCATCGCTGCCGTCTGTTACTCTGGCCGATGCGACAGTGCAGCTTATGTACCCAAAGCGCTCGGTATGGTAAAAATGACGCCTGAAGGTGCGAAGCTTTGCAAACCGCATCTTTTCAAGAAGAGATTGGCCGATTGAGGCCATTGATCTGTCCTCGGCTAAATCAAGTTGATTTATGCCTATGCCACAAAGGAGAGTTTTAGAACGGATACTTCAATGGGTATTCTCCAAAGGAACAAGCTTCAGGATAAGACAAGCAAAAAGATTACCAAGCTATTCACAGCCTGCAAAAACACGGTGAGACGAGCTAGTCTTCGGAAAGGGATCAGGCGATGGTAGTGAAAAAGTCCACAAATGTACCGAAGGCTTTTGAAGACGACTACGCTAATATGATAGCCATAACTGACGATTTTTGTGAAAAGCACCTTAATCACGAATATTTGGAACTAGCGAGATATGCCGTAGCGGGGCTTTACCGCAAACGTCCCACACCTCTCGCTTCAGGAAAATCACAGACATGGGCTTGTGCTATTTTGTATGCCCTAGGGCAGGTGAATTACCTCAGTGACAAGTCAACTTCTCCATATATGGCGATGGCTGATCTAAGCGGACTTTTTGGTGTTGGCTCAAGCACCGCAGGAAATAAAGCGAAGACCGTGAGGGAAGCTTTGAAGATGCACCAATTGGCGCATGACTGGATGCTCCCAAGCCTTGTCGCCGAAAATGACTCGGTGTGGCTTATCTCATTCAACGGTTTGATTGTTGATGCTCGTGAACTGCCCCTCCAAGTGCAAGAGGAGGCTTATGCAAGGGGTCTCATCCCTTATATTGACTAGCGAAGATCCTTAGGTCCCGATGCCGTACCGCTCATCTGCACGTCCGTAGGTCGCGCCAAAAACAAGGGTTATTGTCACGGCTCGTGGCGTTCTAGGAACCTCGTTTGTGGGAGGTTACGTCCGCCATCCATCAAGGCATCACACTGTGGCCGTTCAATCAGCTTGCCTTGTTCAATCCGAGACCGGCAACTTAGCCTATATTCAACAGCTTCAAAGCCGCGCCATGGGCCTCGCCGACGAAAGACTTCTGCCTTGAACTGGCCGTTGATTATCTCGACCAGAGCATTGAACGCCTCAATTAGGAGATCAAGCGCCGAACGAATTTCGTCGGCATTTTCCATAACGAGCCAGCCATTAGACGCCTCGGCGTTCTGATGCTGGAGCAAAACGACAAGTGGGTGGTCACGCACCGCTACATGACGCTGGAAACCGTCGCAGCCATCTGCAAGGATACCGCCATGGACCCGGCGCAAATTGCCGCCCTGCAAACCGGCACAACACCTAACCGGAGAACAATTTCCACCATGTCGGAGGGATACTGCCCTCAAAACCCATGGCATGGCAGTCAATATTGCGAGTTAATCGTCGCAGTTGGTAAAGAAGATATTGTCCGCAAATTGCTAACTTTATTATCGTAAATAGGGCTGCCTAATGCCAAACATTCAACCAAATATCCTCTTACAGCAAGCCAAGAATATGGGAATCAGTCTATGGCTAACATGATCTTCGGGAACCGTCGCGCGGCTTGCACCATATTGGCTATGGGGATTGTGATTTCTCTTTTGGGGTTTACGAACAATGGGCCGTTCATCAGAGGGGCGAAGGAATACTCGCAAGAGATAGCTAAAAGTTCAGCGGCCACTTATCTGTCCCTTAGATTGATTAATGCCGCAATTTCTTTTGCCGAAGAGGTGGAAGTGGGTGGTTCAGTCATAGCGGTGAGCGGATCAGCACATCCATTTAAAGTACTCGAGCCGATAGATGACGCAGTCGAACGTCTATCCGCCGCGATTTTTCTTGTGGGCACAGTTTCCGGAATTATGACCGTCGTTTTGCCGTTGCTGGGAGGTGTGGCGCTTGTGATGGTCGGAGCTTCCCTAATAGTTCTGGCAGGTTTGGATTTAGCCAGCCTAAGATTTCCAGGCCGATACTTCGTGTCAAACCTATTCCGAGGTGCAGCAAGACTAGGCGGGTTGGGATTTCTGATCGTAATTGCGTTTTCGATAAGTTCTTGGTTCGCTGACGGCGTGTCAAACAGGGCATGGGGCGAGTATCAGCGTACTCTCACAAAAGTTGCCGACCAGATGCCCAGCCTGTCACAGGAAGATCTATCAATGCCCGCTGCGGAACAAACGAACGAGGCTGAAGGCTATGACGAGTTGATTGAGCCCAATATTGTGGCGCCCGAAGCAGAAGAAACAGGGTTGTTAGAAAGCGCCATGAACAGACTAAGAACAGCCCGCGATGGGACAATGAATATTGCTAACTCCGCTGCGTCTGGTGTGAGCAATCTGGTAGACGGTGCGGTTGAGGCCGTAAAGGGAACGGCAGCATCTGCTACTGCATCCTACAACAAAGCAAACGATATAGTTGAGGTTCTGTCGACCCAATCTGATGACTTGGTGCAGGCCTTAATGGGTGTGTTTGCAGCATTCCTATTCAAGACTATCGTATGCCCCATTCTGATCTTGGCTGGGCTTTGGAAGCTAGCTGGAAGTTTTGAATTTATGCGGAGAGATAGCCAAATGCCAGCTTCTGCGTAGCGGTCGATTAGCGTCCGTCTGAAATCTTCCTTTCTGGAAGAGAGTGTCCGACCTTCTGTGTATGAGTATTCTGGCCCAAACAACATCGGATTTCGCTTGGAACGATGCATGTGTCCTAACACGCCAGGCTTTTCCAGACTTAAGTGCCATCTTAAAGTGATTGGGCAAAAGCAAAAAACACAATCAATTGTTCATGCTTTCAGGAGAATGCGAATAGCTGGCATCGGGTGCCATCGTTTCGAAATTTCGGGCTTTGAGCGATCCCGCCAAATGGCCGCTCAAGGCCGTTTACGTCAGCGCGAGAAACCGCTGATCTGTTGCATGTATGTGGGCGAGAATGGAGCAAGAACTTCTTTCAGATCGTCGCCTGCGGGGCCATAAACTGCAACCGAATTGATTGTGAATGCTTGCATGAATTCTTCGGCGAAGTTAGCGCCAAAATTCCCCATATGGGTCATCGCCGCTGCATTGTCGGCATAGCGCTCGGAGATATGCACTTGATCGCCGTCGCCCATATAATCGTAGGTTAGAGCACCCGGCTCATTGGCCTGCGTAGCCGCAACCATCCGGTCCAGGAGCGGTTTGACTGCATCGTCCTGGCCGTCGTTGACCGTCATGGTAATGTGCCAGTGCACGTCATCCGTACTTTGGTCTTCCGCCATGACAGGCCCTGCCAAGATCACCGCGGCCGCTAGAATTGATACTAATTTCATAGTAGTTCCCCTGACGATTTGTTCAGTTGTCCTATAGTACGCTACCGTAACGTGAACAAAATGCTTCCGGCAAGTAGCATGAGTATACGACCTTTGACGCTGCTGCCCAACACGCCCATTTACGCTGAACCTCAAAGGGCCTAGCCAGCCTTTTCTGCCGGTCTGTCTTCGTTCTAAATCTACCTTTCTCGCACACTGTCAGCCCAGCCTCACCGCAAGCCACCTTTGTCGGGTGAGTAGCATTAAGTTTGCCACTCTAATTCTAACTTGATATCTCGAACATGTTCCCTAATGTTCCCGCCATGACACCCACGTTGACCATACGCAGCCTTCGAATATCGTTCTGATCTCAGAACAATCTTCCTGTGAGGGAGGCTGCCTGCACATTCATTCCAATCACGTTGCTCAGCACACGACTCCAATCAGGCGATTGTGCAGCTGGTGCTATGCTAAAAACGCACCCCGGCTTCGAGGTCTGGATGTCGCCGCGGAGTTCCCAGATCTTGTCAGTGATTACACTGCAAGCCTTGTGCCTGCGACTGGACAGGGGTGGTATGCTATCATCCGCAAGCGCCTGGGTAAGATGAGGGATGCTGTCCGTTGATGTATTAAAGCGCAGAAATCGGTACTTTGGCCTGAAGTTCTTCTATAACTTTATCGACAACGGCATAGCCCGCCCGCGAGAGATGAGGACAAGCTATTAGCTTTCCGCTGGTCCAGCCTGCGAGGTGCTTCGCTGCCGGAACACCGTGGGCAACAATAACCTTAGGTTTGCATGTAGAAAGCAGATAATCGAAGGCGTCTGTATTGCTCTTCGGCATATTCGCCATTTCGGTTGACGGCGTTGCGAAAATATTGGTTTCCAGTACATCCGGCACACTTGCTTTGATCCGATCAATACGGCGTCGTGTCGCCGAGGGTCCTTTTCCACGGCTCATTCGTTCGGCGTCATAATCCCTGCGCCAAGAAACCAGATCAAATCCACCGTCAGCCGACCAAAAGCGCCACCAGTCACCGCCAGTCGTTGCCGCGTTATAGCCTACAAGCCAGACAGAGCAGGAAAATGGTTCACCCTGACAGACAAACGGTCTTTGTTTCGACGGCCTACCGATAATTTCCGCAAGTCGGCTTTCAAACTCATGCATAGATTGAAATTCCCAGACGATTAGAACTGGAACAAACATTATCACCGCGTTGAACGGCAGAAAAGTCCGCTCCGCCGTCATTCTGGTTCCCGAAATGCTGCGCTTTGCACGAATGGTTGCAGTTAGAAAGCTGTTGGTAAGCGGGCACGGGCATTTATGCATAATGAGGGTGTGTGCAATTGCTGTGCAGTTTTCGCTCGGTATCTTTGGGCGACTGAACGATGCGAGCACCACTGAACACGGAGGCGGCTTTGTTTCGAATTTTTTCGATGGTCGAATAGCTCCGAGGCAGATTGCGTTTGACCCCGATTTTCCTCAACTGATCAAATCGCCGACGCCGTTCTGATGCAATGCGGTCCTCATGGATCTCGGTGACGTCCGTAAGGTGCCGTAGGAGACAACTTGTTCTCCTCCGGGAGAGCGATGAGTGGGGTGAGACCGGCGCCTTCCAAAACGGCCTCACAGCGTTTGAGATCACCCATTCCGAATATCTTTCAAAATCGATCAACATGTTCTCAAGCCTTTTCGGAGGTTCTGCTGTGCATTGATCCGCGCTAGGTTGCCAACCTTGCGAAGGAACTTGCAAGCACGCAGGTTCAGGTGAAAATGAAAGTGACAACAAAACTTGTGGAAGCAGAAAAAAAGAAGGCTCAGCCGATCCTCAAGAAAGCTATGAAAACGGCGGCCGCCCAGAGAGCTAGCTAGCGAGGCGACGTTGTTGATCCGGTTCTTCCGGATATGCTTGGAGTTTCGCATTTTCCCAGAAGACCTGTGCTACTTGCCCGTCGATTCCGTAGGCAACCATTTCCCGAACCAAGGCTTTGGAAACAAGGGTAAACGTTTCGCTCAACCCGATGTTGTTTAGGCGAGCAGTCTGCACCGCTGCTTCAACAAAGCCATCAAGTTTGATTTCCAGAAGTGTCTGCCGTTGTTTGTCTAAGTTATCAAAGTCGCTCATGTGCACATTACCAATCGTTGCATTTGATTTCTTTCGCGAGGCCTTTGCCTCTGACCAGTTCTTTCATTTCCTGACGGTTAATAGGGTCTCCGCCAACTCAAGCGCATCATCTGGCCAATAGTTCTTTGGTCGTGGATGCCGAACGCCTTCCGCTTTTACTGATCGACATGTGAGAACGGCATTTCGCCATTGCTGCGGTACAGCCTCCCGCCCTTGGCAAGCTCCGAGTAAGGCACCGCAAATTGCCGCGTTGGTGTCAGTGTCGCCACCTTGAGCGACAGTGTCGACAACGGCGTCGCGGAGTGATTTGCCGGACATGAGCTCGAAGAATGCATTCTGAAAGGCTGTAAGAACCCAGCCCATCTGGTGCTGAAACTCAGGTGGACGTTTGATGCGAGCCGCTAAAAGGCGGTCTCGAACTGTATCGGCCCCATCGCCGTTGCCCGCGAAGGCGAAAGCAGCCGACCACATCTCCTCAGAACCACCCCCTGCAATTCCTACCGAAATCGCAGCAGCATAGGCCGAGTTGGCTGACAGCGGGACAGGATTGGGATGGGTCAGAGCCGCATCCCTCCAAGCGATTTTAGCAGCAAATTCTGGATCCCCGTTTGAAAAAATGCCAATGGGGCTTGCCCTCATCAGTGCACCATTTGCTTGGCTATCCGATGTGACGTCACGGTTGGCTTCCAGGGCCGCAATCGCGTTCGATGTCGTCATTCCGATGTCGAACGGGTCAGAGTGCCGCCATTCTATATAGGCTTTGGAAACTGCCTTTGGGTCAAAGCAGCCATGCTCAGAAAGGCTTCGAGCCAGTGCCAGCGCCATTTCGCTGTCGTCTGTCGGTTGTCCAGCAATGAGATTCCAGGTTCCTCCATCACGCAAAGTGGTTACCCCGTCAGGATACTTACAAGCGATAGCCGCCGCATTCTGAAACTCGACAAATGAACCGAGGGCATCGCCGGCCAGCTGTCCAAGCAGCGTACCTTGTGCCCGTGAAAGCCGCTGCGCTGACATGCTTCGAGAAACTGGTTTGGCTGGGCATCGCTTTGATTTGGGATTTGTGGTGAGTTTTGCACCGACCAAGTGGCTCACGTGCTCGGTCGAGCCACAAACAAACCCATTGAATGAGTTAAATCGATAATCGATCTCCTGCCCATCTCGTTGAGCTATCTGTTTACCAGCGCCAATCAGCAAAGCGTGCCCGCCTGCAATATCCCAGGAGGAGAGTCCTGCGACCAGGCTCATCGCGGCATTGACCTCACCGACGGCGCAAAGCGCTGCTCTGTAAGCAGGGCTCGGAAGCGCACGAACACGGGCTCCACCAAGTGTTATATGGTTTGCAGCTGCATAATCCGCTGCATCGGCGTTCAATGCGATTGTCAGGTGCTCGCAATTGTAACTACTTTCAACGGGCCTTCCGTTCCGAGTTAGGGAGCCCCCTTCAGCCCAGGCAATCAAATCACCTCCCTCATCTGGTGCAGTCGGTGCGTAAACAACACCGAGCACCGGTTTTCCATTCCTAATGAGAGCAATGGAAACAGCTGACCCGCGCAAGCCTTTCATGAAATCGGCGGTGCCGTCATGCGGGTCGATGATCCAAGTGTCGGCACCTTTGATCAGATGACGGCCTGTTTCCTCGCCGAGCCAGCTTGCCGGATGAAGAGACGTCAAAGCAGTCTTGAGAACTTCCTCTATTTCTGTGTCAATAATTGCGTTGTGCACGGTGCCACGAGGGCCACCCGGACGATGAAACTCTGCGCGGATCATCGCGCCTGCCGTTCTGGCGGCTTCAATGGCGCCATCAAGAATTTCCGCTGGTGGTCTTTGATTATTGGAATGAGGCATGGCTCTCTCCTTCTTGTATTGGTTCATTTGGCGCGACCCTATACCAAGTGTAGGCAGCTCGCCGGATCCCTCGGGATTTTGCGGATTTCTTGAACAAGGGCAGGATCTCGCCGTGCAGAAAGCAGTCGGATTTTACTGGACCCTGCCGGTCAGATGGGCAGGTTTCACTACGATTTCCTCGAATGTCGATGAGGCCGCGACCCAGAGCGACACAATCCGATTTCAAGTTGAACTGGTTCGCCGCTATGCACACCAACGGCGCTTTGATCTTTTTCATGAGGAAGTGTTCATCGAGATTGACCCTGACAGGGGCAGCGACACGATACTCCAGCCATTGAAGAAGCTCGAAAAACTTTGCCAGACCGAGCATGCAGCACTTATAACGGTCGATTTCTCCGTCGTGCATCGCTGGAGAGATCACAGCTTCCTGAACGAGTGGTCGCGAATTACGGGAATCTCGGTGGAACGTGTTCCAGCAGAAACTATAAGATCCGCAGCGTGGACATTTGATCCGCATGCCCACTTCGCAGATTGGCGAGAACGCCAGGACCAGTGGACCATGGAGAAACCGCTTCGGCGGAGAAAGGCCCGCGATAGGGCGACCCAACTAAGAGACCAGGGCTTTGGCGCTCGAAGCATCGCCGAGGCTATGAACAATGAGGGTCTTCTTTCACTCAATGGAAAGCCTTGGAGTGAGTCTAATGTACGAGCGTTATTGAAATGAGACTCGGTGGTTCACTAGACAAGAAAACCCCTGCACGAAAGCGCGACAGGTCATCATGGCATAGCACTTGGGTCAGAAGTTATTACCCAGGTTCAATCTCCTTGTTTGAGAAAGACCTCCAGTCACTGTGCGAGAAGCACCGGGTTCAGGGTTCAGGGTTCAGGGTTCAGGGTTCAGGGTTCAGTATTGTGCCTGTCCCTGTAGTTTATCTGGAATTAAGGCTCGATGTCGTTGTGCTGCTGGCGATCAACGATAGACTGGCTGCTGCCTATGATCCCCTCTTACAAAATATCGTACCGTTTCGTCTCGACGCGTTCTGGTCGTCCAAGGAATTCGAGGTGGAGAACTGGCCAATCACATTCACTCTTCCTGCGTGGCGACCTGAACTCTACCTAAAGAAGTATCACCGCATGTCGTCCGCGCCTCCGGGCAGCAGCAGCTACTTGGACTGGTCCCAGGCCGAACGGCCCATGGACGTCATCTGAGAACAACATGCCCAAAAACCGCAAACTCTGGCATCAAGCGATGCAGGCGCAGCAGGCCGAAAACCTGACTGCAACAGAATGTATGGACGACGTCACGTTTGGCGGAAAAATATGGGACATGGTGCACTACTCCACCAAGACCGATCCAAACCCGGACATGAACAACGCCTTTTTCGGCTCATCCGACACGGTCTATATCGATCCTGAAACGAAACAGGTCATGCGACTGGAGCAGACCGGCTTCTTTTCTTCTTGGCCACCGGAACCAGGTAAAGATACTCATGTCACGCTGTTCAGCTATCTTTCTTGACGATAGGCTCGCCGCCGGATGACCATTCTGTAGCGGCCTCAAGAACCTCTTCCAACGTAGCCCGAAACCATTCAGTTCCGGCACCGCCTTGTGAAGCCCACCGGCCCCGGTGTTTCAACGTCTGATGTAGATATTTCTCCAAGGCCGCGCAATTATCGGTGAAGAAAACGTGGTGCAAAATGGGTAAGGCACGATTTGACGTCCCAATTTGTTGCATGACCCTAGCGTATGCTGCTGTTATTGTTCCCGCGCTGCTAGCCAGGCCGATTTTCAGGTAGTCGGGATCATGTTCGAAACCATAGACATACACTGATTCAGATCCCTCACCTGAAGTCTCAGTATTTTGGGTTGCGTGAAGGGAGGTTTTGGTCTTTCGCCCCTCGAGAAGGGAAGTTTCGGTGTTCTTTGTCACCTGACCGAATGTGTTGAGAGTGAGGAAGTCATCCTTGATGGGGCCAACTTGATCAAAACGCCGACGTAGAATTTTCTCCGACACAAGCGCTTGAATCGCCAATGCCATGGACTGTCCCAGTACAGACCCGGCAGGATGTTTCCTGTTCGCAAAAGCCCAATTCATCAATTCGCCACGATCCAAATGTTCGACCGCAGACGCAGCAAGAACACGGTACATTGAGTGGTCTGCATATTCGGCCATCAGTCGTTCTCTCAGCGGGTCACAAGCAACAGGCTCCGAATAGTCTTGCTCGAGCAACCAGACCCTTACATCACTCACCAATTGCTGGAATTTTGACTTCGATATCATAGCTCTCGTTTCCCAGTTGAGTACAATCTTTAAAGCATCTTCACCAATGAGATTAGCAGCCTGGCATGAAACCCTGATACACCTTAACAAGCCTGCAAAGTGGTCGAATAACTAGGACCACTTCACAACACTCAACCTACCGATAGCGAAGCGAAGCCGCCTGATTCCACACAATGAAAGAATGAGTTGATGTCCTCGTTTCTCAACATCAACTGTTTCCACCCATTCCAGAACTCGTAAAGAGCTGGTATCGAGAGCTGAAAGACATAGTATCCCGTGAGTTCTCCATCTGGCCGCATTTGCGCAGCAAAAAGGACCTGGTCGATTTCACGCGGCTGATTTTTTTTCGACAATGGAATTACGTTGTCTTCAGGGCTTCCAAATTTTTCTCTCTGATTGGCAGAAACAGGCCAAACAGACCCGTGCGCAATCGCGTTTCGCATATTTCGCAGCAGGAATTCCAGATTGCGGTCTTGCAGCTTCACAATTGACGCATCACCAAAATCAATCCACTTTGTAATCGTCTCAAGGTCCAGGTTTTCGGCTTTCGAAACCCTCAGAATTCGCCATCCAGACAAAGCTGAGTTGGCCGTAATGGGCTTTGGTTCGTTCTGGTACAAAGATGCAAACTTGGCAAAATAGTTACCATTACCCGCCGTCGCCAATTCCTTCAGATGTTTGCGCCGCAGGTCGTTGAAAATACCTTTAACCGGTATGAGGTCAGCGTTCTCATCCCCTAGAATTTTGTCAGAAAAAATCCAGTCGAAGGGCAGGACGAAGCCTGCTGCCAGAAGCATCAAAACTTCCGTGACTGCTGTGCCACCTAGTACACTTGGCGCTTCACCGCGTAGACCCCCATTGCTCCGGGTAACACTGTCTCCACGCTCAATTAGCGAGGTGAAAAATCCGTTTGATTTGTATTCCATCTTTTTTCTCCATGCCTAAAGTCAGAGTGTTCCACTCAATGTTCGCGTCTAAAACGGTTAATGCGCTAGCACAAAATCCGCTATGCTCACCCCGTTTTAGGGCCTTGCAGGAGCATGGACTAATAGTTCACTATTTTCGTAAAATTGGCCGGCTTAAAACCCGGACTATCCCGCCAAACTCGTTACCTTTTTCTCAACTCTCTTGAGCATCAGTCGAGCCCTCTTTTTTTCAGCCTCCACTGGCTGTGACCTGTTCGTATTTGTTGCTGCGTGGGCCTGTTTGCTGGAGAGAATTGCAGCTCGCCTGGCCACTTGCCGGAGGTTGATTCCATTCAGCACTTCCGAAAATGCCTCGGCAACTTCTTCTTTGCTCGCGCGAAACCACTCGTTACCCATCGCCTGTGGAACGTGTCGACTGGCAAACCATGTGTGCAAAGTTTTTTCATAGAGATCAGGATGATCAGTAGGCAAAAGTTGTTCTACTTTGGGTACATACCCAACCGCCGCCGTGCATGTTTGGTTGAAGATTCGATCAACTACGTTGATTTCGCTGCGACCGATTTTCACTAGATCTGGGGCTATCAATCGTCCGGTCGTCGGATGTGACATTCGGTAGGCATAAATTCCACTCATGGTGTTCTCTTTCGTGTTTTTTCTTCAATACCAAGATGGTCAAAATGGCGTTTTTGTCTTTTGATATTCTGTCAAAATCTATTGAATCTAGGCCACCTCTTCCAGACGGGCTAGAATTTCGGTTGAACTTCTGCATTTACCCATCACCGGATCCTTCAAGGCAGGTGCTGTAGAGTGCGGGAGATGGGCAATGCAGCAGAATAAAATTCAGTCACAAGGGAGTACGACCAGGCGTTTGGCTCTCCAGACAACCGAAGGCCGTCGGCAATTGTTTTCATTATGGACCGTTGCGATTGGCGTCCATTGTATGTCAGCTGCCTCGAATGTGGAGCCATAGGAAAACTCAGGCATAGCCAAAACGCCGTCAGTTATGATCAAAGCGCCATCGGCCAGCTTTGGCGCCAGCGTTTCAAGTAACTTGAGGGAGCGATCTTCCGGATCACCACCCCTTGAGGAATGCTCAAGGAACCAAAGGCCGGAACCACCTTCCCCAGTACCATCACGATGGTGTAAAAATGCGGAGATTGAGCCTGGAGTGAAACGGTCAATCAGAACGTCTTGAGCCAAGTCCCGTCTTAGTTCGATAGTTAGTTCACTTCCATTTGGACGACGCCAAACTTCAATGGTCGCTTCAGGTTGGAATGGCCGTCTACCATTATACCAAGTGATCTTTTCCGGTTGATCTTGCTCCCTCCCTGACAAACTAGAAACTCGCTTCCAGTCTTTCGGCACCGCGTAAGCCGCTGAGGCTCGACGTCCGATGTAACTCAGATCACACGCTATCAATCTGTCCGTCGAGTTGCCGAACAGTTCCAAGAGAAGGGGTAAGTCGCGGCCTGAGCAGGGCGCAAACACGCTGCCACTGACAGTCTTAAGGGTAGCAGTAGCGTCCAGTTTAGTAAGTGTATCAAGTGGCATGGGAAACTCCTATTAGGGCACATTTTCAGCGATTCTGTTTTGCATGATCGCTAATGTAAGACATGTAAGACAATACTGCAAGTAACCTCATTGCTCTCCGATGTATGACGACGTAGGTTGCTTGGACGAATGCAAGGTCAGGAGTATCGATGCGTAAGACTGAAACTAGGCTGTCGACCGTGGACCGTGAGAAACGGGAGCAGCGAATGCGCGAAGCCAAGGCTTCGACCGTGACATTCCGCCTCGACAAACAGCTAAAAGAAGCCTTGGACGTTTACTTGTTGGATCATCCAAGAGAGTCCCAAACGGCACTGATTGTTGATCTTTTGGGAAAGGAGTTTCGAAAGCTTGGGTATTTGCAGAAAGATAAAGTTGAACCCGAGCTTCTGGATGCAACTCTCGATGCAAGTGAAATTATATCCAAGGCTACGGATGAACTGGATGAAACCGTTGAGAACTTGAAGAGAACTATCCAACGCATGCGCAGGTAGCAGCCGATACATAATCAAAGGTGGGTCAAATCTCGGTGACCCGGTAGCCCCATAAATTGTCACTGAGAATTGACCCATGTGAACACATAGCCCTGACGTTTTTGTTGAGGGAGATTTGGAGTGATCGACATGGGATTTTTGAGTGTCATCCGATGCTGGGCATTGCGTGACAAAATGCCAATTCGTGAGATTGCCGGACGTTCGGGTTTGTCTGGCAACACCATCAAGAAGTATCTTCGCGAAGATGCGGTAGAGCGGTAATCCCCCAATAAAAGAAGGTCGGTCGTGCTGGGCGCGAACAGGATTTGATCGGCTGTTAGTAAGGTGGGTTTCTGCTGGCTTGGACTTCTTTTTCCTGTTCAGACCAACTGGACCTGATGTGGGCGAGGATGTCCCATATCTCGTCACCTGAAAGCGTTTCGCCAAAGCCTGGCATCCCGCTATTGAACCCCGAAACCCCTCTGACTTCCAAAGCAACCTTGCCACCAAGCTTGGTATACTCGAACAGCAGTTCGTCGTCGTGGTGTCAAGTGTGGCCTGTGCCGTCATGGGGCGGGGCAGGAAGCACTCCATCGGCATTTGGGGATCGCCAGTTTGCTTGCCCCTCAAGGTTTGCTCCATGGCAAGATGCGCAATTATCTGCATACAGAGTGCGACCAGCATCGATGTCGCGTTGCTTCCAATTGTGATCCGCAGCGGCGGTCGAAGCCGAGACGACGAAAAATAGAATGAGCCACCTCATGCGACGTTCACCCATGTACGCATTCCACCAAAAGCATGGCTGAGCATATGGCAGTGCAACAACCACTTACCTGGATTATCGAACACACAGATGATGTCGCGGCTCTCGCCTGCGCCGACTAATGTTGTATCCCGCAGATCTCCCAAGGCACCGTTCTGAGCAACCTCAAAGAAATGGTGGCCATGCAGGTGGATAAAGTTGAGCGGATGAACTTCATCTGTGATCTTCTTGGAGTGAGTGCACCGCCACCCGACAAACTGCGTTACCAGCTTTTTCATAGAACTGCTGCTGCGATTTTGGAGGCTCAGCGTTTTAAGGCCGACAGGGCTGCAATGATTGTCCAGTCGTTCTCGCAAAATCACCGCTGGTTTGACGACTTCCAAGCCTATGCCAATCTGTTCGGCCTTCAAGCTGAACGTGGTCGCGCTCTGCATTATGAATCGCCATCAGGTATGCAGCTTATTCTAGGATGGGCCGTTGGGTCTGAAGCGTTTATCTAGGCATTCGCACCATCAAGACGGCGCTTCCTTCGCCGCAGGTAAAAAACATTTACCCTGAAATGTATGCGAAGATTGCGCCCGCCTGGGCAGAAGCAAAATCAGCGGATTAGCGGTCCTATTTTCTCTTGGAGAACTTGTCAAAAGAACTGGCCCAATCCTTGTGCCAGCGAGAGAGCGGTGGCCGGTTCTCGATGATGTCGCCCATTGCCCAGGCCATGCGTTTTTCGTCCACATCCCGACTGACGTCATTGTCGGGACAGATGATATAGAAGTCGCCCTTCTTGAGGCTTTCGATCATGAAATCAGCGGTTTGTTCAGACGTCCAGGCGCTTGCTGGCTTCTCGGTCCTGCCATGGCGCGTCAAATCAGTGAATACGAAGCCGGGAACAAGAAGATGTGCCGTCACCTCAGATTGGCTTTCTCTCAGATGGTGCTGCAAGGCTTCGGTAAAGACCTTTACGCCTGCCTTTGACACATTGTAGGCCGGGTCGCCGGGCGGTGTTGTTATGCCTTGTTTGGAGCCTGTGTTAATCACAAGGCCCGGTCGCCCGTGTGACATCATCCCTGGAACAAAGGCTTGGCAAAAGTTCAGGACACCGCCAAGATTGACTGACAGCACTTGATCCCAAGTGCCTGTACTGTCGAAAATGTCACTGCCGGGTTGAGTTCCAGCATTGCACATCAACACGTCAACTCCGCCAAAACGTGCAACGATTTCGGATTCAAGCGCTTTGACTTCCAACAGATCTGAGACATCAACTTGCCGTGTCACGACCGTTGCTGCTCCACTGGCGCGAAGCGAAGCTTCAGCGGATTGAAAGAGATCTTCGCGTAAATCAACAAGAACAACATTCATACCGGCCTTGGCGAAACGCCGCGCCGAAGCGAGGCCGATGCCAGCTGCTCCACCGGTAACGACCGCGGTGTTGCCGCCTGCAATTGCGTTCATGCCCATTTTCTGTTTCCCAATTGGTAAAAGAAGGAGAGCATAAAAGTTCGAGGTCAGTCTGTGAAGTGTCTCAGAAGCCTTTGAAGTCAGCCGCGCTTGACCAGAAGGTACGTCCGCAGCCCTGCTGCCAACCAATTGCAGACACTAATTTTATCATCGTTGAAGGCTATGACTCATAAGAAGACAATATGTTGCTACGAAGATTAACTCTACCTTGCGACTACTCCGATACACTCGATTTCGACTTTCATTCTTGGATCAACAAGCGCAGAAACTTCGACAAGAGTAGAGGCTGGTCTGTGTTCTCCGAAATAACTTGCGCGCGCCGGGTTTATCAAAGCTCTTTCAGATATGTCGGTCAAAAAAACCTGCACCTTTGTTACGGTGTCCGGTCGACCTCCTGCCGCGCGTAGGCATGCATCCATGGCGGACAGGGCAATGTCGAACTGTTCGGCTGTATCGACAGGAATGAATCCGTCTTTGGTCATTCCGACAATGCCGGAAACCCAAATAAGTTCGCCTGCTCGAACTGAATGGCAGTAATGACTGACCGGGGCCATCTGATCTTCCAAGAGGTAACGTTCAATATCCACGACTAGCTTCCCTATGAAATTGGTTTCTGAGGTGCGGAATGTATCCTGCTGCTGGGAAGCAAAGCAACAATTTCAGGTTGCAAGTGCGCTAACAAGCCTCTAGCCGAACTGTCATCCAGAGCCGCCCGTGATCTGTTTTCGCTTTATGTCCGATGGATGCTGCAAATGCTCGGTCAAAAACGGTGGGTTTGGCAGCCAACATGCGCTCAACGCAGGGGGTGATCCTCCGTCATCCCTGCCGTAAACGTGTTAAGGACAGACGACGGGAACCAGCAAGAAGATCAAGGAGGCCCGCCGCCATTCACAGCCGAGATGGCAGCAAACAGCATCCAAAATGGAATTGAGTGAGACATGAGTTATTCCCTATTTATCGACGATGAGCGAGATCCGCCCAGCGACGACCGCCACTGGCGCATCGCCAGATCATTGGATGAGGTCGAAACGACCCTCTCTGTTCACGGCGCCCCGACCTTTGTCAGTTTCGACCATGATCTGGGCGACGCACAACCAACCGGGCACGATATTGTAAAAGCTATGATCGAGGGGGATCTTGGCGAGCGCATTGGTTCGGGTTTCGATCTAGGGCTCCACCCTAGCTTCACCTATTATGTGCATAGCCAAAACCCGGTCGGAAAAGCCAATATCGAAGGGCTGTTGGATAACTACCTTTTTCATAAGCGATCCATCTGAAGACATTTGGAATGTCATGGAAGCCTGAGCCAAAAGCCGGTTCTGGTTTTCCTGAAATGGGAAGATGAGGAGCCGGAAATGAGCAAGGAAAGTAAATTTCTAAGTATGGCGTTGCGCCACAAGCCAGAAGAAATTGGTCTGACATTAGACAAGAATGCATGGGCTGATGTCGACGATCTACTTCTGAAAATGAAGAGGGCTGGGCGCAAACTGTCACGACAACAACTTGAAGAGATTGTCGCAACAAACGACAAGCAGCGGTTCACTCTATCACCGGACGGGACCCGCATCCGGGCTGCCCAGGGCCATTCGTTTGAGGTAGATTTAGGTCTTGAACCCTCGAAGCCGCCCGCAGCTCTTTTTCACGGAACAGCTCGGGCCAGTTTGGATAGCATCTTTGTCAGTGGGCTTGAGGCAAAGGGACGGTCCCAGGTGCACCTATCAACCGATGAGACGACGGCTAGGAAGGTTGGCGAACGGCACGGCAAAGCGGTCATTCTTTCCGTTCACGCAGAACGCATGCACGATGATGGCTTCCTTTTCTACCGTGCAGACAATGGTGTCTGGCTGACCGACAAGGTGCCCGTGGATTACTTGGGTTTCTGACCAATTCGGTCCAAAGCTAATAAATGGCCACTCTAACCATTTCATCCACAAGCGCATGGCTGAGATGAGGGATGCTGTCAAACGCTGCGTGAGAGATTTCTGCTTGGCAAGTTGGCCAGACCTGACATAGGCATAATGTGTGTAATAGCAGAAACCTAACATACAAGGCCTTATACGCCTTAAAGGCCAAATCATTCTTCAGATTGAATATTGCTTCTAAATAGCACACGGTGACCTCACGAGGTTTCCCCTCGCAAACGGGCTGTCGAAACTGCGGCTTAAGAGCAAACGTCTACACAAGAATCGTGCGCGCCACATATGCTTCGTGCACATGGCGTGATTGGAGGGGAAACCTCGTGCCTAGCGCTTTCTATTTATTTGGCGGCGCGAGCCGGGCAAAAATCCCACTTGAACTGTCATCGAAGAGTGAACTTCTCAAACACCTCGGCGTCTCCCCAGCAGAGCTAAAGAAGATCTGGTGGTTTCGCCATCGGATGTATTCTCATTTCAACATCTCAAAAGGGTCAGGAAAAGTTCGATTGATCAGCGCTCCTGATTATCGCCTGAAGATGCTGCAACAGAAAATCGCCCACAGCCTTTCTGATCTTTATAATCCTCGTAAACCTGTTCATGGGTTTGTCCCTGGTAGGTCCGTAAGGTCAAATGCCGAGTCCCATTTGCGCCGCAAGTTCATCCTCAACGTAGACATAAAGAACTTTTTCCCAACAATCACAGAAGCGCGTTTGCAAGGCTTGCTTGAGAGCATCGGCATAGATTCCGATGTAGCAGAAATTGTTGCCCGACTTTGCACGAATAATGGTTGCTTGCCGCAGGGAGCGCCCTCTAGCCCAGGGATCTCCAACATGATCTGCTTCCGGCTCGATAAGTCGCTGATGGGCTTCTCTAAAGAGCATCGACTGCTCTACACGCGATACGCTGACGACATTACGCTTTCGAGTTTTCAGCCTCCGACGGCTTTGTTCGAGGGCGACCGCCCCGACTCTGGAAGACTGCCTCCCGAAAAGTTGTCAGGCGAGCTTCTTTCGATACTCGGAAACAACGGGTTTGAGTTGAACCCTGAGAAGATTCACTACGCCGACAAGAACTCGCGTAGGATGGTGACTGGGATCAAAATCAATGAGGGTCTCAACGTGGACCGAAGGTATGTCCGAAACATCCGTTCAGCGTTGTTCAAGGTTGAAAGCACTGGTGTGGCCGCCGCAGAGGCCGAGCTAAAGACGCGCTTCGGAAAGTCATGCAAAGTTCAAGCACACCTTCAGGGCAAGATTTCGTGGATTGGCTTCGTAAAGGGGCAGTCCGATCCTGTTTTCCGTGGCCTAGCACAGCGCTATAACGCTTGCTTTTCCGCAAGTCCGATCAAGGTGCATCCCACGCAAGCTGAACTCTTGGATAGGTCGGTTTGGGTGCTGGAAACCGAGAAAAATACGGGAACGGCGTTCTTCCTAAAGGGCGTTGGTCTTGTAACCGCCGCGCACTGCGTCAATGGCGCATCCAGCATTGAAGTCTTCTACCCTGGAAAGCCAGCCAATACTTTCACGGTAGGTATCCAACACATGTGCAAGCATCGAGACCTAGCGCTGCTCAGCCACTCGATCCCTTCAACAGATTATTTTGAACTTGAGGCGTTCGGTGGTTTACCTGCCACGGGAGCCAACACTATCGCGGCTGGTTTCCCGTCCTACGGGCCGGGCGATAGGCTGAACATAAGACCCGGAACGATCAGCAGCTTGACTATCAAACATGCGGTTAACCTGATTGAAGTGACACAGAAGCTGAGCCAAGGGATGTCTGGAGGGCCATTGATGACACAGGACGATGCTGTGATGGGGGTCATCCACAAAGGCGGCCCCGACGAACCAAGGGACTTTGCGGTTACACTTGCCGAGTTGCAGAAATGGGTTTCCAGCTTTCCGTAGAAGACGCAAATGGCTTATTTTTCGCAGGCTAATCGTAAACCACGGCTGGTCTGGTGCATAATCATGATCCACGCTCCACACCTCGGAGTATTGAAAACAGAGCCGGGAAGGCGGTGCACAAGTCTGGTGCGGATCGTTGACAAGGCGTGCAAAAATCAAGATTTTTGCACGCACGAAGCGGGTTATAGCAGATCTCTATTCAAGCCTAGTCTTCTTTTTGTAGTCCTGCGCGGTCCTAAAGTGACCTTCAGGTTGACAAGGTACTAGGCCATTGAGCGCGTCTTGATTGTTACTGTCAGCATTGGGACTGATTGAAAGACCTGAGTTTGATCCGTTGGTAGCTTCGGAAAAGAAGACCCTACAGGAGTTATCCAACTGATTAGAGGCACGTCTGGTTATATTTTTTTCGTTAGGTCGGATCGCTAAACGCATAGCTTGCGTCGAAACGATTTCTCCGCATTCACTATCCAATAATTTCGGAATACTGAGGTTCACAGATCTAGTAAATATGACCCTGTCGCTTGCATCTTGTATCTTCGTGATTTGATCTCGGAAAGCGCCAAGGCTCTCATTCAACCCACGTATCAGTTCTTGCTCTATAGCTGACGCCGTTGCCCGGAGTTCGTTACCAGTAACCGAAGACGAGTTTCGAATTCCGCCGTCATTCTCAACGCCCAGAACCGTAGCTTGTGTATCAAGAAGTAACCTATGAAACGCTTCTTCACCCTGCCGGTTGATCTGATTGATCGTGCGCACATATAGCTCACGGACCTTAGTATCATATCCAAAAAGTTCTGAATAAGAGATCTCAATTTGCTCGGCATGAATTCGCTCTTTTAGCTCAGCAAATTCGCTTACAAGAGAACGCCAAAGATCGTCACGTATTTTTGGAATGTCGTCATCGCCGACTACCGCCATGTCAGCGTCCACAAAGTGCTTTTGTACAGAATCGAACAAATGCGTGTAGCTGCGAGCTAGCCTTTCGGACTTAGCGACAACCAAGGCGGCAGCTTGCCGAATGTTTGAAGCGTATTCTCTTAGTCTTCCTTGACGATCTTTGTGCATCGACAAGAGAAAGCCGATGGCTGCCCCGCAAACGGTGATTATGGTCAGGGCGTCACCAATGCCAATCTGATCTAAAACCATCTTTTCCTCATTGTCACATGCGATCTCTTTCAAAGATGGGAGTAACTGCACCAAGTTTCAACATTTTGGAATCTGATCCCACAAGTCGTGCCCACAGTTGGCTCTGTACCTTCTTGGATTAAGTGCCGTTTTTGCACGCGACTTATGCACGCCTTAAGCCTTTGATCTGACTGGATGCTGCGAACCGTGCAAAAATCACAACTTCTGACCTGGCAGAAGGGGATCACTTAACACTATAGATAATAGTGTTAAGCCAATATCGCGGATCAACTGGCGTTGTTGCCGAGCGGAATGACCGCATGTGTGCCATGGGTCGTAAACCTGGGAAAAAATCCGGGGACGTAGATTATGTAGTTTTACGGACCAAAGAATGGTGACCGGTGACAAATCCTAGGCGGATCGTTCCCAGTATATTGGAACCGTCGCTTCTCTTGGAAACCCAAGGTCGTCAGGGACTTCGACGACATGAGCATCCTCGTGATCAACCAAGTTGAGCACTGCCGCCGCTGTTTTTGCACGCGCCCATCCGCTGCTTAGTTTAAGCTTTGACGGATCATCTGAGATGTAGAATATCCAATATTTCATCGGAGATAGTTTGCGCCGGTCTCCCTTAACGAGCCGTTATTCATAACCGTGACCTTGCGCCAGCAGGCTCTAGATCGCGGTGTCGCCCACCTGAATAGCGGCGACAATCCAGGGCAAAACCATTGGCGATCATAACCGCGCCGATATCATGGCCCTCGTCTGTAAAGCAGACGCCGACCCATCGGTCATGAGTGCGATCCCCGTTTAATTCGCAGTTCAAATTCTTGCCACGCAGGAACCGTTTCATCGCAGTCGTAGCCTCGTTGCCTGCCTGTGTGCCGATCTCAGGAGCATCAACGCCATTCAGGCGTATCGGTATGCCATCGACAACAATGGTGTCGGCGTCCCGAACCTTTGTGACTTTTCCAGATATGGTTTGGGTTGCTTCGGCTGCTGAATTCAGGAGAATCAGTGCTGTGATTGCGATGGCGAAGTCTTGTTTCATGGAAAATCCTGCGGATAAACTGGCGATGATGATATGCTGAGAGGGTGAGCATTCCTGATTGTTGCGTGCGGGTAGGAACACCAATGAGCAGCAAACACGTAAGAAGAGGTGAATCCTTTGCCATGTTGATTTGTGCCAATTGTTTTCGAAGTTCTGCCAAACCAGGGCATTAGGATATGAATGCTCGAGCTGCCGTTTTGCACCGCCGTGCTTGATGCCTGAAGGGATGCCCAGAAACGTTATGCAACCGTCTATGCAATGTGCAGATTGCCAAACAAAAGAGGCCACCTAAGCCTTCGACAGATGCCCTTGCCGCATATTGACCAAGATACGCATCATCTCTCGCGACCGTCTCAAACTGCTTCGCTTCTGGAAATCACGGGCAATGACTTCGTAATCATCCTCAAACAGTGGCATGAACCGTGGGTCTACATGACGCTCGCGAGCATAGTCGTCTCGCATAGAGCGAATGATATGCGGCAGTTGGTCCTGTGACGGAGGGTGCATTTTGTAAATGACGCAGCGGTCCCTCAACGGCTCCGGGATCTTGCCAAGGTCATTTGCTGTGAAAACCCAGCTCATCTTGGAGCAATCCGTATTTACCGTCAGAAACTTGTCGCGGTAAGTTCTGGCGTCGACCGGCTCCGTCAGGCTCAACAAGGAGGCGAAAATGTCTCCGTTGTGATTCGGCCGCACTTTGTCGATCTCATCGAGAACGAGCACAGGGTTGATAACTTTCTGACGTAGGGCAGCAGTGGTCATGATACTGGGCATCGCCGTGGACCACCCCGCAGAAACACCGAAGATATTGGCGTCGCTGTGACCGGCAACGCTGACAATATAAGGCTCGACACCCAGTGCGCCGCAAAGCGCTCTGACAACCGTCGTTTTGCCGATCCCCGGTTTTCCAACGATGATGGTTGCCCGGAACTTCAACGTGTTGTCGCCAAAGCTCATTGAATGTCGCACCTCCGACAGCAACCCATGGATCAGGTCAGCGGCATTGGGGAATTTCACGGACAAGGCTTCTGCGGCCTTCAAACGCGCGGAACCGATCTTGGTCGTGTCTCGGATGTGAAGCAGCGTGTCGATGTCCTCGAACTCCTTGGTCACAGTGCGGGGAAGATCATCGTCGTTATCAACATCGATGAGATACGCCCCGGACTGTGCTGGCTTTTCCTGGATCCGGGGCATCGCCTTTTTAAGTGCTTCGAACTCGCCCTGCGAAAGAACGGCCAGGCATCTTCGCAGCGCCGCCCTCGCTCGGTCGCCGACCGCCCGGTCCCGAAACCGGATTTTCGAAAACCGGGTGAAGGTTTCCACGCACCACGGCTCGTCGGAGTCATCTGGAGCCGCGCGGGACAAGGCGTCGCAGATTTCGGACTTTGTCGCTGACACGAGGATCGCATTACGGAGCATGGCGATGTCAATGTCGTCCCAGCCTTCAAACAGGTCTTCAACGCTGTCGGCCATGTAACCGATGTGCTGTTTGATGAGCTCCAAAGCCATTTGCCGTGCGTCGTCTTCTTCAGGTTTATATGTGTCGTTCATCCGGGACCTCGCAGGAATACAAGGAGGCCCGGTTCCATCAAACCGTCGGATCAAGCAGCATTTATGGAAATCAAAACCGAAGTGCACCTGTTAAGCCTCCCTTTTTGGGAAAGTCGTTCTGCGATCAGAACGGTATTCGGAGGCTGCGTATGGTGAACGAGGGTGTCATGCGCAGAACATTAAGGGAACATTATCACCATATCAAGGCGAAATTTGCATGACGTGTCTACTGAGGCTTACTGCCGCCGCAAATAGCTACTCAGAATCAAATGGTGGCTACTATGACGCCAATGCTGTCATGCAAAGCGTTGAGGCTGGGGCGGCTCTTGGTTCGCAGGCGTACTCTCAGAGCTATGAGTTGGAAAGTGACACACTCGGCACACGTATTACCGCAGCCGCTGGCTACGACCCGGTTAAAGGGGCCATGTTTTTTGCTCGACCCGAAGCAGCAAAGACAACGTCTGGGAAGCTTTCGTTCTACTGCAACAAAACCACCCAGTTGATCGGCTTTCTATTCACGCTGATCGGTGATCATAAAGTCTGTCTACACTCCGATATAGCTTACCTATCCTTTTCTCAGCCTTTTCCGATAGGTGCAGTTCTTTGTGGCAATTCGGACATACGGCGACTGCATTGTCGGTCGTGTCCGGGCCGCCCTCTGCCAAAGGCAGAACATGGTGAACTTCAAGGAATGGAAACCCGTATCGATCCTTGAACGGTGCCTTGCGCCTGCAAAGCTCGCATTTTCCCTCAGAATTATGTCGCACCCATGCGGCAACGCTGGGTGACCTTACGAACCTGCTTATCGTCCGGGTTGCTTTCTTTGGGCGCTCATTTCCCGTCGGATCAGTTTTTAGAAATGTTGGGTGCTCCAAAAGCCAACTACAGCGTGCTTCAAATTTTTCGGCGTTGTCTGTCGATTGAGAGTTTTTCTTGGCCTTCCCGACCAATTCTATTTCCTCAAGGGTAACGATTTCATACTGATTGCTGTTGCGAGCCGAAAGCTCCGGCCTTGTAGCTGCTTGCCGAAAGTAAAGGTACAGCCGAAACAATGTACCGACCGGATGATCCTTGCGCATCTTCGTTGAACACTGGACACGAATGTTTGGAGGAAACCCTTCGGATGAATGTGGTCTCACTCGAATTGAATTTCTCGAACCACTTCCAAAATCGTAGAATGTTTCAACAACAACATATCCTTCATCAAACTGGTGTATATCTCTGTATTTATTTTTCATGTTTCCTGCCTTCTCCCCTCGCATTGTTTTGGATTTGACCGGTTGACGCCCTCCCAAAAGGTAAGCTGTGTCTGTGTACCAGTCACGATGTTTTCTCGAATTTTCATGGCATTAGTTCGTCGATTTTGGCGGCGGGATGTCCGCGGTAGTCGCTTGCAAGGAGGCATTTAGGTAGGCATCACGAACCACAACTATAAGTCCCAACTTCCTTACTTTTTGAAGTCCTATTTTTTGTGTCCTCAGATAAAGCCAAGCCGTCCCTTGGATCTGGAAGCAGCTCTGAGGATTTTCGGCATTGCGGCAGCAGACTACCCACCTACGTGGCAACTAGCATTTCCAATGCTCTCTATGAGAACGCGACTTCACAGCAGCCTTAGCCTACGAGGCACTCAAACTTCCAAAATCAGCGGGTATGATATCCAATTTTGCAGACATAAATTCCCAAAAAAATTGCCGAAAATGCGGTAGCGTTGATTGACGAACTCCTCCAAGTTGGTCTTAACGAAACTGGAGAATGTTATGCAGCAGAACAGAAACAACGACAGAAGAACGAATTGGCGGATGTCGAAACATGCGGAAGCAAGAGTAAGACAAAGGGGCGTTCGGAGCGCGACGGTGGAACTTCTGATGCTGTACGCGGACCAGACCGATCTCCAACGATCCGGCCGATATACTCTATGGTTGTCCCAAAAGGGCGCTGCCGCACTCAAGGACATTGGATTGCCCATTAGTGACATAGATGCCGCGGCAACGAAAAGGCTTGTGTTGGCGTCGGATGGCACCGTTCTGACTGTCCTAAATCAAGGGCGGGAGCGTAATAGTCTTCGCCGCGCAAGAGCAGAGTGGCACCGCTAAATGAGCGATTTCATAGACGAGAAAATTATCGAGTTTTCGGCCAAACGCAAAACGAACCCTTCATCCAAAAAGGAGGAAAGCGAGAAGCGTAAAAAACAAATCGAGGCAAATGCTAAAGCGACAACGGTTGCATTGGAGGGGGCTGATGCGATTGCGGTTGCGTTGCGTGAGACCAGCCACAAATCCCTGAGGTTTGAAGACCGGTTTCAAATGGCGAGGAACTTGGGTGCCATGTCTGTAGACCTTTTCGGAAGTGAGGCTGATGCCAAGAGAAATATGGTCGATATTTTCCAGACTGCCTTCGGCAGCTTGTATGTGTCCGACTACAAAAAACGAACTCGTTTTATCCTGTTTCCTTCGGAGGAAACAGGTGCGGATCCCGAAAAAACGACACTGAGCGCAGCCGGATGGAAATATGCAGATCTTGCCGTCGCAATTGGATCCAAACGCGACGATCCTGAAAAGAGACAACGACAGTCCATTCTTCGTCTTATCCGCGGCACTTCTTTTGATAGCTCCAATACTGCCCTTGCGCGGGCAAGAGGAAGAAGCGAACGAGAGTTTATTGACCAAATCGAGGCGGCCACCTCCCTACTTCGCCCCCTCCTCAATGATCTGCTGGATGCTGCTGCGGAAGCCGGCGGTCGGGACGCTGACTATTTGGCGGGAGTAAACGGCGTCGAATGTTCCTACGGACTCCCAGGCACTTGGCCTCATGTTTGGCCTCGCGTGAAGATTGCTACTGTGTCGCAAAGATATCCGGTCCTGTTCTCAAAGCCGACGGGGCTCGACGCCGAAGAGCTTTTTCAGGACTGGAAGCTGTTCCTTGAGGAACCAAGTGCAGTAGAAGGCCTGGTAGAAGAAAAACAATCCCAAGAAATGACTGCTTGGTTCTTAGAAAATATTTCCATAATCGAACATGCACTGACCGATGATGATGCTATGCCGGTCGTGAAAAGGGTCTTCAGGAGCACTATCGCAGCTGTGGCGGTTGGCAATATTTTTGTGTGTCAAAAGATTCTGAGTAAAATTGGTTATCCCATCGACGGCGACCTGTCCCAGGATGTGGATGCCATGCTGGATTTTATGGGCCGGGATTACCTCCGCATGCTCGAAGATGTCGCGGTGACACGATGGAAAATCAAGAGAGATTTTCCAGAACTTGCAAACACTTCAAATGAGCAACTGATTGACGAATTTAATAAGCTATGCGCGGAAGAAAGAAACACCATACCCACACCTGACAAATCCGACGGTAATCTTACTCAAGCCGAAATTTTAGATTTACTGGTCGACCTGGCGACGCGTGAAGAGATGACAACATGCTTTGAACAGCTATTCGCTGAGGAACAGGCGTGTTTTCGATGTAATCGGGATCTTGTGCTTATTCCGTTGCTCGATGAGACGACCGGGGACTGGCATTTGGCGATGGGTATCGATGGCGAGGACAAGGTACTTGACCAGCCAATAACACCTGTATTCCGAAACCTGAATTCAGAAGAAAACCCATCGGATGATACCGGCAAAAAAGTCGCGTTCCCTGACGCATACTATGACGCTCGACTCCGATTTAGCTCGACTCCTTCGCCAATTTTCAGCGGCACGAGGGAGTTTGAGGGGTTTTCCAATATGGGCGCGGTTGCTTGGCTTGTGGATGACGCAACCAACGAGGTCCATCTAGCGTTCTTGTTTGATCTTGATGATGTGCTCTGGTCGGGAACATTTGGCGAGCCGCCAGAGTATCTGTCGCGTCCAATTGGAAGCCTCGAATCTGGGTGGATCAACTATCTGGCAGGGAAAGATGAGATTGGAGTGCTTTTCTCAAATATCATGAACTCCGATCTTGTTCCGCATGGGGAACTCAAGCCAGAGGTCGAACCTCCCAGCAAAGGTCACCTTGGCCTACCACGGGGTAGTCTCGCGAGCGCGATCATAGAAGACTTCAGTCAAGGTCGTGAAGAGAGCATCATCTTTTCAAAACTCACCAAGAGCATTCTCGATAAGACGGAAGAATTCCGCAAAATGCGCAAAGAGTCCGACCAGGCTTACCGCGACAAACTATCTTGGCTTACGCCGTCAGGAGGATAACAGCAATACGAGCTCCACCGTAACAATTGCGGACACCGGAATCCCTCATGCCGTGCAGCACATAACGCCGCATCCTGTGTTCATGGTTTGGTCTCATACAGCCACACAATGTATAGTTGTGTGGCTACTTCTTAATTTCCTTGGCGTTTACGGACGCAATTGGTCGCCCGATCCGGTTTTTCATGACTGCCGGTCAGGTAAGCGATTACACAGGAGCCAGGGCCTTGGTTGATAGCCTGCCTGCCGCCGACTGGCTTTTAGGAGACCGCGGATATGATGCGGATTGGTTCCGTGAAACCCTTGTAGACAAAGGAATAAAACCCTGCATTCCCGGACGAAAGTCGCGCGAAAAACCCATTAAATACGACAAGCGCCGCTACAAACGACGCAACCGAATCGAGATCATGTTCGGTCGCTTGAAAGACTGGCGTCGGGTGGCAACTCGATATGACCGATGCCCAAAGGTCTTCCTTTCCGCCATAGCGCTCGCAGCAACCGTTTTGTTCTGGCTATAAATCAATGAGTCTAGAGCCTAGAATGTCTCGTCTTCATTCAAGGAGATTGGCAATTGGGACTGCTCCCATACTTTATATGTTTGTGATGTTCCGGCGATAAACCACTCAACTGTTCCATTGGCAGGGCGGCCCTGTACAACTGCCGCTGCGGCACTCGGGCTTTTGAAGGCGTAGTCCTGGGTGAACACACATTTGCCGCCTTCGTGAACCAGCGTTCCGTTTGTTTCCAACTCTTTTCGCAAAACTTCGTAGGTCGCGCCCTTAGCTGGGCTGTGCCATGCGTCCCTGGCTTGCGAACCTGCTTCGACGATGAACTCGCCATCAACCAATCGTGCAGTGGCTTTCAGATTGTGTTTCTTGCTGGTTAACGTGAATCGAGCACCTGAAGAAGTCGGATCATCGGATATCGTTTGCTCTAACTCTTTCGTCTTTGCGTTCTGAATAAACATGTCGATGCGTAAAGCTGGGAGCACCATCAGAATGTAGTCGAGGAACACTTCCATGTTTGCCCCATCGGCCTCAGACAGTCCGGGCCGAGCTGGTGTATTATTGTTGTCCAAGGGCATCCGTCCGACTGCTCGTGCAGTCTCAATTAGCCGGGCCTCTAGAAATTTCACATGGGCTTTGTTCAAAACGTCGGATGCCGAACTCACCAAAACCGCAGATGTCCACCAATCTTTTTTCTGAACGTGGTCCTTGAAGCGCACCGCCATGTTTTCGGCCTCGCCAATGTAGGCCATAGGTTCGCCGTCTTTGTTGTCGCCCAACAGAATGTAAACGCCGGTGTGAGACGCAATTTCCCGCTTCAAAGCCTTTGATATTTGGGTCCGTGGTGTCATCAAAACATGACCGGTCCAGTTAAAAACCTCTGCGGTCTGCATTCCGTCCGGGTTGCCGTCGATGAAATAGAGTTGGAGAGACTTTCCGGAAACCTTCATTTGAACCTCATTGTGTAACTGAGCAGCCCCACTTGAGTGGTCCAAATTGAAAGTTAGTGCATGATTGGCCTTTGGTCCATCGGAACGATGGCTTCAGGCGCTGGCGGGCGGTAGCCCGGTACGAGTGGGCGGATGCTGTCGGAATGGGCGGGCGGATACGTCGGAATGCGCAGGTGTCGACCAACACGGGCCAGTCTCGTTTAACCAGAGCAGTAAACAAACCGCTGGAGTGTTTACAAATATCGGGCTAGCTTTCCGGTGAGATGCCGGCGCAAAGACAAAACCGATGAAAATCCGACAAGAAACGCAACGGGCATGAAAATAATCGATAATTCATCAACGCTTTTAGGCGAAGAACTGCGCAACAATCTGGGTCGTGGGTCACGTTTGAAAATTGCAGCATCTTGCTTTTCGATTTATGCATTTGAAGTGTTGATTTCCGCTGAGAAGTGACCCGGTATTTTCACCGAGATTTGACCCACCC
>CAYGQZ010000015.1:0-30258 GCA_964352055.1 uncultured Rhodobacterales bacterium
TTGACCGATCCGCCCCTGATGTGATTGGAGCCGGAGGCGTGGCTGACCACATGCGTTCCGCGGATGGTGATGTGGCCATCCTTTTCCATGATGATGACGGACTTGCCGACCCGCAGTTCGATGCGTTCTTGCGCACTGATGCGCATGTTTTCCCCATCGCGGACGACCTGTGGACTGTCGGTGCGCACGGGCTCGATAATGCGTCCAATGATAAGCGGACGCGCACGCGATCCGTCTTCGAACAACAGTGCAACTTCGGAGCCAGCATCGTCCGCCTTGAGCGTGCAAAGGCTGCGTGCAGGCACGGCCTTGTCTTCAGGATTCGATGGAAAAACGACAAGCGGCGCGCCGTCCTGAAAGCCAAGCAAAAGGCCAATGACCACGCCATCTACATGTTCCGTGACTTCCATCAGATTCTCCGAAGATACGAACAGATCATGCTGACAGTATCTCATGCACCTGCCAATTCACCAAGAACGGGTTTGCCCGATGCCTCAAAAATATGCGCCACATACAACAGAATCGCGATAGGATGAGGGCGTCACTTTGAAAGGTTAAGCATTGAAACGTCTTCTTATTGTTGTCGCTGCGTTGATTATCGCACCCTCTTTCGTGACCGCTCAGGAAGGACGCCTGACGGTGGAGTTGAACAAACTTGAACAGGAAGACGGGGCTGCGTGCCGCGCGTTCTTTTTGTTCCAGAACGATCTGGGTTTCACGTTGGAGGCCTTCGAGATGTCGCTGGCGATCCTGAATAGCGACGGGGTGATCGATCAGTTGCTCACGGTTGATGCAGCGCCGGTTCCCGTGGCGCGCACGACCCTCAAGCTGTTCGAATTTCCGGGGATTGCATGCGGCGGCATTTCAGAGATCCTGTTGCATGACATTGCGGCCTGTCGGCCGCAGAATGCAGAAGAGATTGACTGCTTTGAAGTGCTGAGCCTGCACAGCAAAGCCACGGCAACATTGGTCAAGTGATGGGCGCGTTCAGTGATCTGGGAACCGCGGCACCGGTGCTGGCGCTTTTGGCGCTGATGTCGATTGTATCGATTGCAATTGTTTTTTCGCGGCTCATCAGCCTGCGCGGGGTCGCCAGTGGTCAGAACGCCCGCCGGACTTGGCTGGATGGGCTTGAAGTCGGGACGGTGACAGAACCGCCGGGCAAGACAACCCCTGCTGATCGTCTCGGTGCACGCGCCTTTACGTTGATGTCGCGCGATGTGACCCAAGCCAGCTTGTCAGCGGATCTGGAACAGATGGGCAATGCGGAGGTCATCTCCATGAACCGGGGGATACGCCTGCTTGAGCTGATTGGCATGATTGCGCCGCTATTGGGGCTTTTGGGCACTGTGCTGGGGATGATCGCGTCCTTTCGGGCGCTTGAGACGGCACAGGGTGCTGCAAATGCTTCGATACTGGCGGGAGGCATTTGGCAGGCGTTGCTGACCACGGCGGCAGGTTTGATCGTGGCCATTCCAGCAGTGGTGGGCGCGACACTGCTGCAATCGCGTGTCGAGGTTGGCATTCAAGAGATGGAGCGGGTTATTACCCGGGCAACGTTGGCGCAGAGCTTGCGCCAGAAGGATGCCGCATGAGGCTTGCGCGCAGGCCAGGATTGGGCAGGCGGATCACGCTGGTTCCTCTGATCGACGTGCTGTTTATATTGCTGGTCTATTTTATGGTCACTTCCGTTTACCGCAATTTGGATATGATCCCTGTGGCGCAGGCAGAAACGGACGCCGGCGGGGCAGTTGCGGTCCAGCGCAAGACCCTGCTGCTGCGGATCAACGCGGACGGCGAGATCGTGTTGCGCGGCAAGGTTCTGGACGATGATGCGCTGGCGAGGGTGCTGGCAGAAACCCAGTCGCGCCTGCTTATTCTACCGGCAGGGTCTGCGCCCTTGTGGGGTCTGATTGACGTGATGGATGCGGCTGTGCTTTCCGGTGTTGAAGATGTTCGGCTGGTCCGTTTGCAGGTGGCGCAATGAGGCTCAATCGGCGCTACAATCGTCCTGTACAGGAGCCAATTCTGGCCCTGATCGATGTCGTATTCTTCCTTTTGGTGTTCTTTATGCTGGTCGCCCGGTTGGACGCCTCTGCGCCCTTCGAAGTAGTGCCGCCAAACGCAAAATCAGGACAGGACATGCCTGGCGGAGGTGTGACGCTGTCGATCGCGCAGGACGGCGCGATGGCGATCAATGGCACCAGCGTGACGCAGGAGAGTTGGCTTGGCGTTTTGAAAGAGGCTCAAACGCAGGGTGGGGAGACGCTTATCCGCATCAATGCCCACCGTGCCGTGGCTTTGCGGCATGTCCTGCCCGTGATCGAAACCCTGGAAGCTGCTGCATTGGGCGAAACCATTCTGGTGGTCACACCACCGTCATGAGGCGCCGGGCCGTCCCTCTGCTGGCCCTGACGGGTTCGGTCGCGGTTCACCTCGGGGCGGGCGCTTTGGTACTGTATTTGGTGGCGCCAGTTTCGATACCGCAGCAGTCTACTGAACATAGTCAGCTTGCCATGAGTACTTTGACGGTCAAAGGTGGTCGCGCCGAAGAACGCGCGCCAGCGGCGCAGGTCGCAAATGCGGCATCAGCAAGGGGCGGGCAGGGCAAAAACGGTGCCGTGCCTCTTACAAGGGCGCAATCGCAACCTGCGACCGGGCAACTCCAGCAGGCTTCACGTCCAAAGCCTGACACAATCGAAGCCTTGCGCAATAGCGGTGACCCGGTTGTTTCGCTTCAAGACAAAGGGCCACTATTGTCCAATGCTGCCCATCAGGCGCCGACAGTATCAGCCACGGTTCAAGACAGCGGACCAGTTTTGACCAGTGCGGCCCATGATGCGCTGGTGGTATCAGCTACGGATTGGCCCGAACATGTTGCAGTCTCGGAAATTGACCCTGAAGCGGCGCTGATCGGTGCCAGCACGCCAACCCTTTCGGCAAAACAATCAAGTCCGTCGGCAGGGGATCGATTGGCGGCGAAGCCAACATTTGGACCCGTCAATGATGCTATACACGACCGTACGGTTCTCGTGGCGGCGTCGACACCTGCGGCAACCAAAGTGTCGGCGGGCCATGCCTGGACCGGTTCAGGTGACGTGAAACTTGACGCGCAAAGCATAAATACACTCGCGGCTTTCTTGCAGCCGGGCTCCGGTAATGCGCGCGATGTGCGGGACCAGATGGCGCAGATCATGGCGGCCCCGGCTTGCGCGCGTGTCTTTACGGCGTTCGATCGTCAGACCGGGGAACTTGAGTTGCGCGGACATGTGCCTGCACCGGAAATCCGTGCGCCTCTTTTGGCAGCAATGCAGGCCCAGATTGGTGGAGGCCTGGTGCTGCGTGATGCGACGCACATTCTGCCTGCGCCGCAATGCAAGACACTCGACGGCATTGACGCACTGGGTCTGCCGCAATCCGAAGAGCAACTGACCGATTTCGATCTGGTCGGCGAGAATGCACAGGTCCGCGAATATGCCTTCACCGAAGGGGATCGCCTGACCATTGATCTGACAGGGCCCGACTACCCGGCTTATGTCTATGTGGATTACTTTGATGCAGAAGGGCAGGTGGTGCACCTGCGCCCGAACGTCCAGGCGCCTCTTGAGAAAGTGGGGGCGTCACAAGTCTTTTCCATTGGTCGCGGCGATGATCTGGATCTGCGAATAGCAGCACCCTTCGGGCAGGACATCGCGGTTGCTTTTGCGACCAGTGAACCACTGTATGAAGGGTTGCGTCCGATGATTGAGCCCGCTGACGTCTACCTGGGCGCATTACGCAAAATCGTCATCGCAAAGAGCCAAAGCAACCCGGAGTTTCGCGGCGAATGGGCGTACCTCTTTGTCGCGACGACGCCGTTGTCGGAATGACATGACAACGTGGTCAGAAATATAGTTGCGAAAAAATGAAGCTTGTTTTGCTCTCTTGCAAGTGGGGAATACCTTGCCTTTCATTTAGTTGCCAAAATCGTGAGGTCGTGCAAAAATGGTAAGCATAAAATAATACTTTAGAAAGTCTGAGGCATGGATTTTGATCGCCTCCTTGCGCCGATCGATGGGGATCAACCATCTGGTGTTGAACTGCGTCACGACTTGCGGTTTCACGATTTGGAGCGTTTGACCGAACTCGCTTCGCGGGAACATCGTGTCAACGATGATGGCACGCTTGGCGATGCTGCGCCGGCGGTCGATTGGGAGCGGATCATCGCCGACGGCACAGAGCTTGCCTCAGAAGGGCGCGATCTGCGCCTTCTCGTTCTCATGACGCGGGCGTCGTACAACATAGATGGGTTTCCGGGGCTGGCAAAGTCGATTGAGTTGTTGGCGCAAACGATCGAACAGCATTGGGATAGCCTGCATCCAGCCAAGAGGGATCGCGACGATCCACAGGTCGCCGCATTGCCGCGCCTGAATGCGCTGCGCCAGTTGGAAAATGACGATAACGGGCTTTTGGGAGATCTGCGTTTTGGCGTTGTCCTCAACCCGCGTGGCATCGGGCCTATCACGGGTGATGACCTTGCCTTGGCCGGGTTGAGTGAGTTCGAGGTATTGAACCGTGCTGCGTCCGGGTTGAACCAAGCTGAAAAGGACGCCTTGATCGCAGTGCATGGCCAACGTGCCAATCGGGTCAACGCTGCGACACGCGGGATGGCTGCCGAAGAACCGGACGCGACCAATGCACTGATCGCGGGCCTCAAGGCCTGTGAAGATCAGGTCGGCCATCTGAGTGCGGCGGTGACAAAAGAGGGCGGTTTCGTTGGTCAGCCGGGATTGAACCTGTCTGAACTGAACGACTTCCTGGCGGCTTGCCGCAAACAACTTGAAGCCGCTTTTGAAGAAGGCGCCACGAATGAGACTGCGGGTGATGAGACTGTTGTTGAGGATCGGCCGAAGCTGACCGCTGATAGCCCGACCTTGGCGGCCTCTGGCGCGATCAATTCGCGCAAGGATGTGGAAGCTGCGCTGGATAGAATAATAGCGTTCTATGAGCGTACCGAACCTGGGAGCCCCATGCCGCATCTCGCGCGCCGTATGAGACGTATGGTGGCGATGGATTTCCTCGAGCTGATGGAAGAAATCGCACCCTCAGGACTTAAAGAGTTTCGCAATGTCGCAGGCGTCGACGACGTCAGGAAAAAGTAGACCGGAAAATCCAGCAATAACCGACAGGAGATAATTTTCATGAGTGACAGCAAGCAGAAAGTGATTGAACGCAATCGTGCTCCTCGGGTGCAGATTGCCTATGACGTGGAGCATTATGGTAGCCCGACCACGATCGAGTTGCCGTTTGTCATGGGCGTCATGGCCGACCTTGCCGGTGCGTCCGAGACCCGGGAAGCATCAAAACCCATCAATGACCGCACGTTTGTAGAAACCGATGCGGGCCGGTTCAACAAGTTCATGGAAGCGTTGAGCCCGCGCGTGAAAGCCCGCGTCAAAAACACCTTGCCCTCTGCAGACGGTGAGGAAGGCGACGAAGAGCTGTTCGTGGATTTGTCATTCAAGAGCATGAGCGACTTTGCTCCGGATAAGGTGGCCGAGCAGGTGCCGCAACTCAATGAACTTCTGAAGATGCGCAAGCAACTCGAAGAGCTGCTGAGCTACATGGATGGCAAGGTAGATGCCGAAAAACGCATCGCACAGCTTTTGACGAATGAGCCGCTTCTGGCGCAGGCCGCCGAACAAGCAATGGCTGCCACAAAAGACAAGGAGGTTTGAGCATGGCCGAAGAAAAGCAAGAAGCGTCTGGTGCAGTAGAAGCCGAAGCGCTCGATCTGGGCGAATTCAGTGATCTGCTGGAAAAGGACTTTCGCGTCAAGGACAGCGAAGGGGAAAAACTTCAGGCCCTGGTTTCGAACCTTGCGCTCGCTGCCAAGGAGCGCGCGGGCACGGCCGCGATTTCCGGCAATGCCGTCAAATCCATCAAGTCGCTGATTGCGGGCATTGATGGGATGCTGTCCAAACAGATGAATGAAATCCTGCATTCTCCGGAAGTCCGCAAGATGGAAGGCACCTGGCGCGGATTGCATTACCTCGTCAACAATACCGAGACCGACCAGAAACTGAAAATCCGCGTGCTGAATATCGCAAAGGATGATCTGGGCGATCACCTAGAAGATTACGAAGGCCAGATGTGGGACCAGTCGCCGATCTTCAAAAAGATCTATAGCGATGAATATTCGATGTTCGGCGGTGAACCATTTGGCGCAATCGTTGGTGACTATGAATTCTCTCATAAACCCAAAGATGTAAGCCTGTTGCGCAATCTTTCGGGCATCTGCGCGTCGGCGCACGCCCCTTTTGTGGCCGCCGCGGCACCACAGCTTTTCCGGATGGAAAGCTGGCAGGAGTTGCCTAACCCGCAGGATCTTGAGCAGATTGTCTCAAGTCCGGATTATGCCAGTTGGCAGTCTCTGCGCGAGAGCGAGGACGCGCGCTATATTGGTTTGGCCATGCCACGGGTGTTGGGACGTTTGCCATATGGCGCTGAAACAGTGCCGGTCAAAGGCTTTGACTTTGAAGAAGAGATTGACGCAAAGCACGACAACTACGTCTGGATGAATGCGGCCTATGCAATGGGCGTGAACATCAATCGCAGTCATAAGATTTCGGGCTGGGGCACGCAGATACGTGGTGTTGAATCCGGTGGGACAGTTATGAATTTGCCTGTTCACACTTTCCCGACGGATGATGGATCTACGGCAATGAAGTGCCCGACAGAGATCGCCATTGATGACCGGCGCGAGGCGGAACTGGCCAAGCTTGGCATGATGCCGATCCTGCACCGCAAGAACACGGATGTGGCTGCATTCATCGGTGCGCATTCTTTGCAGGATGATGAAACACGCGCGGGCCGTTTGGTCGATCCGGACGCCCAGGCAAATGAGCGCCTGTCGGCAAACCTGCCGTACCTGTTCCCTGTGAGCCGTTTTGCGCATTACCTGAAAGCGATCGCGCGCGATAAGGTGGGGACGTTCAAGGAACGTGCGGACATGCAGATTTGGCTGAGCGAATGGATAAACCGTTACGTGTTGGCCAATCCGGCCATGGCAGACGACAAGGCCAAAGCCAAACGTCCCCTTGCGGCGGCTGAAGTGCAGGTGGACAGCGTTGAGGGTCGCCCAGGCTACTACAACGCAAGATTCTTTCTTCGGCCACATTACCAGTTGGAGGGCATCAATGCATCGCTGCGATTGGTGTCGGAACTGCCCTCTGTGAAAACCTGATTGAGAAACACAAAAAGATTGGAGAACTGACATGCCCTTAACTGCATACTTGAAAATAGGCGATATTGCCGGTGAATCGCAACGCGCCGAGCATGAAGAAGAGATCGATGTTCACGATATCAATTGGAACATTGAACAAGGTTCGGCCGCTCAGGTCGGAAAGGGCCGATCCCGTGCACGCGCGCACGTTGGCGCCATCAATGTCCTGAAGTTCACCGATGCTGCTTCGGCATATCTGGCTTTGGCCTGTATGCAGGGTAAGTCTTTTCCGGACATGGTTTTGTCGGTCCGAAAGGACAGCGGCGAAGCGCATCTGGATTATCTCATCATCACCATGGAAAACGTCACAATTTCCCAGTTCGAGACGATTGGTGTCGGCGAACAGGAAGACGGCCAGATGATCGAGGAACGTGTGGGGCTGGTGTTTGAGAATGTCACCTACAAGTACACTGTGCAGGAAGATGATCATTCGGCCGGCGCGGAACACGAGATCACGTATGACATCGCGGCCGGTGTCTAAGATGCGCGTGGCCTGAACCAAATGGCCGATGTCGAAGATGGCGCATCTGTAGCCCGGCAGGAGGCCGTTCAACCATCTCTTTGGGATAGGCTGGCAGACGACCTGCCGGGCATCAATGCCGAGTACGACGCGTTAATCCGCGATATTGGCAAAGAACTCGGAGATGAAGCGCAGGTTATTGCGCTCATCTCTGGGGGTGTTTCAGCGATAGAGCGTCATGCTGACCTTGATGACGATACGAAGTTCCTTGCGCACCGGCTTGTCAATCTGGCGGTGCGCAAGCGCAAATTAGAGGAACGCGGCGTTGTTGTGACGTCCAGCGTGCTGCGCGAAGCTGTGCGGCGAGACATTGAAATGCTCTTCAACATCGAGCGGCTGGAGTCTGAATTCTTGCTTACGGATCGCGAATCCCTGGAGCATGAAAGTCCTGCCAGTCAGCTTGCGGACTTTCCCGAAACGCGCCGCTCTGTGCTTAATTTTGGCGTGCCATCTTTCTCTGGCAAGTCCGGTGCGGATTTTGACAAGGACGATCTGGCGCGGGACATCAAAGCGGTGCTCAACATTTTTGAGCCACGCCTGAAAAAAGACAGCGTGCGGGTGCGGGTGCGCAGTGGTGACAAGATCGGCCTCAGGATCGATATCGATGGCGTTTTGTTGCTGTCGCCCGTACCGGAGCGGCTGCGATTGTCGACCAGTGTAGATCTTGACAGTGGGCGTGCGCTGACCACGCTGGAGGGGGCTTAGTGGATCAGGCATTCCTGGAATATTACGAGGAGGAACTGAGCCATATCCGCACTATGGCAGGAGAATTTGCAGCGCTTCATCCAAACGTCGCACGTAATCTGGCACTTGATTCCATTCCCTGCCCTGATCCCTATGTCGAGCGGTTGCTGGAGGGTGTCGCCTTTCTGGCAGCGCGCACGCGACTGAAAATAGATGGCGAATCCAGCCGATATGTTCGGACGCTGATCGATACACTGTATCCTGATTTGGGCGGTCCGGCGCCTGCCATGACAATGGCGGAAATGAAACCCGGTCCGCAGGTTCAGAGGATGCTTGATGGGCATGTGATGAAGCGGGGCACGCGGCTGATGTCGGGCTTGCGTGAAGGTCAGCAAACGCGCTGTACGTACACCACTGCACAAAGCGTGCATCTTTGGCCGATCGCAATTTCCGAAGTCGAATATCTGCAAGACAAGGGGGCGTTATCCCAGGCGGGCATAAATGACGCCACTGGTCGTGATGCAGCGGCGGGCATTCGGATCACCCTGAAACGGGATGGGGCGGGTAAGCTTGATGAACTGTCTTTGAACCAGCTGGATATCTACTTTGGGGCCGGGACGCGTGGCGGGGCCATCTTTGATGCGATATTCGGGTTCGGCGCTGGTGCCGTTGCCCGCGCGCAGGACAAAAGCATTCCGTTTAGGCAAATAAGCGCGCCGTCGATGATTGGCGTTCAGGATGAGGACGCATTGCTGCCACGCGTGCGTTCGTCCTTTGAAGGCTATCGGCTCTTGCGGGAATATTTCCTGATGCCCAGTCGGTTTTATTTCATGCGCCTTGACGCTCTATCGCCCGTGATCCGCAAGTCGGGTGACAAGGCAGTTGAGATCATTGTCTTACTCAACGAACAGCGCAGTGATCTGACAGGTATCAGTGTCAAAGACTTCAGTCTTTTTACGACACCGGTGGTCAACCTGTTTGAACATGAGTGCAATATTGTCGAGCTGCGCCGGAACCGTTCTCAACACATCGTTCAAGCGGACCGTACCCGGCCGCGCGACTACGAAATATACCGACTTCTGCGCGTTGAAGACGTGGACGTCGAAGGGCCGCAGTCCCGCGTGACACCGCTGTTTTCGGTCGAGGCCGAGGCCGATAGCGGCCATGTCTACTCGGCGGATCGCCGTCCGCGTCGCCCCGACACCGAGGAAGTGCGGCGCGGGCAGACCCGGTCCAGCTATATAGGGGATGATTTCTATATCTCGGTTGGCAAGCCGGCCCACGCACGCGCAAACAAGAAAATCCGCCGATTGGATATTCGCGCGCTTTGTACCAACAGGGATTTGCCGATTTTGGATGACAATCCGAAATTGACGCTCGATTCTGGTGACCCGGTGCAAAGCGTGGCGCTCTTGTCGCCGATGCGCAGACCACGCGCGGCTTTGCGATCCAGCCTGCCATCCGGTGCCACCGATGAGCGAGAGATCGATGATCTGAGCTGGCGCTGGATTTCGCAGCTTAGCCTCAATCATATTTCTCTGGCCGATGGTGACGCAGGGGCGGAGCCTTTGCGCGCGCTGATCAAGCTTTATGCGGACCGAGGCGACCCCAGCTTGCGGCGCCACGGCACAGCTGTGACGGGGATCCGGTCGCGGTCTCTTGTGGAACGGTTAGAGGTCGCTGGCCCTTTGTGTTTTGGCCGGGGCACGGAAATCACAATCGACATCAACGACGCCCTGCTGAGCGGAGGGAGCAGCCTGCTGCTGTCCTCTTTGCTGGCGCAACTGTTTGCGCGCCATACTGCGATCAATTCATTTGTTCGGACAAGGACGCATCTGACACAGCAACAGATGGAGGTGACATGGCCGATGAAAACCGGCACTCGCGCGCTGATCTGAGCGCTGTTGAATCTGCGGCGCGCATGGATTTCTTTGAACTCCTGCGTCAGCTGGAAACAGAAGAGTTGCGTTTTGGTCGTGCAGGTGGTGCAGCGCAAGAGCCCGCACGGCTTGGGCAAAGTGCGCGCATGTCCTTTGCTGCCAGTGACGTTGCAGGCATGACCCTTGGGAAGGGCTCAAGCAAACCACAGATTGCCGTAAATGTTCTGGGTCTCATTGGCCCCGAGGGGCCAATGCCGTTGCATATGACGCGTTGGATCATGGCGCGCTTGTCGAACCGCTGGTTCGCCGGTGACAGCAGTGGTGCGTTGGCCGATACGTCATTCCTGGATTTCATCAATCTGTTGCAGCACCGGTTGATCGCGCTTTACTGGCGCGCCTGGGCTGATGCGCGGCCAGAGATCAACATAGCCCATGCGGATGGTGGACGGGTGACGGCGACGATGCGCGCCTTGGCCGGGCAGGGCATGCCTGGAACGACCACCGGGGACATCCGCCTGGATGGTGCCAAACTGCGCCATGCGACCTCCCTTGCGATGGAGGCCCGAAATCCCGAGCGGTTGACCGCTTTTCTGGAGACTGTGTTGGGCGTGCCGGTCCAACTTTCCGAGTTTGTGGGACTGTGGATCGAAATCCCTGAGCATCTGCAAAGCCGGGTGGGGCTACAGCATGCCGGGCTTGGTGTCGGTGCAACCGTCGGAGCCCGTGTCTTTGACCGCCAGAGCCATGCCGAGTTGCGACTGGGGCCGTTGTCCTTGCAGCAGTTTACCGATTTTCTGGATGACCCGGATGCCTGGGATCGACTGCGCCACGCGCTTGTTTTTGCAGCCGGTAAGGAGCTTAATTTCGGTTTGCGCCTCGTGCTTGCCCCTGGGGAGGTGCCTCCCGCTCAATTGGGCGCTTGCAGGCTCGGTCGCACCGCTTGGATGGCACCTTTATCCAATGCTGGTTCCGATGATCTGCATTTTTCAAATGTGACCCAACCGACTGAAAGCCGCCCGGAGAGGAATGCCGCATGAGCCTGCGCTTTGTCATTGAATCCACACCCGCTCCTCAAGTTCAGATGGAGCGCGTGTTTACCGGCGGCCAAATGTCCATCGGACGCAGTGACGATGCGGATTGGCAGATTGAAGATCCAAAGATGTTCGTTTCGCGTCGCCATTGCGTGATCAGCGAGGAAAACGGGCAGGTGGTCGTCACTGACGCGTCCTCGGGTGGGCTATTTGTCGACAATGCCGCCAACCCCGTTGGTCTGGGAAACGCCGTTCCGTTGGAGCCGGGCATGCGATTGCACCTTGGTGATTTTATTATCCGGGTCGAGACCGCGTCAGGCACCGCCGAAGCCCCTGTTGCTCCGCAAGCGCCGTCAATGACCAGCGGCTTTTTCCCGAGGGACAGTGATCCCGTGGAACCGATCGAAACGCCCAAGCGTCCGGCAAACCTGCCTGACCCGTTTGGAATACGCGACGACGAGCGCAGAGAGGCGCGCCACAAAGAGGTGTCCCGGACGCCCCGTCCGCTTGATCAAATGGATCCGTTTGGCCTGGATCTGCGCAAAGGCAATGCAGATGATCCTCGGCCAGAAACGCCTCCTGCCGAGCGCGGCAGCTTCGGAAAATTTTTCAATGATGGCCCGGAAGGATCGGAGCCAGAGCCTGAGATGGAACCTGTGGCTCCTCCAAAGAAACCAGATATCTTTGGGGATTGGAGCGCACCAAAACCAGCGGTCGAACCTGCACCAGAAACGCCGCTCGAGCAAACACCTGTCGATCCGGAATTCTCAATGAGGCAGGCAGAACATGCCGCGGCCGAAGATGCTCGGACGTCTGCATCCATAGATCAGGCCCCCGCACCGGTCAGATCTCGCACCGATGAAGACCTCCGTGATGCCTTGTTGCGTGGAATGGGACTCGATCCTGCGCATATACACAGCGAAGATCCGATTGCGGAAATGGAGCATCTTGGGCGGTGCATGCACGGCCTTGTTGAAGGTTTGATGCTTTTGTTGCGCACACGCGCTCAGGAAAAGCAAAAGGTCCGTGTGGCCCAGACTATTATCGCCAGTACCGACGTAAATCCGTTAAAGTTCCTGGCAACGCCAGAGGACGCGCTGAGCGCGCTCATCAAGCCGCGTGGCAAGGGGTATATGGCGCCTGACGCTGCGGTTGAGGGGGCGTTTCGCGATCTGATCGACCATCAGGTACGCACGTGGAGTGCACTGCAGGTGGCCCTGCGACAGATGGTCGACAAATTTGATCCAGGCGAAATTGAAAAGGAGATGGAGGATGTAGGACTGCTGGAGAGCCTGGTCGCAGGCGGACGCAGTGCGAAACTTTGGCAGATTTACGAAGACAGATACCGCGATATCGCCGAGACTGCGGAAAAGCAGTTTCTTGGCGAAGTTGGTATCGATTTCAGAGACGCATACGAAAACAGAAGGAGCGATTGATATGACACTTTTTGCAAGACGGGCTTTCTTGATAACATCCGCCCTTGGCGCAGGCGCACTGCTGGGTGGATGTGCCGGCGGCGGCGCTCCCAAGGTGCTGACAGTCAACGCACAAGGTTCAACCGGCATGAACCCCAGCCCAAGCGGCGGAGACCGGGCCGTCACGATTTCCGTGTTGCAGCTTGCCAGTGCATCTGCATTTGACTCGGCGGACTATTTCGCGCTTCAGAACCCGCAAAGTGCTTTGGGCAGCGAACTGATCCAGTCGGATCAACTTGTTCTGGCACCTGGTGGCAATGCAACCAAAGCAATCTCTATCCAGCCGGGCACATCGGTCATCGGCATTGTGGGTGGCTTTCGCGATCCCGCCGGGCGCACCGTTCGATCAAAAATTGCAGCACCGACGTCCAGATCAGAAACACTGATCGTCAATGTCGGGGCCGGCGGACTGTCGCTATCGAGTGGCTAGGACCCTAACGAGGACATTATGACTGATAGAAACAAAGTCGTCTGGTCGGAAGGGCTGTTTTTACGAACGCAGCATTTTCAACAGCAGGACAGATATTCTGACTGGCTCATGCGACAAACGCGTGCGGCGCAGTCACAAACAAGCTTTGGCTTTCTTGAGCTGACGCTTGATCCTGTAGCACTGGACACCGGGCAAATCGCCCTGTCACAGGCCGTCGGATTCTTGCCTGACGGCAGTTATCTGTCAGTCCCGGATACCAGTCACGAGGTTGCTCCGGCGACAGTGAAAGCCAAGACCGAAGCAGGTCTTGTTTTGATTGCAATTCCGGCCGAGACAGCGGGAGCCGCACAAATCGATCCCGTGCACGCTGAGCCATCGGGTGCCCGTTACCGTGGTGTTGTGATTGAAGCGCGTGATGCGATCCGAGGCGGCGCAGAGGCCTGCGAAATCGAAGTCGCGCGCCTTGCCCCGAAAATTCTACTCCCCGGCGATGAAACCGCAGGCTACGTCACGCTGCCGATCGCACGGGTTGAAGGGTTGAAATCTGATGGTGCCGTTGCGCTTGACGAAGGCTTTCTGGCACCTGCTTTGCGACTGGAAGCCGTGCCTTGGTACAGCAACCTGCTCAAGGAATTGGTCAATGGAATGGAGCGCATCGCAGATGCCCATGGCGCAATGGTGCTGGGCGGAACGGGTGCCTCGATGGAAAACCTGCTGATCCTTGAGCTTGCCAACAGCGTACGCCCGCGTCTGGCGCATCTGGCTGCGCAAAACAATGCGCATCCTGCGGAACTTTATCAGGAATTGGCTGGCATTGCCGGTCGCATGGCAACATATGGTGCCTCTGGTCGTCGCCTTGGCGATTTGCCGCCCTATGACCACGCAGATCCCCAAAATGGTTTTCAGGCATTGGCGGATACGTTGCGCTCGCTGGTCCTGTCGCTGCGTCACGTAGAACCGAAATCGCGGGCGCTGCGCGTATCGCGCCATTCTGAGAATATCTGGACGGTACGGATCGATAACCCGGAGATCATTGCCAACAATCGGATTGTGATCCGCGTGGGCGGAGATCTGTCCGAAAAGATGCTCAGGAAGTTTTTTGTCGATCAAGCGACCGTGGGAGCGGCGGATCAATTCGAAACGCTGTGGAAATCTCGGTTGACCGGTATCCCGTTGAAGCCTCTGAATTCCCAACCCCGCGAAATCCCCTATGATGGTGACCGTCTGTGCCTGGAGCTTGATCGCCAGTCAGAGCATTGGGCGGCTTTAAGTGACGCACCCGGGTTTGTTGTGGGTGTCGCCGGCAATTTTGAGCGTGAACCTGAAATTGACTGTTACGCCGTGAGCAGGTGATATGATGAGTACGGAAGATCCTTTTGGTCTTGAGAATGATGCGGGTCGAACGCGCATTCGTCCCGTGCGACGCAGTTCGACGGCATCAAGACCTGCAAGCCCTGCGGCACGCGGTGTTCATGTCCGCGCTGGACGCGCCAGCACCAATCCAATGGTCAATGCCTATGCAACGCTGCTTGGGTTGGCGCCGGAACTTGAGCGGGCCACCGCGCCGGAAAACCCTGACGTGCTGCGCACCAAATTGCACGATAGCTTGACCCAGTCACGAGATGCAGCCGTTTCCAGCGGCGTGCCATTGTCACGGGCGGATCAGGGCGCGTGGTTTGTCGCGGCGCTTTTGGATGATGTCGCACTCAACACACCTTGGGGCGGCAATTCTGGCTGGCCTCGCATGCCGCTGGTCGTGTCAATGTATGGGAACGTCGACGCCGGAGAGCGGTTTTTTGATCTGGCCGAGGATTTGGTCCGTTTCCCAGAGCGAGATCCGGAACTGCTTGAGCTGGTGTTTTTGTGCCTGTCGCTAGGGTTTCGTGGCAAATACCGACGTGATGGTCGGAACGGTGAGGCCGCCATATCTCAGTTGCGGGCTCAAATGAGCCGCCTCTTGCACGATCGCGATTCGGTGCAAGCGCCTCTTGCACCGCATTGGCAGGGCGTCGAAGTGCAGGATGAACAAAAACGATTTGTCGTTCCATTGTGGTCTATCGGCCTGATTGGTTTGGCACTTCTTACAGTCGTCTATGTCAGCCTCGGCATCAGCTTGTCCAACCGGGGGGAGCGCTTGTTTGCTTTGGCGGGCGTCTTGCCGCCGCCCGAACGTGCAGAAGTTTTTCGGCCTGTGATCGAAACGGTCGAAGAACCGTTGCTGATTGCAGAGCCGCTGGTGTTTGAATTGCTTCCACTTTTTGGATCAGCCGCACCAGACGGCAAAGTCGAGGCGCTTACCGGTCGTGAGGACGTGTCCATCGCTGTGATGGTCGTGCAGGCCACTTCGCCGGAAGTTTTTCGATCAGCCAAGGCCGACCTGAACACCGAATACACCGACCTCATCAATTCCATGGCGGGTGTGATTGTTGAAAATATTGAATTTATCGGCTCGGTGCGCGTGGTTGGCCATACCGACAGCATACAAGTGCGTCGTTCAAATCCGTTCCATTCAAACCAGGGATTGAGCGAAGCCCGAGCCAAGACCATCGCCGAGATGTTGATTGCGGCGGGTGTGCCTGCCGGATTGGTAACGTCCGAGGGCAAGTCCGCCTCGGAACCCATCGCGGATAATGGCACCCGCGAGGGGCGAGCGCGAAACCGTCGCGTCGAAATAATCCTGCAAAAGAAAGTCTAGGACATGGGCGTGTTGAAAAAGATCCTCGGTTTTCTGTTCTCGCGCTTTTTATGGACACTGATCGGGATTGTGATCCTGTGCACGTTGGTCTGGTTCTATGGTCCGCTGATCAGCGTGGGCGAGGCTTCGCCGCTGGCGTCCGATTTGACCCGCATCGTTGTGATCGGTGTGATCGTTATTCTTTGGCTGGTTTCCATGCTGTTGCGTCAGATGCGCGCTGCGCGGGCCAACCACGCATTCGTAGCCGAGCTGGCGGCACCCGCGCCCGAAGATGTCGCACGACCCGGAGACGAAAACCTGGCGGAGGTTCAGGCCAAATTCCAAGGTATCATGGAGCAGATGAAACGGTCCAAACTGGGCGGGCGGAAGTTTCTGCGTGATATGCCGTGGTATGTGATCATCGGGCCGCCGGGCACCGGCAAAACGACCGCCCTGCGCCAGTCAGGCCTGCATTTCCCGATTGACCTGAGCGATGACCTCAAGGGGATCGGCGGCACCCGCAATTGCGATTGGTTCTTTACCGAAGATGCCGTGCTGATCGATACCGCTGGTCGGTATGTTCAGCAACAAAGCGATCCAGATGTGGACTCTGCCGAGTGGAAGGGCTTTGTCGATTTGCTGGTGAAACACCGGGGCCGGCGCGCGCTCAACGGTGTGATCCTCACTCTGTCCGTTCAGGAACTCGCTGGTGATGATGTCGCCATTCGTGAGCACGGCCGCGAGATACGCAAGCGTCTGGCTGAGCTGTACGAGGAAACCGGCCTTAAGCTGCCTGTTTACCTCATGGTTACAAAAACGGACCTGGTACCGGGGTTTGAAAGTTTCTTTGGCAACCTGAATGCACAAGAGCGCGAACAGGTCTGGGGAGCGACGCTTGGTACGGCTGAACGAGTGGATTCGCTCACGGTCGAGCGAGAGATGCGCGTGCTGCAAGAGGCCCTCGAAAGCCGGTTATCGACCCGAATATCCGAAGATGTTCCGCTTGAAAACCGAGCGGAGATTTTCCGTTTTCCAAGCCAGTTCGACCAACTCACCGGACCACTCAAAGTACTGATCGATGCAATATTTGGAGAGAGCCGCTATGAAGAAAGCCCGTGGATGCGCGGGCTTTACTTCACCTCCGCGACCCAAGAGGGATCTCCCATTGATCGGATGGTGGCGGGGATCGCCGGGTCTTTGGGTCTGTCTGCGCCCATCCCGGAACGCCGGGACTACGGCAACACGCGCAGCTTTTTTCTGCGCGATATGCTCACTGACCTGGTCTTTCCCGAAGCAGGCCTGGGCCGATTTGATCCGCGTGCTGAAGAACGCCGTCGTTGGATTTGGCGTGGTACGCTGACCGGGGCCACGCTTGTCTCGGTGATCCTGGCCACCGTGTTTCTGTTTTCCTTTTTGCGTTACAATGGTGCACTGGGAGAGCAGGAACGCCAGCTCACAAACCTTTCCGCACGACTTGCCAACGTGGCTGCGCGACAGGCACCCACCGATCCGCTTGATCTGAACCTTGCGCTTGAAGCAGCCAATGAGACGGCCAATGCGCGCACCGAAGTGCAAGTCAGTCCATTGACAATGATCGGGCCAACAGCCGAGCCGGAATTGGCGCAAATCCATACCATTGCCTATGACCATACCCTGCGAAACATTCTGGAACCACGCATGGTTGCGATGTTGGAGGCCACGATGTGGCGGCATTCGCGGGATCCTGAATTCCTTTTGGGCGCGCTCAAATCGTATCAGATGCTTACCGGTCAGGCGCCATACGACGCGGCGTTCCTTGGGGAATGGTGGCAAACAGTGCTGCCGGACTACGCCCCTATCGATCCGTTCCCGACAGAGGAGGCGGTCGATCATCAGCTTGCTGCTCTCAGTCGGATCGCAGGCGAAGAGGACAAGATAGCGGCAGACCCGGATCTCATCTCCGTTGTCTTGGAGAGCATTTGCACCATTCCACTTGCAGTTCGTGCCTATCGCAATTTGCGATCCGATCCGTCCATCACAAGTCTCAAGGACTGGATACCTGCGGAAAAGACAGGCCCCAACGGTGCCCGGGTCATGAACCGATTGTCAGAGCAGACCTTGCGCGTTGGTTTGCCCGGTGCCTTTACCTATGACGGCTTTCACACGGCTGTGTTATCGCTGATCCCGGAAGTCGCGGCGCAGGCAATTTTGGATCGTGCCGTCTTTGCGGGCGGGTGTTCGGAGAGCGCGGACGCCTCCGAAGAGACCCTGGAGGCAGATGTTCTCAAACTTTACTACGATGATTTTATCAGCCAGTGGGACGGTTTCTTGCGTGACGTTCGCTTGGCACCCATAGAGGATTTGGTGCAAGCGCGTCAAAACCTAAAGGATCTGTCTTCCGCTGACTCAGCCCTTAAACGCCTTCTGGAATCGGTGGTTTACGAGACCCATCTGGCGCGGGTGATCGAAGAAGGCCAAGGCAATGCTGCGGCGCAAAAGGGCGCGTTAAAAGCGGCTTCGAAGCTGGGCAAGCTGGGTAAGATGATCAAAACAGGAGCTAAGATTGCGCAAAAAACGAAGGTTGACGGACCAGCCCCTGTTCCGCCGGGGACGCCTGTGTCGGACCACTTCGCTGCGATACGCGGAACAATAGAAGAAGTTGACGGCCAACCGCCGCTTTTGGGCGATGCGATTGCAGCGTTGACTGCGCTGTCGAACGAGTTGCAAATTGTAGCAGCCAGTCCCGATCCTCAGTCCGCGTTGATGGCGCGTGGCGGGCTTCCACAGCTTACCGGTGCCATTGCCAACGTGGCTGCGACTTTTCCCGACCCCATCGATAGCTGGATTGCCGGGATTGCGGGCGACACTGTTGCTGTCACACGTGATGCAATCATCGCGCAATTGAATGCACGCTGGCGCGCTGACGTGTTGCCTTTCTGTACGTCTGCCACGTCCGGGCGATATCCTTTTGATCAATCAAGCGCAATTGACGTCAACACATTGGACTTTGCGCGGCTGTTTGGTGGCGGCGGGTTGGTGGATACATTCATCGCTGATCACCTTCAGCCTTACATCGATAATTCCATACGCCCCTGGCAGTGGCGCGCAGATTTTGGGTTGGACCCGGAACTGCTCAGGCCGTTTGAGAACGCGCGTGCCCTGCGCGATGCGCTTTTCCCCGGCGGGGCGGGGCCTGTTCTGGCGTTTTCGCTTGAGCCTACCGATTTGTCGGCCAACGCGAGCCGCGTGACATTGAACGTGGACGGCCAGACGTTAAGCTATTTCAATGCGGCAGCACGGCCGGCACCTATGACATGGCCCGGTCCGGACGGGACCAACATGATCACGCTCAGTTTTGCGCCGGTCAACGGGACAGCAGAGTTGGTCACATCAGAAACCGGGAGTTGGGCAATCCTTCGGCTCATCCGCAAAGGGCGATTGTCGGCAACCGCTTTGCCAGAGGCATTCAATCTGCGCTTGTCCGCAGGGGGCTATTCGGCCAGCTTCAATCTGCGCGCCAATTCAGTCGAGAACCCCTTCGACCTAAAGATATTTTCCGGCTTCTCGTGCCCGCGGGGCTTTTGAAGCACGTGATGGGCACTGGAATTTTTGGTAAGCTGCCTGCCGTCGGGGACTTCGTGGTGCGAGGTTTGCCTTCCGGAGTACGCGCCCCGTTGGATGCGTGGCTGACCCGTCAAATTGTACCCTTGGCATGCACTGCGGTAGGCTGGCCCGAAGGTGGCGTGCGGGCAGCTGTCATATTGGCACAAACCCCGTGTCTGTTACTGATCGAGCCAAGCGAGGATGCAGTGGGTCGACGGTATCCTCTTGTGGCTTACACAGATCTGGCTGGTGCCGATCAGGCGGCGGCGGACACATGGGCTGACGCCTTGTGGCCGGTGCTTTTGCGTGGGATCGAAGGCGGTGTCGGCCCTGACAGGCTGCTGGGAGGACATGCGGAAATGACAGTTCTGGCGGCGACTTCTTCGCCCTTGGTTCCGCCTTTGGTTTGGTGGTCCGGCGTTGCACCCGCATCCCAAAACGACCAGCTTGCACGCTTGGCGCAGATCAGTTCTGGTTAATCTTGCTACCCTTCATTGTGAGATCGCTGCTGGCCTTGATATTTATCTTGCCCTTGCCGGTGATAGAGATGTCTTTGCCTTCAAGGACGATTGTGCCGTCTTTCTTCATATGCAGATTTGCCTTTCCACAGGAAAGGGTAATGCTGTCTCCGGCATTTATGACCAGGTTTTTCCCGACGTCGATGGCTTTGTCCTCGCCGACGTTCGTTGACATGTTTTTGCCTACGCTGATTGCGCTGGCACCGCCGACTGTCAGGCTGTGATCGGTTGCCACCTGAGTGGTTTGGTTTGCGCCGATTTGGACGGACTGATCCGTGCCGATTGCCCAACTGTCGCTCAGTCCGACGTCATGGCTTTGCGTGGCACCCACGCTCATTTGCCGCGCCGCGCCCACTGTGTTGATCTGAGCTGCGCCGACTGTGCGCGTCTCAACGGCGCCAACGGCATCCATTCGCATTGCGCCTACGGTAATTGTCTGGCTGACCCCTATGGTCTGGGTATGATTGGCCCCAATCGTCTCGGTGGAATCTGAGCCAACGGAAATGGTTTCATTCACGCCAACCGACAGAATACGGTTCGATCCGACGCTTTCGGTATCATTGCTTCCGATGTTGACTACGCGGTCCACGCCAACGGCGGTCGTCTTGTTGTTTCCTACTGTTTCATCCCGGTTGACGCCAACATCCTGCGTTGCGTTGTTGACAACCGTTTCCGCAAAATCGTTTCCGATGTGACGGCTTTCGTTGTTCTTGACCAGTTCATTGTGGTCTTTCTCAGCCTGAAAGTACACTTCTTCAGATCCCTTGAGATCTTCGAAGCGCAACTCGTTCCAACCCCCTCCGCCCAAAGAGCTTTCGGATTTCCAACCCGATTGAGTTGCATTTCCTGGCAGATCATAGGGCGGCATCTGTTCGGCGTTATAGACGCGTCCCGTAACAATCGGACGATCCGGATCACCATCAAGGAAATCCACGATCACCTCTTGCCCGATACGCGGGATTTGTATGAACCCGAACCCGGCACCCGCCCAGGCGGAACTGACCCTGATCCAGCAGGTGGCTGTCTCGTCGCTTGATCCCAGACGATCCCAAAAGAAATGTACCTTCACGCGGGCAAATTCGTCTGTATAGATTTCTTCACCGGCAGGCCCGACAACGCGCGCGGTCTGGGGGCCTTTCATGACCGGTTTTGGCGTTGTGCGCGCCGGTCGAAACGGTTTGTCCTCTGGAACCAGGCGAAAATTGGTCTGGATGCCCACATCACGTTCAAATGTCGTGCCCGAAGCGTATTGCTCGTCCAGGATGTCATATTGAGTTTCCAAAATCAGGTAACTCACGTTCTCGGCTTCACGCGGATAATCGATGAGTGCAAAAGTCGTCCCTGACCAGAGCGCAGTCGCGTTGGAGCGTGCCAGGATTTGGTATTGCAGCGCGCGGTTCTCTTCGACCCTTCGGCCAGAAACCGTATCCCCCGCCGATCCGACCATATAGTGCCCCGGATAGGAATAGCGTTCTTTTGTATCGTTTGTGTGTGTTTTGCCATCGATCGTCTTGGAAATCAGATCGGCCGAAGGCGTTTCGAAATTATAGTCGGTCAGGGTGTGCTCGGCGGTCACGATGCTGTCGGTCCGGCTCAACCTTGAGATCACGCCCTCACCTTCGGTGCCCACCAAGTCATTCGGCTCAAACCGCAGTTCTCCGCTTGCGTTTCCGGCTTGCAGCGATGCCATGTCGTCCGTCATGACCAGAGTGTGCTTGCCCTCTTCAAACTCAAAGTAGTAAAAAACACCTTCGTGTTCCATTAATCGTTGTACGAAGTCGAGATCGCTTTCGCCGTATTGTACGCAGTATTCGCGGACGTCGAGAGCAGTACCGGTGAGAGAGAACCGGTAGTCAGACACGCCATGTTCATCCAAAACGCTGGAAATGATGTCCTCGACCGACATGTCCTGGAAAATGCGGTTGTCGGTTGATTTTGAAAGCAACCAGAGTTTGGGGCGAAGGATCAACCGGTACTGGAAAAGGTCACTATCATCATTGCCCTCAAACCGGAACTGATCGACCATGCCATGAAAATAGCGAAGCATGTCAGGGTTGCGCCGATCTGGAACGACGGCCACTGTGACCATCTCTCCCAGTAAATCAGAGCTGTTAATGTTGGGGTCAAAACTTTCAGCCAGAACGTTGTACTCGAAACACTTGCTGATGTGGTCCGCTCCGGTCAGATGCGCGAACAGCAGGGCGTCAGTGGTTTGACCTCTGAGGTCTTCGCTGGATGGAAGGGGGGTCGTCAAATATGCGACGCGATCAAATAGCACTTCTTGCTCCTATGGTCGGAACGGAAAAAACGAATTTCACAATAAACCGCTTCCCATGATACAGGAAGTTGATGATGTTCGGTAAAAATTCATCACAATGCCAGTGGACAGGCCAGCTCTTGCATGGCGGTACGGACCGATATGGGGTTGAGCGCTGTTTGAAACTCCATTTCCAAAAACACGCGACCTGAGGCGCTGCGTATATCCAAAAGCATGCGTCGCCCACCATCGCGCTGGCGCACGCGCAGCCCATCCACCAGTCGTAGCAGACCCCACGTTCCGCTATGCAAGATCCGTTCGGCAGTCTCTGACTCTCGAAAACTCACCTCGATTCCCATGTTGGGCTGGGGCCCTGGCCAACTGAGGTTCGCAGGCGCGCCAGTGGCACGTACTGGCTGGGCAACCCCTCCGATCGCTGCGATTGTCCGTCCGCGCTCAGCCAGCGCGGCCAACGTCAAATCAAAGTTGAGCTGTCCCTGCGGGCCGAACAACCCTTCAGACACTTGCATCGCGCGCTGAAGAAACTCGGCGCTTTCCGGCGTGACACCTGCAAATCGTGCCTCGGGTTTCCAACGCCATGGGCTCTCGGAGGTTTCGAGGAACGGTGCTGCGCTTTGTCGTACAAAGACCGTAAGCGCGCCTTGTGGACCAAGCAAAGCGTCGAGATCAGCGACGTGCACATCTGGCCCTTCGCGAAATGGATAGCCAGCCAATGTATTCCGGCAGAGTGGAAACACCTGTTGCTGCCATCCGCGGGTCAACGGGTTCAACGGCTGTCCCTGCCCGGGCAACGAGGCTTGCGCCAGAACATCCTCGGTGATCTGTACAATGATGCTCGGCGCATTCTTGAGCGCTGTAATGGAACGCGCGCGGTCCTGAACACTCATCAACCGTTGGCTGCCGCGTTGCGCATCGAAATCGACGGCTCCCAAGGCAACGTTCAGTTGAGAAAATAGCATCGTGATCTCGGTCATGCGGCCTTGTTCCAGGTACTGCACCATTGCGCCAAACTCACGCGCCAACGTCAGCTGTTGGGTGTGACTGCGGGTGCGATCAGTGCCCCCCACCTCGACCCAAACCGCGCGCAACAGGTGCGTCAGTGGGTTCTCGGGTTGCGCCAACGCGCCCGACACGATGATGCCGGTTTCGCGCTCGGCAAAAGGACGCACCCGCAGATCAGCAAGCCAGGCCTTCCAAGCGGCCTGAGTTTCTAAATGCAGTCGGTCCATCAGTAAGTCAGGCGATTCATTGACAGTTGGCAAGGCGCGTCCGGTTATCTTGGGGGCCAATTCGCGTGCACGCTGAACCGCACCGCCGACGGCAAACTTATGTGCCTCCGTCCAACCTGCGGCAGTAAACAGCCCAGGAATTCCCTCTGATATCGGACGCCCCGAACGGCGAAGCAAAACGGTCTCAATCCCTTCGACCGCGTTTGTGGGCTGCCATGTCGGTAGGGTTCGCATACGCTCAGCGCGCAGAAGTTCGAGCCAAGCGCGATCTGGCTCGGGCACATCGGCTGCAAAGTTGCGCGCCTGATCCATCACAAGTGTATCGCGGGGGGAAATTTCCGGCGCGGGCCCTGCCATCGAACTCACATGGCGATCAAGTCCGTCTACTCCGGCGGCGGCGCCATTATCTTCCAGCCATCCAGAAAGGTAGGCCCTCGTCCAAGTGTCCTCTCCCGTCAACACTGACCATGCACGCAGCGCATCATAAAGGACCAGGCCTCTGCCTTCTTTCGCGAGCACTTCCTCAATACCATCTGCAATTGCGCGCGGCATCTGCCGTGCGACTGTGTCACGATAAACCGCTTGCGCATATGCTTCACCGTCACCGAAGGGCAGACGTACGATTTTGCGCAACGGCGCCCGTTCTGCCGCGCTGGACACCCGAACGACGGCAGCGTGGAGGTCATCCAACCGTTGTACCAAGGCCTTGCCTTCGTGGTCTCGGTCGAGCCCGATGTTCAACACTTCGGCGTCAAAAGCTGTAATCAACCGGGCATGAAAACGGTGTTCCAACCAAACTGCGTAACCAGAAAGGCCCAGTGCCAATACGATGAAATAGGCGGCAATGCGCAGTCCCCAATTGGCATCGGCGACGGGTTTGTGTGCGTGCCGGCTGTCTTGTGCACGTGCCAATACTTTGCCCAAAAAGTAATCCAGATCTGCAAATTCGGGACCTTGCCTTGCGGCCGTTGCTTGAAATTTCTGGATACGTGAGATGGGCATCGTATGGCCCTCGAACAATTGCCGCTGTGCCAGAACCGACCATGCGTTCAGTGACAGCGTTGAAATCTGCCGAGCCCTTGTATCGAATAGCATCGCCAACCCGTAGCGCGCCGGTTTGATGGCGTTGGTGGGTACTCCGGCTCTGGCGGCGTCCAATTCAAACTGGTTTAGCGCTGCTTCTGCGGCATCAACAACCAGTGCCGCGCCGCCGCGCGCTTGTCGCTCAAAGTCTTCCAACACAACAAGAACTGGTCGCGCAACAAGATCGAGCGCGGATGAAGGGCGGTGTTCCATCGATTACAGCTTGCCCTCAGCCTGCCACTTTCTCAGCGTCTCAACGCCCACCTCGAAGTGCATCGAATCTTCGCGACTGTATGTAGCACCCCAGTACCAGCCTTCCTTGTTGAACAGTTCAGCCAGCAGCAGCAATCCAAACTGTGTGCCACCGTCCCCAAACCCGTCCAGCCGACCCTGCAGTTTTACATCAATCGCAGTACCCCAGGAATGGTTCGACCACGAAGAGCGAGAGCCTCGAATGAGCCGCACACACAGGGCCCCGGCTGTACCGAGTGCATCGTGAATTGCGGGTTCGGTTTCTTTCAGACTGGCCACGATCCGCTCAAGACTATCCAAAGCCGGTTTCAGCATCGTCACGCGAAGCGGCCCGACCTGGCGCGTCTCAAGCATCGCCTTGAGGCGCTGCTGTGTCATTGGACCACAATTTATCGTTTGATTGTCACTCGGAGCGCCCAGAACCTCCAACATGACACGGTTGCTTGGCTGGCTTATGCCCTCGTTAAAGCGTGACTTGGCGAGATTCATCACCTCGGTCATTGCGCCTGTATCGCCAAATTCTTCCTCGACCGGGCCTGTGGTCGGTACGCCCAAAACGGGACCAGACTGTCCGGATGGGAGAGGCGCGGGGACCATGCCCAATGCCACCTCCTCTGACAGTTGCTTCAGTTGTGCTTCGGTGTCACGCAATTCAGATCGCAGGCTTTCGACCTCGGCGCGAAGGCGCTCCGTTCGCGCCTCGTTTTGCTCAAGACGAAGTTCGGTGCTTCCATCCGCTGTCTGCAGCAGCGCGCCCACCACAGCGACACATATGCCTGCCACGACAAGTCCTATTGCTATGATAGTCGGACCGATCAGGACGTTTTCTCGCATCCCTAACCCTCCACGGCGAAAACAGACACAACCGATACGTTATCAGGCGCGCCGCTCTCCAACGCGGCAATCACCATCAAGTCGCACGTCGCTTTGGGAGAGTTGCCAGCGGCCATGTGCCCGGCAATCGTCTGGTCGCTCAGGCAACAGGTCAATCCATCGCTACACAGCAGAATCCTGTCGCCGGAAACCAGCGGCACAATGGTCGTTTCCAATTCCAGCGACGCCTCCACGCCTACTGCTCGGGTGACCAAGTGTCGTTCCGGATGCACCTCACGATCCTGGTCCCCCAGCAAACCCTGATCGACCATGTCCTGCACAACGGTGTGATCGCGGGTCAACAAACGAAGCGACTGGCCACGCAGCAAATACGCGCGGCAATCACCGGCCCAAACAATCGTTGCTGCTGAATTCTGCAAAAGCATCGCGACAACGGTCGAACCCATTCTGCCTGATTTCTGCGACCGCCTGTAGATTTCAGCATTTGCGGCATATAGCTGGCTTCGCAGCGCCTGAGGGGCCAGTGTGCCCTCATCGACCTCGCTCAGCAAATCAATGACGATATCGGAGGCTATGTCCCCGTGTCCGTATCCACCCATGCCATCGGCCACAGCCCACAAATCGCCAGAAGGATCAGTTAGGATCGCGTCTTCATTGCGTTCACGCACCGAACCTTTGTGGGTTAAGCCCGCGCCATGGAAACGCGGCGGTGCCGCAGGCAAGGTCGGTGGGATTATGGTGGTAGGGACCAGAATATAGTCATCCGCCTTTCCGAAAGCACACCGTCACAATCGGACGAAACCACAAATAATCTGTGAGTGCTTGCGCTTAAAAGTACTGCATTAAAGCTGTATCGGTGATACTATACCTCCTGTTCGCAGCAAAATCATTTTTACGGATAGGTGTCAGTCATGCGTTTACAGTTCTTTGTCCCGCTGGTCATTTTCAGTTTCCTCTGCGGTGCCTCTCTCGCGCAACAAGATATGACTGTTGAAGAACTAACGCAGCGTTTTGAACTCCAGAAAAACGCCTTTAGTGAGGCGAACAACAACGGGCTGGGCAAGACACGCGGCCTCAAACTGGTGACTGTTGAGGGCGCTGATGCACCAACATCGGCAGCGACCTTGACGGCAGAAGCGACACCCGTCCCAGATGATCCGAACAAACCTATCGCGTCCACTCCAGTCGTATTCGGCCAGCTCGATCCGGAGCTGCAGGTCAATTTGCAGATAAGCTTCGGCTTTGACTCTGCGGCCCTGTCCGACGAAGAGAAACCCAAGCTGGATATGATGTGCGAGGTGCTTCAGAAAAGCGACATTCAAGTGATCCGCATTGTCGGCCACACGGACTCGTCGGGTTCTGCCGACTATAACGAGCGGTTGTCCACCTTGCGTGCCGAAGAAGTGGCAAGGCACCTGACTGGAAACTGTGGTATTGCCCCGGATCGTTTGGAAACCATCGGGATGGGCGAACGTTTTCCGGCTAACTCTGCGAACAGCCGTGCCGACGAAAACCGACGCGTTGAATTTCAGGCGCTGAGCTGACTTCTTTACACTCTTGATCCAACGCGCAGTTTTCGCGACCCAAGCGCGGGGTACGATCTGACCCAGTCGACCGGCAGGTTGATTGCTGGAACGCTGGCGATTTCGCGCGCTTCGTTAGTCTTAACGACCAGAAACTCGAGCCTGATCAGCCTAGATGCGGTATGCTTGATTACAGCCGTTCGTTCAAACGCAGTTTGTCCCGCCAACGAGGCGCATGTCGGTTGAAACTGTTACTGTAAGCACAGCGAAAATTAAGCTATGATCTGCAGAATAACGTGACACCGCCTATCGTTTTCGACCGAAGGATATTAACTCATGCGCGTGTTAATCTTGTTTTTTATCGTGCTGTGCCCGCTCAAAGCTCTGGCTGATGATCGAGTGGCGCTTGTTATCGGAATGGCGGATTATCAAACAATCGTGAAACTGGACAATACGATCAACGATGCGCGCGATATCTCTGACACGCTCGATGGGATCGGCTTCAAGGTGACAACGTTGATCGACAGTAGCGCCGAGGAGTTGCGTAGGGCCGTGGATGATTTTGCCTTTCAGGCGGAAACAGCAGACTTGGCGTTGATTTATTATGCTGGTCATGGGGTCGAAGTCTCCGGCGAAAACTTCTTGATACCAATTGATGCTGACGTTGTTTCCAATCAGGATATCCAACGTCAGGGCGTGTCGCTCAAACAATTACTGGCATCGGTAGAGAACGCACGCAAAATGCGCATCGTTATCCTGGACTCCTGTCGTGACAATCCGTTCGGCGGCGCATTGGATGACCTTGCTTTGCAGGAAACCGCTGCAGCGGCGGAACAGACACGCAGCGTCGGATCGGCGGGCCTTGCGTTGCCATCGCCTGAGCGGGGCACCCTTGTGGCATTCGCCGCAAAGGACGGCGCACGTGCGTTGGACGGTACGGGCCAGAACAGCCCCTTTGCCAAAGCGCTGATCGACAACCTCGCCAAGCCTGAGCTTGAGATCAGTCTGATGTTTCGCAAGGTTCGCGATCAGGTCTTGGCGAATACAAGATTTCAGCAGGAACCGCATACTTATGGTTCGCTTCCCGGAACGCCGTTTTATATGGCCGGGGCTGGGGACGGGACCAATGCAATTTCCGACCCAAACCGCCGACTGGCATGGGCCTCGCTTGAGAAAGAACAAGAAGTGCAACTTGTCGCTTTGGCGGGGCAGGGCGACACGCGCTCGATGCTGGGTTTGGCATATATGAGGCTGAACTCGGACGATCCGCGTTACGATCCAAGAAAAGCGGCTGATTATTTACAGCGTGCAGCGATCGATGGCTCGGCAGAGGCGCAATTCGAACTTGCACAGCTTTATGAGAAAGGACACGGCGTGCCGCAAGATCTGGAGCGAGCGCTGGTGCTTTACAAGCAATCTGCAGATCAGGGTTATCCAGATGCTTTGAACGATGTCGGGTTCATCTACTTTCAAGGTAGCCTGAACGTGAAACGTAATCCTGCCCTTGGGCTGGAGTATTTTGAGCGTGCGGCAGACATGCGTCACCCGCAGGCGATGTTCAATTTTGCTGCGATGATTGACGATGGCGAGATTGAAAACAAAGGACCAACAGACGCAGCCGAGTATCTTTACCGGGCCTTGCGCACAGGAGCGACCGATGTCTTCGAGTTGCTGCGAGACGAGCCTGCTATGTTTAAGCTTGAGACGCGCAAGGCGCTGCAGCGCAAATTGTCTGAATATGCCTTTTATGATGGCGCAATCGACGGAGATTTCGGAGTTGGAACACAACGCGGGATCAGCGCCGCATTCGGCATTACTCAATAGCCTGTCCGGCACCCGGTTGCTTCAGTCCTGGTCTATTCCGCGGGTGAAAACCCAGTCGAAGTTGTGCTTGACGAGCTTCCTCCGCTAAAAAGGATGGCCAAAAGCCCCACTGCGCCGAGAGCAACCAAAGGAGGCGCAACGGTGAATGGCTCACCATTGTTTAGAAGCGATTCTTCCTGTCCAGACGATTTCTCGGAGTTCTCGGAACAGGTCACTCTGAGGATATCTCCAGGCAAATAGACTGCATCAACAATAGTGTCCTTCCCACACGCCAATCGTGCGCGCGCTTCCGCAAGAGCCTGTGCATAGGCAGAAGCGGGTAAAGTCAGCCATACGCCGCTGACCAAGACGATCGCCAAGTACTTCTTCATGACAGAATTCCTTACCTAGCCTTCAAAGAATTTCGAACAATGCGCTTAGACTAGGGTTTTAATATCCACCTGGCAATGCTGGGTTTCAGGTACAGTCAAAGAGGCAGTTCAACGCCCTGAAATGGTGGCAAGATTTGGCCAATACTGTCAATCACAGACGGAAGTCAGGCTGTTTCATCAAGGTTTGACAAAGCGAATATTTGCGCTTTACGCCAAAACATGCTCATTATCAGAGATTGAAAATGAGGGAATTCCAAAATGAGAAACCAAAGCTGCAAGATCATTTTCGCTTCAGTCGCGGCAACCATGACACTACTGACCGTGCCCGCCTATGCGGCCGGACCAACATATGTCGTTACGATGCCCAGTGGTACATTCGGATCTACCCAATACACCAAAGTCGTCGTCGCCGGTCTGGCCGCAGCACGCCAGTTTTGCGGGGATATCGCGATTGAATACCGCGTCGACTGCCTGTCCGAACGATTGGGAGTCATCGCCGCCGAGATCCCTCAGGACAGCGACTATAAGGAAGTTCAAGACGCGCTTCGGTCAGCATCCAATGAGCTAAGGGCGCTTGCGAGATCTCAAAGAGACCGGGACTTGCCGACTGGTCGTGCGTCCCGTTCCGGCGCATCACCTGTCGTAACAACCCGGCCGTTGACCCCTGTCAAAAGCCAATCTCTTGACCAGGTGAATACGCAAGCGCAGGCGATCTTGGAGGAAACAGAAAACGTCTTGCTCCGCAGCGCTGGCAACGCTCAGGAAAAACTGGCGCAGTACCAACAGATTGCCTCCGCAGTTGGATC